>DASWVN010000191.1:0-39575 GCA_036401215.1 Vicinamibacterales bacterium | reverse complement strand
TCACCGCTCCGCCATTGCCGCCCGAGCCCATCCAAGGGGTGCTGATTTGACAAGGCTGAATTTGGCCAGCACCGCTCGTGGATTCCCGCGAGAATCACCGATGGTCAGCACATCGGCTCGCCTAATTTGGACAGCAGTGATTGGTAGTGATATCTCCCGTGGCCATTTCCGGTCCAATGCTCCGAGACGTCCTTGAGAACGCCTACCGCGTTTCGAACAACATCTACGCCCACTCGCTTTCCGAGCGACTTGGCTTCGACGAGTAGGCGTTGGGGGTTTGAGAACGGAGGGCTGAGCCGATAGTCTGCGATTGCGTCGATTTGATGATGGCAACCGCGGCCACAGATCTCGATTCCTGACGCGCCGAGCTTGAGAGTGGGATCGTGTCCAGGACCATCGACAGGCACGTACCCGTTTACACCTAAGAGGTAGAGCGCCAGTTCCTCGAGAAGAAGTCCACGGATTTGAGGCAATCTGGCCACGATGTCCTCTGCTTTGTAATCAGTGCGCTCCGAATGTACTTCGTAATCGCGGATCCCGCCGGCCGACCCTCTTACTTCTTGAGTGCCAGCAGGCTGAGATGCGGATTCAGGCAAACGAACTGCGAGGCCGCATTCTTGAGTTCTCCAGACGCGTGATCCCAGAACACGACATCCACCTTAAACCCACGTTTGCGAAGCTTCTCAACCGCTGGAACGAGGTCCCGATCTCCGGAGACGAGCGTGATCTCGTCCTTGGCAGGGTCCATCCGTTCATACGAGTCAGCGATCATGTCGGCAGCGATGCTCGTATCGACCTTCTTCTCTCTGTTCTGAACGTTCCTGTCGTACACGACGACTTCAAACCCCTTCGCCTTCGCGATGGACCAAAGCGAGTCGTTCGCCGGCGGTCGTGACCCGTACAGCACCGCCCGGCCGACCTCAGCTTTATCGCCACCGGCGAATTCGTAGAGCTTCCCGAAATCAATCTTCCACGAGTAATCGCAAATCTTGTTTTCAAGAGCGTCCCAGATGCTGGGCGCGTGGCCGTTTGCGACCGCAGCCACATGCATTCCTTCGATCCAGACGTTGCTGTTGTCGACGTACAGGTAGTTGGCCATCTCGACTTCAGCATACGCCAGCTCTGCCATTCCGCCGAATCGGAGCTGCCGGTTCCGGAATCATCGCCGCAGTTCATGCGATTCATGAACCCTTGGCTTTTCGTCGTGGATGGGTCACCGACGCGAATTGTCAACGTGTTCTATCCACTAGCCGGACCATGGGCGGAGGCAGGACGATGGCGTGTAGCGCGAATGCGATGCCGGTTTCATCGGTACACGCGAACCGAACTGGCGGCACCCCACACCTCTCCACGATCGAGGGCGGCCCGGACCTCCGGAAGGGCTTCGATCGCTATCGGACTCAGGTGGTCGATGTGCTGTGCGACCGTCCGAGCCGCCGCGAGAGTCTATCTGTGTGTCGGTCGCCTCTGATCTCACGCGTGTATCCGCCACGCGTCGGCGGAGACCGCACGCATCAACAAGCGCGTCGAGTTCTACGTAGAGGCTGGATAGTGCCTACCGATTCCGCTGATGACGAGCACGACTGCTCCGGGCTGTAGGTCCAACAGAATTTGCAGTCAACGGTTGGCGCGATATGGCCATGCTCTCGCGTCTGGCGCCTTGTCAACAGCGTACGTCTCTTCGTGATCACATCGGCTCAGGACGGCGGGCTCCGCGCGCCAGACCGCCACCGCCTCGCCAGGGTGCGAATACTGCGAATCAAGAAGTTGGTGAGACGATCTGACAACCGTGCCAGCGCGTTCGCTCGCCTACGTTCCTCCTCCAGAACATTGGAGGAACGGTCGGCTGTGGCGCGTGAGGAAGGCGTATTTACGGCAAGGCTCACGAACACGCCCTCGGGTCCCCTCTTCGTATGCCGGTCCGAAGCGGATAATCGCGCGGGCGGCATGCTGCGTCTGGCTATGCGCGACGTATCGACATCACTTTCGCGGTCTTGCCTTCGATTATCGCCTGTAGCCGCCGCGCCCAGCGTTCAAGTGCGTCTCGCTTCTCCTTGTCGTAGGCGTAGCGGTCATAAACGCGCGTTGCGGCCGGACCTCCCTCGACGTGATTGAGCACTTTTGCGATGTGATCACGGGGGACGCCAGCTTCGGCCATTCCCGTCGATGCCGTCCGGCGAAGGTCGTGCGCACGGAATTCGAACGACAGACCGCGGCAGAGAATCGATGCCGCCTTTTTCGCACGGTGCGCAATCGAACCAGCGCCGCGGCGATTCTCGAACACAATCTTGGCGCTGTCGCCGGCGAGTTCACGCCTGCGCTCGAGTATCTCGATCACGGGCTTCGTCAACGGCACGCGGTGCGCGCGACCGTTCTTGGCAATGGGAGCGGGAATCGTCCACCAACCGCTCTCGAGATCGACATCGGCCCACCGCATCTTGCAAGTCTCGCCTGGACGTTGCGCCGTCAGCAGCTGCACCTGAAATGCCTGCGCGGTCGCAGGCGTAACGCGCGCCTTGGCGGGGCGAACCTTCTGCCGTGAGTCGTCAGCCTCTTCCTCGTAGTCCTTCGCGAGGGATTCGAGCACGGCCCACAGTTCGCGCAGCTCCTCGTCGCTGAGCACGCGATCGCGGGATTTTTCCTCGCCGGGTTCGGGAATCCGTGATGCCGGATTTGCCTCAATCCACTCGCGATCCAGCGCGAAGTTGAACATCCTGCAGAGTACGCCCAAGGTGCGATTTGCCATGATCGGCGCGTCGCGCTTCCGCGCGATCGCCTCCACGAGCTCGCGCACGTCGCGCCGACGGATATCGGCCAGCCGGCGAAAACCGAGCACGGGCAGAAGATCTTTGTCGATGATCCGCTTCTCTTCGCGCCAGCTGCGATGGCGCTTCTCAGCCATCTCGACGTAGGCCGTCGCGAGATCGCGGAACAACTCGCCTTTGAGCTGCTCCTGCTTCGTCTGGGCAGGGTCGTCGCCGTCGGCCGCTTGGCCAATAATCGATCGTGCTTCCTTGCGCGCATCGGCCAGCGACTTGACCGGATACGGACCGATGGTCAGTCGTCGGAGGCGGCGCCCAACGCGATAGCGCACGACGAATGCGCGCTTACCGCCGTACGAGACACGGACGCCGAAGCCACGAAGCACGTCGTCCCAGTAGTCACGTTGACGCTCGCTCTCCGAGGGCACAGGAAGTGCGGCGATCGTTCGATCCGTAAGGTGGTGCACCGGCATCTGCGATCTCCTATGCGCGGCGGGACAGGGAGCCCGCTGTAGGTCACATATAGGTCACAAAATGACAGCGACAGCGTAGCATGGGTCGGCGAGCGTTGAACAGCCAAAATCATCGAAATACTTAGGAAATACTAACGTTTGCGGCACCGGATGGTGAGCATTGGTGAGCGTTGGAAAGCCGATAAAAACTGGCTTGGGCGCAGGGGGTCGCTGGTACGAATCCAGTCGCCCCGACCACTTTCTTGGCGCTCGGCGCCGCCGCTGCGCGGCCGTGCCGTCCGGCGCCTCGCCCAAGTTCGCTTCCCTCGCTCCCGCTCCGCCGGGTCGCTGCTTTCCGCTCGACGTCTACGACGAGGCTCCATCCAGTGACCAATCGAGATTGCCTGCTGAGGAACAGTGCCGTCGGGACCGAGATCCACCGCCAAGGCAAGCCGCCACACGAAGTAACGACGACATTCCGCGTATCCTTCCCCCCAAAGGCGGATCTGCCCCCCAGCAAAACGAGCAAAGCCATGAACCAAAAGCAAAAAGCCGAGAAGCTCAAGGCCCTTCACGAAGGCCCCGGCATCTTCTGGATCCCCAATCCATGGGATGCGGGATCGGCGAAGCTCTTCGCCTCGATGGGGTTCGAAGCGCTGACGACAACGAGCGCGGGACTCGCCTGGGTGATCGGCAAGCCCGATGGCGGCGTGACACGCGAGGAGTCGCTCGCGAACGCGCGCATGATCGTTGACGCCGTGGACCTTCCGGTGGCCGCCGATCTCGAGAACGGGTTCGGCGATCGGCCCGAGGATGCGGCGCAGACGATCCGGCGCGCGGCGGAGGTGGGGCTGGTCGGCGGCTCGATCGAGGACTACTCGGGGAACCCGCAGGCGCCGATCTACGACTTCACTCTGGCGGTCGAGCGAGTCGCCGCGGCGGCGGAGGCGGCACACAGCCTGGACTTTCCGTTCCAGTTCGTCGCCCGCTGCGAGAACTGGCTGCACGGCGTCACGGATCTGGACGACACCATCAAACGCTTGCAGGCGTACGAGAAGGCCGGCGCGGACGTGCTGTTCCCGCCAGGGCTCCGATCGCTCGACGATATTCGGACGGTCTGTCAGTCACTGCGCAAGCCGGTGAACATCGTGATGGGGCCTCCGGACTATCGCCACTCGATCGCCGATCTCGCCGCGTGCGGCGTGAAGCGCGTCAGCCTCGGTGGATCCCTCGCGCGGGCGGCCTACACGGCGGCTCGCAGCGCCACAGAGGAACTGCTCGGCCCCGGAACCTTCACCTACATCAAATCCATCATGACGACGGCCGACATGAACAAAGTCATGACAGGCTAGCGCACCAGCGCGCGACGCGCGGCACGATGCCCCCTCGCGGACGTGCGCCCGGCAGGACACACCTATCGAGTGACGCCGGCTGGCTTCTGCGTAGCGAGTTCCTTAACCCGCTGGAGCGCCTTCGGGAACGCCTTCTCGAACATCTCCTTGTAGCTCGTCCGCGGTGTCGAGTTCGACGATCAGCGTCGTGCCCTTTCCGGTGTCCTTCAGCGTGTAGTCCTCGATCGCTCCCGACCAGGACGCTGCCGGCTGCTCCTTGCCCCCTTTGATCTCGGCGCGGTGTCGGAAAGTCATGCGCTCGTTGGGAATTTTCTTCTCGATGACTGCCAACATGCCGTCACCGTTCGGGCCGAGGAACTGAACGGTGCTCCCCTCTTTCCAGTCGCTGACGGCGTGCGATCCTTCCATGAAGGCGCTCGTCCATTCCGGATAGGTCTTATCGTCCCAGAGCACATCCCACACGCGCTGACGCGGTGCGTCGATGTCGATGGAGTAGTGGAGTCGAGTCACGATGCGGTCCTCCTTGTTTGGATGAACTGCCCCTCTGTACAGAGAACAGTTCACGGACCGGATGCACCATTCGGTCCACGACGACGGCACTGCTGACATGCCGCAGCCACCGTTCCGCTCGCGTTTGACTTCCCCGCCCCCGTCCAGCAACACTGACCGCGTGCGCCGGGAGCGCCCGCGGGTCCGCGCGAAGGACTGAGTCCATCCCCCTCTCACTCGACTGCACGGCCGTCTCCGTGCTGGCCGGCTTGCGGACCGCTGGCTGCAGCATGGAGGTTCTATGTCGGCCAGGCAGTTACCTGAGCGCCCCAATCTCGACCAGCTGAAACACCAGGCGAAGGACCTTCTCCACGCCGCGCGCGCCGGGGACGCCGACGCGATGGCGCGATTCCGGATCCTGCCGGCCTTCGCACGCGACTCCGAGGCATCACTGCGACGACGTCCGCTCGGACTCCACGATGCGCAGTCGGTGATCGCGCGCGAGCACGGCTTCGAATCGTGGAACGCACTGCGCGGGCACGTTGAAGAGACAACCCTCGGATTCAACGCCGCGGTCGAGGCCTTCATCGAGGCCGCGACGGACGGACGCGCGGATCGCGCCGAACGGCTGCTCGCGCTGCACCCGGGCATCGCACGCGCGGATTTTTACGCCGCGCTCGTCACCGGCGATGTCGAGACGGTCGAGCGTCACCTGGCTGAAGACCCGCGGCGTGTGGAGCAGCGCGGCGGGCCTCGCGGATGGGAGCCGCTGCACTACGTCTGCTACTCCTCGATCGCCGCACGTTCGGAGATCCGCGAATCCGGAGTGATCGAGATCGCCCGCCGCCTCATCGCGCACGGCGCCGATCCCAACCTCCGCTTCCCCTGGAAGCACCACGACGTCTACCGTCCCGTCCTCTGGGGCGCCGTCTTCATCGTCGGATCGCTGCCGCTGGCGAGAGCGCTGCTCGACGCGGGAGCGGACCCGAGCGACGGTGTGACGCTGCCGCTCGCGGCAGGCGCGGGCAACATCGCGGCGCTGGATCTGCTGCTCGCCTACGGCGTCGACGTGAGCCGGCCGTGGGCGACCGACGGCTCCGCGCCTCTGTATACGATTCTCGAATGGGCGAGAGGGACCGATGGAGCCAGGTGGTTGCTGGCCCACGGCGCGGATCCGGATCCCGTATTCGCCGCGACCGGAGAAACACCGCTGCACCGAGCCGCAGCGAACTGGGACGTGACGCTCGTGGAGGATCTCGTCCGCCGCGGCGCCGATCTCACGCGCCCGCGCGCCGACGGGCGCACGCCGTACGAAGTCGCCGAATTGAACGGTAACCACGATGTCGCCGCCTGGCTGCTCGCGCAGGGAGCGCCGGGCGAACTGTCGCCGGTGGATCGCCTCGTTGCAGCCTGCAGCCGCGGCGACCGGGGAACCGTCGACGCGATGCTGCAAACCGAACCGAGTCTCCGCAACCAGATCGGTCCCGAGCACTACGCGGCGTTCTACCGCACCGCGGAACGCGGCGACCTCGCCGCGCTCGAGGCGATGCTCGCGTGCGGCTTCGATCCGAATCGCGGCGACGAGTCGATCGGTAAGACGGCGCTGCACGTCGCGGCAATGGAAGGATGGCCCGATGCGGTGCGCCTGCTGCTCGCGCATGGCGGATCCGTCACGGCACGCGATCGCGAGTTCAAGGCCCAGCCGCTCATCTGGGCCGCCGAAGGTGCGCGGTGGCCGAAGGATGGGCGCGATCACGCCGCGGTCGGGCGGATCCTCATCGAAGCTGGCTCGCCCATCGAGTGGGAGACCGGCGCGGAACCCGCGGAGTCGATCGTGGAGATCGTCAACGCGTGGAGGGGCCTCGGCGCGGCGTGAAGCCGCGCCCTACGCGGAAGGCTGAATCACTACCGCGGCGGGCTCGCGGGTGGCACGTGGCGGGCGCCCGCCCGGGCGCGGAGCGCGCGGACCCGTTGAGCCCCATGGCAGCGCGCGAGCACCCGGGTGGGCTGCCACGTGACGGGACCCGCGTGGGTGCCCGCCCCCGAGTAGTGAGTCAGCCTGCCACAAACCTGGTTAGCCCTGCAGCGTGCGGCAAAAGGCGAACATACGGCGAATGTGATACGCTGACGGGCCGTGGCAGCCACGCTCTCGCAACTCGAGGTGCTGGTGGTCGACTGCCAGGCGACGGCCGCGGCGCCGCGCGGGCATCTCCTCGAAATCGGCTGGGCGCGAGTGCGCGGCACGGTCGCCGACGCGCGTGCGTGCCTGACCAGGCTTCCGGAGGGCGAGCGGATCCCGCCGGCGGTCAGGCGGATCACCGGTATCTCCGAAACAATGGTGCGGCACGGCCTGACCGCCCACACAGCCTGGCGCAAGCTGTCCGGCGAAGCCGCGAGTCTCACCCGGCAACCCGCGCCGACAGTCATCCACTTCGCTCGATTCGAGGAACCGTTCCTTCGCACGTTGGCCGGCGACTCGCTCGCGCTCGACGTGGTCTGCACGCGCGACATCGCCAGACGCCTGCTGCCCGATCTCCCCCGCTGCAGCCTGCGCGCGCTCGCCGGATACTTCGGTCACGCGGTCGGCACGCTGCGCCGGAGCGCCGATCACGTCGACGCAACCGCGTTCGTCTGGCGAGAGCTGGTCCGCCTGCTCGAGACGGAAGGCATATCGACGTGGGACGCGCTTCACGACTGGCTCGCGATCCCCGTCAAGGCGGCGGGACGACGGCGGCGCGTGTGGCCGATGCCGCGCGAGGTGCGGCTGTCGGTGCCGGACGCGCCCGGTGTGTATCGCATGCTCCGCACCGACGGCAGCGTGCTCTACGTCGGCAAGGCTGCGTCGCTTCATCACCGCGTCAACAGCTACTTCCGCAAGCAGAACGGCGTCCACGAGCGATCGCTCGAGATGCTGTCGCAGGCGCGTGCGCTCTCGTTCGAGGTCACGCCGACTGCGCTCGAAGCCGCGCTGCTCGAATCCGACGAGATCAAGCGGCACCAGCCGCCCTACAACGTCGCGCTCACGATCCAGGACCGCGCCCTCTGGTTCGCGTCGCCGGATCTCGGCACGCGTCGCGCACGGCCGTCGCCACACTGCCCGCTCGGCCCCTTTCCGTCAGCCGAGACGCTCGATCGATTCGAGGCATTCGCGCGCGCGGAGCGCAGTGCGCTGACGTCCGGGGCACGCGGCCCCGACGCCGAGACCTTCGCCGCCGGATATGACTTGCTGTGCACGACGCATCCTGAACTATTACGCGCGGACATCTCGGCGCACGCGAAGCTGCTGTGGCTTGGCACACGCCTGTGGAAAGAAGGCCGGCGGGACCGCGATCTGGAGGAGGACGATGCCAGCGAAGGTCGTGTGCCGGTGTGGACGCCGGAGTTCGTGCAGGTGTCGCTGGAGTGGCTGGCGCTGCGCGCAGCGCTCGCCCGCCGCCGCGCGGCCTGGCTGACGCGATTGTTCGAATCGAGCGTGATGTGGTGCGAGCCGGGCGACAGTCGTCCGCGGCTCATCGTGATCGAGAACGGCGAGGTCGTCTCGAGCGAAGCCGTCGAACCGACGACAAGACCGCCGATTCCACCTGGCTATCGTCGTCCGGTCGCCGCGCGACGCGAAGCTTTCACCCTCGCCTCCTTCGATCGGTTACGCGTGTTGACGACGGAGCTGAAGCGTCTGGTTGCCGCTGGCGCTCCGGTCGCGTTACGTCTCGGGTCCGGACCGGCACTCGATCAGTCGCGGCTCGCGTCCGCGTTGTGGTGGGTGTGATGCGTGAATCCACGGCCACCATCCTCCACGCGGACCTCGACGCCTTCTATGCGTCGGTCGAACAGCTGCTCGATCCTCGACTACGCCGCAAGCCGATAGCCGTCGGCGGCGGCGTCGTGCTCGCGGCATCCTACGAAGCGCGGGCTTTCGGCGTGCGAAGCGGGATGCCGGGACGACGCGCGAAGGAACTCTGTCCGGACATCGTGTTTGTTGGCGGACACTTCAACGAGTATCAGCGGCTCGGCGATGCCGCGATCGGGATCCTGGGTGACTTCACGCCTGCGATCGAGCGCATCTCGATCGACGAGGCCTTCGCCGACGTGGCCGGGTGCACCCATCTCTTCGGATCGCCGGAGGAGATCGCGCGGACGGTTCGGACGCGCGTGCGCGCCGAGCTGGGTCTCCCGATGTCGATCGGCGTGGCGCGCACGAAGCACCTGGCGAAGATCGCCTCGCAGGTCGCCAAGCCGGATGGACTCGTCGTCGTCGATCCTGCGACAGAACTCGAGTTCCTTCACGAGCTGCCGGTCGGACTGATGTGGGGCGTCGGCCCTGCGACCGAGGCGCGGCTCGCCAGGGCCGGCATCACCACGATCGGTCAGCTCGCGAAAAGCTCTCCCCGATCGGTGGAGCGACTGCTCGGACACGCGGCCGGTCGAAAGCTGGCGGCACTCGCGTGGAACCGCGATCCCCGGCAGATCGAGACACGGCGACGCGCCCGCTCTGCCGGCGCGCAATCCGCGCTCGGACGACAGCCGGCAATCGAGCGCGTCTTCAAACCGGCGCTCCACCATCTCGCCGACCGCATCGGCGCCCGGCTCCGCGCGAAGTCACTCGCGGGCCGGACGATCACGGTCCGCGTGCGCTTTGCCGACCTGCGCTCGGTCACGCGCTCACGCACGCTGGCGGAACCGATTTCCGCGACGCGGGCTCTCGCCGACGTCGCCGAGGACCTGCTGCGCGGCATCCTTGCGAATCACTCTGAAGAGAAGACGATCTCGCTGCTGGCGATCTCCGTCTCGCATCTCGACACGCATCCGATCCTGCAACTGGCGCTGCCGCTCGGCCTCCCCGACGACGGCCGTCGTCCGGGCACGAAGCAGGGCCTGGCGCGATCGCGCGCGGACCAGGCGGTCGATGCGATCCGCAGGCGCTTCGGCACGCAAGCAGTGGATTATGCGGCGGCCTCGCGCGACAAACGTTCCGTCCCCGACGAGTTCCGCCGGCTCGCGGAAAAGGAGCTGTAACTACCGCCAGCGCCCGCCCCAGCAGCTTCCTTCCACACTTCGCTTGCATGCCGCCGGACATGGCGCTACTATACTGAACCTGATGGTTCAGTTTTCGAGATCTCGTCTCAACACCTCGTTCGGCGCCCTGGCGGATGCCACTCGACGCGGCGTTCTGGAGCAACTCTCACGCGCGGACGCGTCGATCACCGATCTGGCCGACCAGTTCCAGATGACCCTCACGGGCATGAAGAAGCACGTCGGCATCCTGGAGCAGGCCGGGCTCGTCATGACCGAGAAGGTCGGGCGCGTGCGGATCTGCAGGCTGGGCCCGCGGCGGCTCGAGGAAGAGGCGGCATGGATCGAGAGGTACCGTCAGCTGTGGGCCTCACGATTCGACGAGTTGGACAAGGTCGTCGAGGAACTGAAACGAAAGGAGAGGGTCGATGGACGCAAGAAGCGGCAGTGAATCTGGACCCGGGAAGAACCGCACGACAGTGGAACGGAAGTCCGACCGTGAGCTGGTCGTGACGCGAACCTTCAACGGCCCGGCGCGCATCGTGTTCGAGGCGTGGACGAGGCCGGAGCTACTTCAGCGCTGGTGGGCCCCCAAGTCGTTCGGGGTGTCGTTCATTTCGTGCGAGGCCGATGTTCGTGCGGGGGGCACCTATCGTTTCGTGTTCAGCCACCCTTCCTCAGAACAGCCCATGGAGTTCTTCGGCCGGTACATCGAAGTCACGCCGCACTCCCGCATCGTCTGGACGAACGACGAAGCTGGCGAGGGCGGGGCCGTCACCACGGTGACCTTCGAAGAGCGAGGCGGCGAAACCCTCGTCGTCATGCACGACGTCTATCCGTCGAAGGACGCGCTCGACGGTGCCATCACGTCCGGGAGCACGAGCGGGTTCAGCGAATCGTTCGAGCAACTGGACGAGGTTCTCGCGGCGCTGGGCGCGAGCGTTCCCTAGCAGCCAGGCTCACGTGCTGGCGCCGCCGGCGTGTGTCTGTCGGCGTTACCGCAGCAGCGCAAGGCCGCGCAGATGCTGCGGTGACGTCGCATGGCCGGCGACGCGGCGCCAGCTGTTTCCGCCATCGTCCGAACGATGCACGCCGCGTTCATCCGTGGCCCACAGCTCGCCCGCGTTAGGGCCGGCACAGAGCAGCGGCGCGATCGTGCTGGGCGGATCCGGCCAGCCATCGCGCACGCGCTCCCAGCGTGCTTCGCCTTGGGCCTGAGACTTACCAGGTTCAGTCGAAGAGCGCTCGCGCGTGACACGACGATACAACCGGCCATCGGAGCGGCCGGCGACATACGCGGAACGCGGACCGCGCGAGGCCGACACGACCACGACGTCCGGGTCCCCGGGATCGATCGCGACGCTGCGCAGATAGCCGACCTCGAGTCCCGCGCACGGCGAGCGCCACTCCGCGCCGCCGTCGTGGCTCTCGAAGTATCCGTCGCCCGCGGAGACACGCAGCGTCTCGGGCGCATCGGGATGCACGGCCAGCTCGTGGGTGTCCCACGGGCCGCCGGTGACGCGGTCACGCCACGTGCGTCCGCCGTCGATCGTGGACACGAGCGCACCGGCCTCGATGGCGACCCAGAGCCGTCCGGCTTCGCGCGGATGACATGCGATCCAGCGAACGTGATGCGTATCGGGTCTCGGTGGGAACGACCATTCCAATGACGACGGCAGCGTCTCGAGGCGGCTGGTCTGCTCCCAGGTCGTCCCGGCGTCTCCGGAGCGCCAGACTTCGCTCGGTTCCGTGCCCACCCACACGACATCCCGCTCGACGGGACTCGCGGCAACCGCCATGATCAGCCGGCCCTCGAGTCCGACGGACCGCCAGGATCGTCCGCCATCGTCGGTCCTGAACACCCCGTCCCGATGAGTGCCGCACCACGCCCGTCCGTGAACGAACGCATCCGCGGCGAGGCACGTCGGCCGGTCGCTGATTCCCTGTGCCGAGACGGACTCCCCTTTCTCAGCGTCAACGACAAGGATCTCGCGGTCTGTGGCGACAAGTATCGGGCTGGCCATATCGAGATTGTCGCGCATCGCCGCTTTTGGCGTGATGGGACCGATCGAGGTCGGCTGGACCGGTACGTGCTAGGAAGGGAGTGAGAGTCAACGATGAGAACGGTTCTGGTCAGCGCGATGGTGTCGATGGACGGCGTGATGCAGGCGCCGGGCGGGCCGGAAGAAGATCCCACTGGCGGCTTCAGGTTCGGCGGCTGGGTCGCTCCGTACGCCGATGTCGACCCGGTGTTCGGCGCCGAGATTGGCAGGCTGTTCGGCGAGCCGTTCGACCTCCTGCTGGGCCGGCGCACCTACGAGATCTTCGCCGCCTATTGGCCCGATGCCGGAGGCGGCTCGTACGACGATATCGCCACCGCGTTCAACCGGGTCACCAAGTATGTGGCGACCCGCGAGGGCGCCGACCTCACGTGGAAAGGCTCAGTTACGCTGCGCGACGCCGCAAGAGACGTCGCGCAACTGAAACAGGAAGACGGGCCCGCGCTCGTCACGCAGGGCAGCAGCGAACTCGTGCACGCGTTGCTCGCGGCGGACCTCGTCGACGAGATCCGCACGTTCACGTTCCCGGTGGTGCTGGGCAAGGGGAAGCGACTGTTCGATGAGAGCAGCGAGCCGCGCGCGTTCACGCTGACGCACAGCGCCGTCTCGCCCAACGGTCTCATCGCCGCCACCTACGTGCGAGCTGGCGACGTGAAGACCGGCGCCGTTGGCGGTGCGCAGGAGCCAAGTGCGGCGGAGCTGGCGCGGCGCGAGAAGCTCGCGCGCGAAGGCTAGGAGTTTGGCACGTAACGCAGGATGACCACGCCGGTCGAATGCCGGTCGGCGCTCAACAGCTTCAGCTTCGCCTTCGCGATGCCGTCCTTGAAGAGCGGTGAGCCGCCGCCGAGGAAGAGCGGTGCAACGCCAATCCTGAACTCGTCGAAGAGCGGCATGATCTGGGCGGACAGGGCGGCGCTGCCGAACACGAAGATGTCCTTGCCCTCATCGCGCTTCAGCCTGGCGACCTCGGTCGCGGGATCTCCGGTCAGCACGGTCGTGTTCGCCCAGTCCACCTTCTTCAGCGTGCGCGAGAAGACGTACTTGGGCAGCGCGTTCATGTAGTCGGAGATCGCGTCCTTCTTCGCCGTCGGCCAGTGGGCGGCCATGAGGTCGTAGGTGACGCGTCCGAACAGGAGCGCGCCGATTCCCTTTCCCTGCTCGATCGAGAGCTGCTCGAGTTCCGGTCCCCAGATATCGTTGTGCCAGGCGATGTCGCGTCCGGGGCCCTCGATGAAGCCGTCGAGCGACATCAGATTCCACATGATGAGTCTGCGCATGGTATCTCCAGTGAAAGCAGCAATAATCCTATTTCACACATCGAGCGTTCAGACCGAAGACACATCATGCGACCACTTCGCTTTGCCATCAACGTGACCCTGGACGGATGCTACGACCACGAGGTCGGTATCGCCGACGAAGCGCTGCATCGGCACGCCATGGAAGGCATCGCCAGGGCCGACGCCCTCATCTTCGGCCGCGTAACGTACCACATGATGGAGTCCGCGTGGCGCCTCGACACGCGGACGATCACGATGCCCGAGTGGACGGAGCCGTTCGCCAGGACGATGCACGCGGCGAAGAAGTACGTCGTGTCGAACACCCTCGACACGGTCGACTGGAATGCGGAACTCCTGCGCGGCGACCTCGCGGAAGCGGTTCAGCGGCTCAAACAGGAGCCCGGGAATGGCCTGGCCGTCGTCGGCGTGAAGCTCGCGCAGTCGTTGACGGAACTGCGCCTGATCGACGAGTACGAGTTCATCGTCCATCCCCGGCTGGCCGGCCACGGCCCGACATTGTTCGCCGGGCTCTCGAAGCACGTCGATCTGAAGCTCATGAACCGGGTGGAGCTGCCATCCGGGGCGGTCGCGATGCAGTATAAGCTCAAAAGGTAGCCCACCGCAGCACCCGTCGCGCGCGCAGCGTGATCCAGCGGCTCGGACGCCTTGCACCCTCATTCACGTCCACCGGCATCCGCCCCGCGTGCTGCGCCTCCATCAACCACCGCCCGTCGGCACGGCACTTCGACGCAACGAGATCGATCGCTTCCGCCACGCGCGCATCGGGCGTGACACCAGCGCGGCGAAGGTAGTCCAGACCGCGCAGCACGTCGTAGTGCCACCAGGTCGGAAACGCGAAACGGGTCCAGGACGCGCCGCCTTTGCGATCCCGCTCGATCGGCTCGCCGGTCGAGCGGCGGCGGAAGAGACGACGGTCGAGAAGATAAGCCTGGACTTCGCCGCCGCCGGTCAGCGATTCAGCAGAACGGCCCCTGATGCGTGGTACCGCTCGCCGACGGCCGCGCCTTTCGGCGACCGACGTTCCAGTTCCTCACGCTCGCCGTTCGTCAGCTGCACGGCAACCGCACGGGCATTCTCTTCGAGCCGCTCGAGACTGCTCGTCCCCGGGATCGGCACGACGTTGTCGTGCGTCAGCAGCCAGGCCAGCGCGAGCTGCGCGGGCGTGCAGCCCCTGGCCGCCGCCATCTCGCGGATCCGGTTGGCGAGCGCCATGTTGCGTTCGAAGTTGGCACCCTGGAAGCGCGGGTTCCGGCGGCGCCAATCATCCGGGGCGAGATCATCGATCGATCGGAAGCGCCCTCCGAGGAAGCCGCGCCCAAGCGGACTGTACGCCACCAGCCCGACCCCAAGCTCCCGCAGCGTCGGGAAGAGGTCGTCCTCGGGTTCGCGCGTGAAGAGCGAATACTCGGTCTGCACGGCGGCAATCGGGTGCACCGCGTGCGCGCGGCGCAGCGTGGCTGCCGATACTTCCGACAGTCCGAGATGGCGGACCTCTCCTTCCCGCACGAGTTCCGCCATCGCGCCGACCGTCTCTTCGACGGGCACCTTCTGATCGACACGATGCAGGTAGTACACGTCGATCTGCTCCACGCCGAGCCGCCGCAAGGATCGTTCGCACGCCTCGCGCACGTACGGCGGGCTGCCGTCGACCTGTTCCTGCGTGCCCATCGCGCGTTGAACGAAACCGAACTTCGTCGCAATCACGACATCCGCGCGGCGTCCCGCGATGGCCTTGCCGACCTTCTCCTCGGAATCACCGTAGATGTCGGCCGTATCCATAAACGTGATGCCGAGATCGATGGCGCGCCGGATCAGAGCCACCGCCGCATCGTCGTCTCGCACGCTGCTGGTGTAGGTGTCCGCGATGCCAAGGCTCATGCAGCCGAGGACGCGTCCGTCCCGATGTTCCCAATTCCCGTTGTTCCATTTCCGGACGTTAGCACGGGCACCTGCAAGGTCAGCTCATCCAGCGGTGGCGCCGATCAGCACGTTGAGCAGCCGCGAAAGGTGGACCAGCCCTGTCACCCCCTCGCGCTAACCTGACCGGGTGAGCCCGAAAAACAGTTCGCGCCGGCCGTTGACAAACCCTCGCCGATCCCGGACGATCAGCCTGTCCCGGGCCGCAGGCCTCCACCGTCACCCACGCCGATGAGATCTTGCGTGCCGGCCGGAGGTCCGTCTGCGAGCGCGGCGCGGCGTAAAGCCGCGCCCTACGTACGGTGCTGAGTGGCGCGGCATGAAGCCGCACCCTATGGGCGGTGCGGCGTAAAGGCGCGCCCCACGAAGAATGATTGAAAGAACATCCTTTGCCGGATTCGACGTGCGGCTGGATCCCTGGGCCGTTGAGTACGGATCCGAAACGCCGACGGACTTTCACGCCGATCCCGACGAAGGGGTGGAGGTCGACGTCAGCGTCGAACGTGAGCGCTGGACGCCGATCGTGCCGGCGGCGGCGGAACTGCCGCAGGCGCTGGCGATCGTGGACGGCGTCCGCCGGATCGAGGCGCGTCTTGTGATCACGAAAGACGGACGCGTGCTGCACGGCGCGCTCGGCAGCTACGGTGTCGGGGTCGTCCGCTGCGAGGGGGGCCATGCCCGCTTCGGCGAGGAGGTCCGCGGACGCGTCCTCATCTTCGGCGGCGGTGAGAAACCGCCGTCTCGGCTCACGGTCTCACCCGGACTCGTCTACGAGCCCCTCAGCGTCAGTGACGAGGATCCGGATGCGCCGACTCGCGGGCTCCAACGCGAGATGCGGACGGTCGAAGAACAGTTCGCGCGCACGCTGGCCAACGACGCCCGGCTGCTCGTGCTGGCCGACGGTCCGTTGAACATCGGCGAAGCCACCGCCGGACGCGTCGTGGGCTTCGTGAAGCGACTCTTCAAGCTCTATTTGCCGAACGAGCAGGTGGCGGTGCTCCGGGCACTCCCCTGCCGCGCGCGAACACCGGTGTTCCTGATCCGCAGCGCGGGGCGGTTCTCTCGTTATTCATGGTTCGTCAGGATCGCCGACCGGCTCGCGGTCGAATCCGAGTTCACCGGCCTCGTTCGGCTCGAAGTTTCGGAAGGTGTCGGGGTCGACGAGGCGATCCGCCTCGCAGACCTGACGACGGCCGTCGTTCCACGATTCGTCTCGTCGCGCGGACGCGATCCGCGCGCGCCGCAGAACCTGGTGCCGATCGGCGCTCTCGAACAGCATCTTCGCCGCGGTCTGGGCGACGCACGTCTGATCCGCCGCCGGCTGGCCACAGTCCTCGCCCGGGAAATCGCCCATGCCTGAATCGCAGTCGCGCACTATCGGCCTCGTCCTCGGATCGCAGGATGCCACCCCGCTCGAGTTCTGGGTCGGCGTCTCTGAATCGGAACGCCTCCAGCTCGATGACCTCGTCGTCACCCGGACGACACTGGCGGACGGCGACGAGGTGACGTTCTACGGGATCGTGGACATCGTCCGCAAGCGATTCGAGGGGAGCCAGTTCGACACGGACGCCTTCCGGGTCGCCGCCGGCACGCTGCCGGCGGACGTCTCCTACGCCGCGCACGTGCAGGTCACGCGCGTCGAACCCGAAGTGTTCGTGCCACCGAGCCCCGGTGCACCGGTCGACGTCGTCCGCGACGAGGAGTTCCGGCGCGCGCTCTACTTCGATCGGATGGAGCGCAGCGTGGCGATCGGTCTGACGCGCGCGGGCGAGCCGGTCCACGCCAACCTGGAGTTCCTCGACGGCACGCGCGGCGCGCACGCCTCGATCAGCGGCGTGTCGGGGGTCGCGACGAAGACGTCCTACGCGACGTTCATCCTCTACTCGCTGTTCCATTCCGACGCGCTCGGCCTCGATGCGGCCAACGCGAAGGCGCTGATCTTCAACGTGAAGGGCGAGGACCTGCTCTGGCTCGACAAGCCGAACGCGAAGCTCACCGACGAGATGCGCGCGGACTACGAACGGCTCGGCCTGCCTGCCGGTCCATTCCAGAGCGTGGCGTTCTTCGCGCCCGCGCGCAAGGGCAGCGACACGCCGATGCCCGACACGGGCAGCCGCCAGGAAGGTGTGCAGCCCTACATCTGGACCGTCCGCGAGTTCTGCCGCGAGCGGCTGCTCCGCTTCATGTTCGTGGACGGCGAGGATGCGCGCGCGCAGATCCACCTCGTGATCTCGCGCGTCGAGCAGGCGCTCGAGCGCGCCGCGCGCGATGGGGACCAGAGCGACGCGAGCGTCGTCGTGGACGGCACGCCGGTCACGTCGTTCAGCGACCTCGTGGACCTGCTCGACTCCCCTGCCCTCGACATGATGATGGGGAACGCGCCCGTCGCCGGCGGGACGCTCGACGCGTTCCGGCGGCGCCTGCACGCAGCCGCCGAACGGGTCGGGCACCTGGTGAGCGGCCATTCGCAGGCGCGCAACCGCACGATCGACTGGTCCGCGCAGCAGGTGACGGTCGTCGACATCCACTCTCTGCACGCGTCCGCCCAGCTCTTCGTCGTCGGCGTCCTGCTGAAGCGGATGATGGACCAGAAGGAGCGGCAGGGCGGCTCGCGCCCGCTCGTGTTCGTCGTCCTCGACGAATTGAACAAGTACGCGCCGCGTGAAGGCTGGAGCCCGCTCCACAGCGTGCTGCTCGACATCGCCGAACGCGGCCGCTCGCTCGGCGTCTCGCTCTTCGGCGCGCAGCAGACCGCCAGCGAAGTCGAACGCCGCATCGTTGGCAACGCCGCGCTGAAAGTCGTCGGACGGCTCGACGCCGCCGAAGCCGAACGCAGCGAGTACGGGTTCCTCACCAGCGTCGGACGCGTCCGCGCATCGCTGCTCCGCCCTGGTTCGATGATCGTGGCTCAACCTGAGATCCCGATGGCGATCCTGCTCCGCTTCCCGTTCCCATCGTGGGCCACGCGGCGCGACGAGGTGGGGACCGACGCCATCATCACGGATCCATTCGAGAGGATGGGCCTGTAGCCGATGCGCATCCTCCACACCGCCGATTGGCACGCGGGACGGCTCTGGAAGAGTCAGAACCGGCTCGACGAACTCAGAAACATCCTCGAGCACCTCGGCGACTTCATCGAGCGCGAGTGGATCGATCTCGTGCTGATGTCCGGGGACGTATTCGAGAACCAGGTGCCCACGCCCGAAGCCGAACGCGCCGTCTCCAGCTTCTTCATGCGGCTCGGCCGTGCGTCGGTGCCGTCCGTGGTCGTGGCGGGGAATCACGACCATCCGATGCGGCTCGACACCTGGGGGCTGCTGGCGGAATTCGTGGGCGTTCGCGCGCGCGGGCTTCCCCGCCAGCGGACACAGGGCGGATTGATCGAGGTGCCGACACGCTCGGGCGAGATCGCGTGCGTCGCCACGGTCCCGTTCGCTCCCGTCGGGCGCATCGTCGAAGCGCTCACGCTCGCAGGCGACGAGACGCTCGCCCGCCAGCAGTACGCCGACGCGATGCAGCACATCCTCGCGCATCTGGCTGGCGGTTTCCGAAAGGAGACGGTCAACCTCGTCGTCGCTCACACGTATATCGCCGGAGCGAAGTCGAGCGGATCCGAACGTCTCATCACGCTCGGTGACGATTGGGCCGCCACCGCGCAGTCGATACCGCCCACCGCGCAGTACGTGGCGCTGGGGCACATCCATCGACCGCAGCGCGTCGAAGCCGCGGGACCTCATACCGAGTACGCCGGCTCGCCGATGCAGCTCGATTTCGGCGAGGTGGACGACGAGAAGAGTTTCGTGGTCGTCGACGTGTCACCGCGCAAACCGCCGCGCGTCGAACGCGTACCGTACGAAGGAGGCGTGCGTCTCGGCGAGTGGTCGGGGACCATGACAGAGCTGGAGCGCGACGCGGAGGGGCTGAAGCAGTTCGGCTACCTGAAGGTGAAGATCACGCTCGACGAGCCGAACCCGGACCTGAATCGCCGCGCGCGGCAGATCCTGCCGAACATCGTCGTCGTCGATGCCGTCCTGCCCGAGTCACCGGATCCCGACCCGGACGCGGTCCGCGTTCCGATTTCAGCGATGGCGCCGGTCGATCAGTTCCGCTCGTTCTACCGGCGCGAGCATCAGCGCGAGGCGCCGGACGAGACGGTCGCCTTGTTCTCGGACCTTTACGCATCGGCATCTCAGGACGGCGCCCCGTAAGGAGCGCCCTACGTACAGACTGACATGCGTCCACTCCGCCTCGAAGTCGAAGGGTTCACCTGCTATCGCGATCGCCCACCGGCGCTTGATTTCACCGATCTCACGTTGTTCGCGATCGCGGGACCAACCGGCGCCGGCAAGTCGAGCATCCTCGACACCATGCTTTACGCCCTCTATGGGCAGGTGCCGCGGCTCGGAAAGCAAGGAATCACCGAAGCCATCTCGCACGGACGTGATTCGCTGTCGGTGCTCCTCGACTTCGCCGTCCAGGGGCGGCACTATCGTGTCGCCCGGCGTGTGAAACGTCGCGCGAAGTCGGGGCTCCAGACGACGGCGACGTTCGCGGAGGTGGTCGATGGGCTCGAGAGGTCGATCGCCGACGGCGTGCGCGACGTGAACGCAGCAATCCAGAAAGTGCTCGGGCTCAGCTATGACGACTTCATCCAGACGGTCATCCTGCCCCAGGGCGAGTTTGCGCGGTTCCTCAGAGCGGAACCGAAGTCACAGCGCGAGATTCTGCAGAACCTGCTGCGGCACGGCATCTTCGAGCGCATGCGTCGCACGGCCGAGGAACAGAAGAGCGAGCTGAACGCCCGGCTGCGAGGCGTCGAAGGCCAGATCGAGACGTATAAGGACGCAACCGAAGAGGCCCTGGCGGAACGCGAGGCGGCCTTGACCGATGCACAGACACGGCTGTCGGCTGCCATCGTCGAGAAAGACGCTGCGAACACGGAACTCGAAACTGTCCGCGAACTTCACAAGCTCACGACTGAGGTACTCGAGCAGCGTAAGCAGCGCCTGGAACTCGAAAGCCAGGCGCCAACGATCAAACAGATCCGAATCGAGCTGGACCACGCGCGGCGCGCCGCGGAGATCCAGCCGCGCCTCGAGGCGCTCCACCAGGCGGAGCACCGCAGCGCATCCGCAACACGCGAGCGCGAGAAGGCCGCAGATCATTTGAAGGAGGCGGAGGCCGACCGCCGCGAGAAGGCCATGCGCCTCGAGTCCGCCGCGGGCGCGGCCGCGGCGTGCGACGAGTTGTCGGTCCGCCTGCGCCGCCTGGACGAGATCTCCGGCGATATCAAGCGTCGCGCCGAGCTGACCGCGCAGCTGCAAGCGCTCCCGCAACAGCTCGAGATCGTCGAACAGGAACTCGAGAAAGCGAAGAGCGAAGAGGCGTCCGCACGCAAGGACGTCAAGGCGCACGAGGTCCGGGCCGCGAAGTTGAAGGCGCAGCGGGAGGCACTCCAATTCGACGAACCGCTGCATGACGCGCTCGCATCCGTGCGCGACGCGTTCGCCGAGGCAAAGTCGCTCCAGCGCGAGCGCGATGCGGCCACGGCGGATGCCGAACGCGCGGCGCTGGCGGAAGCTGACGCCGCACAGAAAGAGAGCACGGCGCAATCCGCCTACGATGCCGCCCGGACGCGGGCAGAGTCGTCCGCGGCAGCGCTGCAGTCCGCACGAGAGGCGCGCGAAGACGCGCGGAACCGCCATCGTGCGGCCGCTTTGCGCGCGCATCTGCACGCGGGCGACAACTGTCCAGTGTGCCTGCAAATCGTTGCGACGCCTCCGCCCGCCGAGGCGCCGCCCGAACTGAAGAAGCTGGACACCGCTTACGCGGCGGCAGAGACACGCGCCCAGGACGCCGAACGCGATCGCCTGAAGGCGCAAGAAGCACTCGCAGTCGCCAGCGCCCGTCGCGCCGAGGTGGCCCGGACGACGCGTGAGGCGGAGGTGCGCGCAGCCGATCGGACGACGGCGGTTGCCGCGGCGCTCGAGGGGCTCGCGGCGGCAGTAGCAGGCGTGGCGGCTGTCGGGCAGGCCGAGCTACTCCAGTGGATGGACGCGCGCTGGTCGGAGTTGCAGCAGGTCAAGGTCCAGCGCGATCGGATCGACGCGTCATTGCGGAACACGGATGGCGAACTGGCGGCGGCACAGATCACTCTTGCGACCGCCGCGGCCGCAGCGTCACAGGCCGACGAGCGGCGCAATCGCATCGTCCAGGACCACGACCGTCTTCAGACCGAACGCGCAGAGGTCATCGCAAGAATCGAGGCGGTGACGACACACCCCGATCCGGGTGCCGAGCGCGAAGAGATCCAGCAGCGGATCGCGCGGCTCCGCGAGGAGGAAGCAGCGGCGCGCGAGGCCCACGTCCAGGCAGAACTCGCAGTTCGGTCTGCCGAGGAGCGCTTGAAAGCCGCCGACAGCACGCGCGCGCAAGCCGCTGCGGACCTCCAGGCGGCAGGCGATGCGGTCGCCGGGGCGCTCACGGAAGCAGGGCTCGCCGGCTTTGCGGCCGCGAAGGCTGCTGCGCGCACGACGTCACAGCAGCGCGCGCTCGAACAGCGGGCCGCCGATTTCGACAAGAAGCTCGCAGCCGTCCTGCAGCGGCTCGCTGACCTCGAACCGCGGATCTCCGGACGCGAGACGTCGGACGCGGCGCTGAAGATCGTTCAGGAGCGGGCTGCCCTGGCGGCGACAAACTGGCGCGCCGCCGACCAGGCCGTGACGACGCTGGATGCTGAGTGTAAGCGGCTGCAGCAGGCCGTCCAGAAGCGACGCGAACTGCTCGACGAGCAGGCGGAAGTCCAGGGCCGGCTGGCGCTCACCGCGGAGCTGGCGACCGACCTTCGCGGCGATCGGTTCCAGGAGTATTTGCTCGAGGAAGCGTTCAAGGCGCTCGTCGCAGGCGCGTCGGTCAGGATGAAGGCGATCTCGAACCGCTACACGCTCGAATGGGAGGCCGGCGAGTTCTACGTCGTCGACCATGACAACGCGGGCGAGCGCCGGCGCGCTGAGACCCTCAGCGGCGGCGAGACCTTCATGGCGTCGCTGTGCCTCGCGCTGCAACTCAGCGAGGAAGTGCTGCGAACGTCCGGCGCGCTGCAGATGGACAGCCTGTTCATCGACGAGGGCTTCGGGACGCTGGATGCCGACTCACTGACCGAAGTCACCGACGCGATCGAAGCGCTTCGCCACGAAGGCGGACGCCTCATCGGTGTCATCAGTCATCGTCCCGAACTGACGGACCGCCTCCCCGGCTGCATCCGCGTGATCAAGGGCGTCGGCGAGTCCACCTGGACGCTCGAGCGCGCCGGCTAATTAGTTCAGGAGCGACGAGGACGTCCGAAGAACAGGATCCGGTCGATGAAGAAGGGCGCTATGCTGGCAATCTCTGGCCTGGTCATCTCAGAGCCCTGCTTTTCCACGCGGGCAACATCCGCCGCGCCATCGATATCCACGAAGGAGAGAATATTGACGAGTCCACGCAAGCGAGTTCGACGCCAGGCAAAGCCCGGAAAACCGGTTCTCCTCTCGGGAGGCAATCCTCAGATCCCGAAAGGCGAAGGAGACGCGCCCGTGCAAGCCTACATCGCCGCGATCCCGGGCTGGAAGCGCGACGTTGCGCGACGCATCGATGCGCTGATCGTGCGCACCGTGCCCGGAGTTCACAAGGCGGTCAAGTGGAACTCTCCGTTCTACGGCATCGAGGGTCAGGGATGGTTCCTTGCCTACCACTGCTTCACGAAGTATCTCAAGGTGACGTTCTTTCGCGGGACTTCGATGCGTCCCGTGCCGCCGGTCGGATCGAAGCACCCGGAGACGCGGTACTACCACATCCACGAGAACGATCCGCTGGACGAAGCGCAATTCGCCGGCTGGGTGAAGCAGGCCAGTCAACTCCCGGGCGAACGGTTGTGAGCGCATCCCTCCCGTAGAATGCCCATCATGGGTCCGAGCGAGACTGTCCAGGCCGAGGGCCACCTCATCGACTCGGGGCTGCTCTCGGCCATCTTCGACAAGATCATCGAGCACAACGCCTCGTACGAGATCCTCCACTTCGACATCGGCCGGACCAACGACGATCCCTCGCGCATTGAGATGCGGATCACGGCGCCGAATGCGAAGACGCTGGAGGAACTCCTCCAGACCCTGACTACGTTCGGTTGTCGCGCCGTCCGCGAACGAGACGCGCTGGTCAAGCCCGCCGAAAAGGACCGCTGCGTGCCGGACGACTTCTACTCGACGACCAATCACCGGACGCACGTACGCATCGGCGGACGCTGGGTCGAGGTCGAGCAGCAGCGCATGGACGCGGTCATCGTCGTCAGCGATGGACGCGCGCTCTGCCGCAAGCTGCGTGACGTGAAAACCGGCGACCCCATCGTGTGCGGGCACGAGGGGATTCGCGTCACACCGCAATTCAAGGATCGAGACCGCCTCGGCTTCGCCTTCATGAGCAATGACGTCTCGTCCGAGCGGCGGGTCGAGGTGACCGTCGCGCGGATCGCGGACATGATGCGCGAGGTCAAGAAGAGCGGCGGCCGCATCGCCGTCGTCGCCGGTCCCGTCGTCGTGCACACCGGCGGCGTCGAGCACTTCTCGGAACTGATCCGCCGCGGGTTCGTGGACGTCATCCTGGCCGGAAACGCCCTGGCCGTGCACGACATCGAGTTCGCGCTGTCGGGCACGTCGCTCGGCATCGACCTGGCCAGGGGAGCGCCGGTCGAAGAGGGCCATCGCAACCACATGGCCGCCATCAACTCGATCAACCGCGCCGGGAGCATCCGGCAGGCGGTCGAGGACGGCGTGCTGACCTCTGGCGTGATGTACGAATGCGAAAAGCATGGCGTGCCGTACGTTCTCGCCGGCAGTATCCGCGATGACGGACCGCTGCCCGAAACCTTGATGGATCTGATCGAGGCGCAGGACCGATACGCAGAGGCGCTCGCCGACAACGTGCAGATGGTCCTCATGTTGTCATCGATGCTGCACGGTATCGGCGTCGGCAACATGCTCCCGTCGTGGGTCCGCGTGGTGTGCGTCGACATCAATCCAGCGGTCGTGACCAAGCTGAGCGATCGAGGATCGACGCAGACGGTGGGCGTCGTAACCGATGTCGGGCTGTTTCTTCACCGCCTCGCGGAAGCGCTGCGCAGTTGACGCCGCCCGCTCCACATAGCGACGGTCGAGCCGTCACGTTGTCGACGCTGTCCTCGGCTGAGCCGGCTTGGACGGCATTCAACACGCTCCATGGCATCTGCTCACCGGACCAGAAAGCTGGCAGCATAGTTGATGAGATGCCCTACGAAGTCTTCGAGCACACGGCCGACGTCGGACTTTACGTCACGGGAGCGAGCCTCGAAGAACTCTTTGCCGACGCCGGGCACGGGCTGATGTCGCTCATCGTCGACAACCCGCACGACATTCGTCAGACGGCGACGGTGCAGCTCGAACTCGAGGGGGACGAGATCGACGAGCTGTTCGCCGACTGGTTGCGCGAGCTGCTCTTTCGCTTCGAGACCGAGCACCTGTTGTGTGCCGCGTTCTCGATCCGGCTGACCGACGGCAATCGCCGCCTCCACGCGGAGTGCCGTGGCGAGCGCGCCGACTGGACGCGCCACGAGCCAGGCACCGAGGTGAAGGCGATCACGGAGCACCAGCTTCGCGTCGAGCGGACGGCATCCGGCTGGGAAGCCCGCGTGATCCTCGACATCTGAGGGACCCATGACGAAGCAGGGATACAGCGGACCACTCGAGCGGATCGGACCCTACCACTGGAGGATTCCGAACACCTACAAACAGGGCATGCGCGTCGACGGTCTCATCTTCGCCAGCGACCAGCTGATCGATCAGATCCGCAGCGACCAGGCACCCGAACAGGTTGCCAACGTCGCCACGCTGCCCGGCATCCAGGCCTACAGCCTCGCGATGCCCGACATTCACTGGGGCTACGGCTTCCCGATCGGCGGCGTCGCGGCAACCGACCCGCAGGAAGGAGGCGTGGTCTCACCGGGTGGCGTCGGCTACGACATCAACTGCGGCGTACGCGTCGTCCGCACCAACTTGCGGATCGCGGACGTGCGCGACCGCATCAAGCCGCTCGTCGACCAGCTGTTTCGAGATGTGCCGACCGGCGTCGGACGCACCGGCAAGTACCGCTTCGAACGCGCGGAGATGGAACATCTTCTGGCGGACGGTCCACGCTACCTCGTGGCCACACACGGTCTTGGGATCGACCGCGACATCGACTTCACCGAGGCGCACGGGCGGCTCGACGGTGCCGAACCAGGGTACGTGAGCGATCGAGCCTACGCGCGCGGACGCGACCAGTGCGGCACGCTCGGATCCGGCAATCACTTTCTCGAGGTCCAGGCCATCGATCGCATCGAGGACGACGACGCCGCCGGCGCGATGGGACTCTTCGAGGGACAGGTCGTCGTGCTGATTCATTCCGGCTCGCGCGGACTCGGCTACCAGGTCTGCGAGGACTACCTGGTCAGGTTCCGGAGGGTCCCGGAGCGCTACGGCATCGCACTGCCCGACCGGCAACTCGTGTGCGCGCCGGTCGACAGCGTCGAAGGACGCGAGTACCTCGGTGCGATGCGCGCGGCAGCCAACTTCGCCTGGTGCAACCGGCAGCTCCTGATGCAGCAGACGCGCGAAGTCTTCGCGCGCATCTTCGATCGATCGTGGCAGGACCTCGACATGCACCTCGTCTACGACGTCGCACACAACATCGCGAAGTTCGAGGAGCACGAGGTGAACGGCGGCACCAAGGTGCTGTGCGTTCACCGCAAGGGAGCGACCCGCGCGTTCCCCGCCGGCCATCCCGAGATGCCCGAGGCGTATCGCGCCGTCGGGCAGCCGGTCTTCATCCCCGGGTCGATGGGGACGGCGAGCTGGATCCTTGTCGGCCAACCAGGCTCGATGGAACAGACCTTCGGGACCACCTGTCACGGTGCCGGCCGGCAGATGAGCCGGACGGCGGCGGCCAGAGAGGCACGCGGACGGCGGATCGATCAAGAACTGGCGGAGATCGGTATCATCGCCCGCGCCCGCAGCCGTCGCGAACTGCCCGAGGAGCAACCGGACGCCTACAAGGACGTCGACGCCGTCGTCAACGTCGTCCACAATGCGGGACTGTCGAAGAAGGTCGCGCGGTGCCGCCCGCTCGGGGTGATCAAGGGGTAGCAGGATGCTGCAAGGCTGACGAAGAGACCAGAACACCGCGATCCGTCACACTCTCCCTTCGCCATCCGTCAAAGTATCGAAACTGGAGGATCGAGTGACCTGGAATAGTCTGATTCGGCAAATCCACCGTTGGACCTCTATCATCTTCACGCTGACGGTCATCGCCAACTTCGTCGTCCTGGCAGGCGGCAGCGAGCCACCGCCGGTGGTTACCTACGCCCCTCTGCTGCCGCTGTTCGTGCTCCTGTTCACCGGGCTCTATCTCTTCGCGCTGCCATATGTCGCACGGCAGCGAAGCGCCAACCGCCTCTGACGTTATTTTCCGCCGCCGCCGGCGCCGGCGGCAGGCGCAACGGTCGACAGTGCGCCCAACCGTTCGCCGAGCACGGGCGCGAGGCTCCTTGCAAAGGTGCCGGTCAGATGGTGGTCGTCGCTGTACATCACGACGCCGTCACGCATGGTCCGGCAGCCATCCGGATCACAGAGCACATCGGTCATGTCGAGGAAGCCGACGTCTCCGGACTCGCGCGCCGCGGCGCGCTCGGCCTCGAAGATCGCCTCGGCGACGGCATCGTGGCGATCGAACGTGCAGCTTCCCGGATACCATGCGTTTCTCATGGCCCTGGCCAGACAGGTCGGCACGTCGAACCTCGGCCAGGGCGTATCGCGCATCGCCACCACTCGAATGCGGGCGTGCTGAAACTCACGAAACGTCCGGTTTGCCCCGGCGCGCCAGAGTTCAAGGTTCTCCTCGACCGACCAGCGAAGAAGGATGGTCGCGCTGCCGACGATCACCATTGTCGGTTTGATGCGAATGATCTCTGCGACGGCCGCGGTTCGCCAGTCGCGGCAGCCGGCCTCTTCTCCGCTCCGTGGCGCCGAAGGACGGACGTAATCGTAGGCACTGCACCCGGACTTCACGACGGTCACGAGCCGCCAGCCGCGACTTTCGACGAGGGACTGATACGCGTTGAACCACTGCAACGCGTGCGAGTCGCCGAAGAGGACCAGCGTGGTGCCGGCCTGCTCGGATCCAAACGTGCAGGTCTTGACTTCCGTCGACCGTCCCGACGTCACACACTTGCTGCGAGAGATATCCGCGTAGGCTCCTTCCGCCTCGACGATGGCTCTGAGCGTCGGCTGCCGGACCAGCCAGGTCGCGACGCCCATCGTGGACTGCGCCCCGGCCAGCATCAGGAGCGACAGCGTCGCTCCGAACGCGAGCGATCCGAGCGGACGGGCAACCAGGCCGGGATGGAACCGGAGCGGATTCTCGACGAAGCGGTGCGCGACGACCGCCACCACCAGCGACACAACGGCCGCGGTCGCCTTCCCTGCCGGTCCAATCGACGGCAGCAGGACCGCAGCGAACACCAGGAACGGCCAGTGCCACAGATACCAGGAATACGAGTGCGTGCCGAGGAACTGCAGGGGCGCGGATCCGAGCACTCGCACCAACCCGCCGTTCTGGATGGCCGCTGCTGAAACCATCACTGCCGCCGTGCCGAGCACCGGGGGCAGTGCCAGCCATCCGGGGAATGGAACGTCAGGCAGGTGGACCGCCACAGCCAGGGCAATCGTCAGGAGGCCGCCCCATCCGATGATCCGATAGCCGGACTCCGCGCGCCGCCACCGTGCAATCGGCAGCAACACCGCGAGCCCACCCACGCCGAACTCCCAGGCGCGCGTGGGCAGGCTGTAGAACGCCCATGTCGGATCGGAATAACTCAGGCGCACCGACAACACGAACGACACCACGGTCACGAGCGCCATCAGGACGACGAGGAGCTGGCGCGACGGCTTCGCCTTGAGACCCACGATGATCAGCAGCGGCCAGAAGAGATAGAACTGCTCCTCCACCGCCAGCGACCACATGTGCAGAATCGGGTTGTCGTGCACCTTCGCGGAGAAGTAGTCCGCGGCGTTCACGGCAAAGAAAACGTTCGTCAGGTAGATCGACGATGCGCGGGCGGCCCGTCCTGCGCGAGTGATCTCCTGCGGCGCAAGGATCAGGGCCGTAACGGCCAGCGTGAACAGGACGACGAGCGCTGCGGCGGGAAGGAGCCGGCGCATGCGCCGCGCGTAGAACTGTCGCAGGTCGAGGCGGCCGGTCCCCTCGACCTCGCGCACGAGCAGGCCGGTGATCAGATATCCGGAGAGAACGAAGAAGACGTCGACGCCAATGAACCCCGCGGCCGCGCCCGGGAGTCCACAATGAAAGGCGACGACCGCGAGGACCGCGATCCCGCGGAGTCCCTCGATATCTGTTCGAAACGAGGCGGCGTGTGCGCGCATGAATCCGGTCCGGGCCGGAGGGCGGGTAAGTGTAGCAGAGGACCGAGCCGTTTGCCGATGCGAAACAGTCCCGCGATCGGTCAGCTCGAGCAATGCGCGGCAGCGAGCCGACGATGAACCCGTCGGCCTCCTCCTCCGTCCAAGCGTCCAATATCCTCTACCGCACGTTCTGCGAACTCACAGGATCCATTCATGCGCACCCTCGCCGCGGATATCCGGTATGCCGTCCGTGTCCTCCTTCGGACGCCGTCGTTCGCGCTGGCGGTCATCGCCCTCCTTGCGCTCGGCATCGGCGCCAACACCGCCACGTTCAGCGTCGTCAACGCCGCGTTGCTGCGACCCCTGCCGTTCCCGGCACCGGAACGGCTCGTCCGGCTGTTTCACATCCCGCCGCAGGAAACGTTTCCCGGGATGGAGACCTTCTCGGTCTCCCCCGCGAACTTCTATGACTGGCAACGCGACGCGCGCCTGTTCGACGGGATGGCCATCTATCGCTTCCGTCAGTTCGTGCTGACCGATGGATCCGGGGGCAAGGAGATCATCGCGACCGCGGTGGGCGCCGGGTTCTTCGAGATCGTCGGCACGCGTCCGGCGCTCGGACGCATCTTCCGTCCCGACGAGGACCGGCCCGGCCGAAACCAGGTGGTCATCCTCAGCGATGGATTCTGGAAGCGGCAATTCGGCGGCGCACCCGACGTCGTCGGACGCACGTTGAGGCTGGATGGAACCGCCTTCGAAATCGTCGGCGTCATGCCGCCGGAATTCTCGATCCGGTCGTGGGCCGCGACCGCGTACGACGTCTGGGTGCCGGTGGCCTACAGCGACGAAGCACGCGCCGTCCGCGAGAACCACAACGCCCAGGTCGTCGCGCGTCTGAAGGAAGGGGTCACCCTCGCGCAGGCACGTGCCGAGCTGCAGCAGATCTCGGTCCGGCTCGAGCGCGAGTATCCACGCGAGAACGCTGGATGGGGAGCAACGGCGATCCCTCTCCACGAAGTGCTCGTCGGCGATCTGCGCATGTCGCTGATGGTGCTGCTCGCGGCGGTGGCGCTGGTGCTGCTGATCGCGTGCGCGAACGTCGGCAACCTGTTGTTCGTCCGCGCACTCTCCCGCCGCAAGGAGATCGCCATCCGGTCCGCGCTCGGTGCGGGACGACGGCGCGTCTTCCAGCAACTGCTGATCGAAGCGGTGATCCTCGCCGTAGCCGGAGGCGCGGTGGGCGTGCTCCTCGCGAGCCTGAGCCTCGATGTGATCGCATCGCTCCTCCAAGGCCAGGTCGCTCGCGCGGATGAACTGTCGCTCGACTGGCGTGTGCTCGTCTTCGCACTCGTCGCATCCCTGCTGACGGGCGTGCTCGCAGGCGCGATGCCGGCGCTCAGAGCCGGGCGAACCGATCTGAACGACGCTCTGAAAGAAGGCGGGCGCGACGATGGGGCGGTCGGCCTCCGGACACGCCGGGTGCTGATCGTGGCCGAGGTCGCGCTCTCGGTCGTGCTCCTCATGGCCGCGGGCGTGATGATCCAGAGTCTTCTGGCGCTGCGGAACGTCGACGCGGGATTCAATCCACAGAACGTCTTGACGATGAGAGTCTCGCTGCCGGAGACGCGCTACGACACGCCGGCGAAGGTGCAGGCGTTCTTCGAAACGGCTCTCGGTCGAATCCGCGCGCTGCCTGGAGTCGAGGTGGCAGGAGGGATCGACGACCTGCCGGTGATGGGTGGATCGCAGCAGCCGGTCGTCCTCGAAGGCAGGCCCGAGCTGCTGCCTCGCGATCAGCCGACGGTCGCGGTCCGCAAGATCACACCCGGTTACCTGCAGGCGATGCAGATCCCGATCGACCGCGGACGGGACGTATCGACCGGTGACAGCGAGGTGATGCTGGTGAGCCGCTCGGCGGCCAGGCTGCTGTGGGGTGACGAGGACCCGATCGGCCGCCGGGTCACGCTGCCGCTCGAGTCGCGCACCGTCTTCAGGGAAGTGATCGGCATCGTCGGGGACGTCAAGCAGGAAGCGCTCTACGAACCGGCCGCGCCGACCGTCTACGAGTTCACGCGCAGCCAGGAATGGCGTTCGCTCACGATCGTGATGCGCACGGCGGTTGCGCCGATGTCGCTTGCGGGTCCGGCGGCCGACATCGTCCGCGGTCTCGATCCCGAGCAGCCGGTCGAGGACATTCAGACGATGCGGGCGGTGCTCGATCAAACGCTGGTGTCGCAGCGGTTCAGCGCGCTGCTGCTTGCGGTGTTTGCGAGTGTGGCGTTGACGCTGGCGGCGGTCGGGATCTACAGCGTGCTCGCGTACATCGTCCGCGGCAGGAGCCGCGAGATCGGCATCCGTACCGCCCTCGGTGCGCGCACGGCTGAGGTCGTCCGGCTGGTGATCATCGAGGGGATGACGCCGGCGATGGCGGGCGTCCTGGCGGGAGCGCTGGCGTCGCTCGCGTCCGCGCGGCTGCTGCAGCGGGTCGTGTTCGGCGTGAGCGCCTGGGATCCCTGGACGCTGCTCGCCGTCTGCTTCGGCCTGTCGCTCGTCGCGCTCGCGGCAACGCTCGTCCCTGCTTATCGCGCGTCTCGCGTGGATCCGCTGGTTGCGTTGCGAGGGAGCTAGGTGCTTCGGGGTGCTTCGGGGTGCGTCAGGTGCGGCGGTTGCGGCGGGCCTGCCCGCACCCCGACGCACCCTCACCACTGGCGGAAGGTGAGGTTGAAGCGGCCGGGACCGGTGCCGGCGGGTGCGGTGCCGGGAAGGATCCGCGTCACGCCGTGGAAGCGCAGGCGCGACGGTCCGCCCATCACCAGCACGTCGCCCGAGCGCAGGATCAGCGGACTGGTGGGGTCGCGGCGTGAGAGGCCGCCGATCACGAACCGGGCGGCGTCGCCGAGCGAGACCGACACGATCGGGATGCCGGCCGCGATCGTCTCCGGACGTTCGTCCTTGTCCTGGTGCACACCCATCTTCGCCGTCCCCGCGTAGAAGTTCATGATGCAGAGGTCCGGCTGGAGCGTGAATCCGGCGTCCGCGGCGGCGGATGCGGCCAGCGACTCGAACCGCGGCGGGATCGGCGGCACGGCAAGCCCGTCGAAGTCGGACCGCGACTCCTCGTAGCTATACGTGGACGCGTTCCAGTGCCGGCCGAGGCAGAGCATGCCGACGCTCATCTTCCGTCCGCCGCGGACGGTCGGCGTGTACATCGGCACCGGACCTTCGGCGAGCGCGCGGCAGGCGTCCCACAGTTCGCGCTGCTCGTCCGGAGCAAGCCGCGACTGGAACAGCACGAGGCCCGGGCCGAGGATGGTCGCGCCGGAAGGCATCCAACGATCATAGCCGTCCGCCGCGAGCGCGTTCAGCTGCTGACGTGATCAGCAGTAGACCCCCGTGCAGGGCGGCGGACCGCTGTTCGCACTTCCCACGGATCCAATCATCGTGGGGTGAAGGAAGCAGTGATAGTTCGTCCCGGATGCCGGCATCACGACCGCCCGGCTGGTCGCGCCAGGTGCGATGTCACCGGTGTCGATCGACAGATCGTTCAGCCGCACGCGGTGCACGACCGAGTCGGTGTTCTTGAACACGACGGTCTGGCCAGCGACCAGCGCCGGATTCGGTGAGAACGACTGGGCGCCACGTTCGCCGACGATGTTGATCGTCACGGGACCGGCGGGTGTGGGCGACGAGGGGGTGGATCCACCGCCGCCGCAACCTGCAGCGCCGGCGAATACGAGAACCAGTACTCCTGTTGCCATGACGCGCATCGATGTTCCCCTTTCAGCCGAGCTGGGGGCAACGCGCGTGCCAGCGCAACTGCGCCAGTTTCGAGCGATCGAGCGCTCCGGCGCTTCGAATCCACGTAAACAGTTACGAGATGCGGCAGGCCCGCCTCACCGGGCGTCGCTGACGAGCGGACCGCCGCGGTCCACGTCGTCCTGCAGCCGCCGCACCTCGGCCACGATGTCCATGAACCGCTGACCGAACGGCGTGAGCAGATATTCCACTTCGACGGGGGGCTTCTCGCCGCACACGGTCCGCTGAAGGATCCCGAAGCGGATCATCTTCCGCAGCCGCTCGTTCATCACCTTCGCCGAGAGTCCCGGGCAGGCTCGCAGCAGTGCGCTCGGGCGACGGTGCCCGTCGGCGCAGAGCTGGAGGATCCGCAGCGACCACTTGCACCCGATGATGTTCTCGACCATTCCGGCGACGGGAACCATACGGTCACCACCTTACCGAAAAGTGCGTTCCTGACATCCGCACGGACCATCGATAGGATGCGCGCATGAGCACAATGACCAACATACCCGGATACACGTTCGGCTCCACCACCGCGTCGTCACCCGTGACGCTGCAGGACTTCGACCTGATGAAGAAAAGCGTCCTCTTTGGCGACGACGACGTCAAGTACCTGCGGATGTCGCACGAAGTGCTGAAGGGGCACACGAGCGAGATCCTCGACGTGTGGTACGGCTTCGTCGGTGCGAATCCGCATCTTCTGTCCGCGTTCTCGGACCCGAAGAGCGGGCAGCCCGATGCGGCGTATCTCGCGGCCGTCCGGCGGCGGTTCGAGCAGTGGGTCCTCGACACCGCGCGCGCCGAGTACGACCAGCGGTGGCTCGACTACCAGCACGAGATCGCGCTGCGTCATCACCGCACGAAGAAGAACGTGACCGACGGTGCGACGGCGGCGGCGATCGTCCCGTTCCGCGATCTGTTCCTGCTGATCTTCCCGGTGACGTTCACGCTGCGTCCGTTTCTCGCCAGGGGCGGACACTCAGCGGAGGACGTGGAGAGGATGTACTACGCGTGGCTGAAGTCGTGCCTGCTCCAGCTGACGCTGTGGAGCCACCCGTATGTGAAGGCGGGGGACTTCTGAGCCGCCCCCCGGGGTCAGGCCGCCCCCGGGGGGTCAGACCTTGAATTTTTCCCTTGGCACAAGACTTCTGCCAGGAATATTTGCGCTCTGACCGTCGGGCAGTCGTTTCTGGCACGAAAAATTTCAAAATTCAAAATTCAAGGTCTGACCCCTGGGGTGGCGGCGTTCGAGGGGCGGACGTCGCCGCGGCCGTTGTCGAACCACTCGCGGACGAGCGCGAGCACGCCGGCCGAGGAGCCCGGTGTGATGTGGCGTGCGCGGCGGACCTCGTACTCGGCGAACACCTGCTCCACCCGGGCGCGGAGCGCGAGGTCCTCGGCGTTCGGCTCGTGCCCCTTCGGCGCCGCGTAGACGAACCGCCCCTCGCCGCGGACGGTCGGCAGCCTGATGAAGTCCCGCGCCACCTGCCCGCCGGTCGCCTTCTGCTCGTCGGCGGCGGCCGCGAAGAAGTCCACGGCGTAATCGGGATAACCGAAGAAGTACCCGTATCCGCGCAACCGCGCGCTCGTCGTGTCGTACTCGATCGCCATCAACGCGATCATCGGATCGGTGGACGGCGAGACGCCGTACGGCGCGAAGAACGCCTGGTGCTTCGCGAGCATGCGGCGGAGCGCCGGCAGGTTGAACACCGCCGCGTCGAGCGGACGCCGTCCCTCGTATACCGCGGAGAACGGATGGACCGCCGCCTCGATCTCGCCGCCGCACGTCCACGCCTGAAGGATCTGCCGCACTTCGTCCGCGTCGCGCAGGTCCGGTTCCGCAACCGTCACCTGCGCCGAGTAGAACCCGCTGCTCATCGGCTTGATGTCCGCGGCAATCGTGTAGAGCGCTTCCCCGTCGAGCGCGTTCAGCAGCAGGTCGGTCGCGCGCCCCTGGAGCGCCTGCGGCAGGCGCTCGAACGGAAAGCAGTCTTCCGCTCGTGCCGCGCCTGCCTGAACGGACGAGGATCCGGCCGGCGCCTGCGAGATCGCGGCGGCGCACCCACCAAGAAGCAGGACGACTGCGCCCGCGTAGAGCGACCGCAGTCCGTAAGTCGTGATTCGCCGCATGTGGATCGTCACCAGAACAGCAGCCGTGCCGAGATCTGCACGGACCTCGGTCCGCCAATCTGGTACAGCGGATTGAGCCCGCCGGCCGTGCCGCCCGAACCCAGCGCACGGTTCAGCATGTTCGTGGACCTGCCGAACGTGGTGGAGCTGAGCGTGCTGTCAGGCTCGCCGAAGTTCGGATGGTTCAGTACGTTGAACACGTCGCCGCGGAACTCCATCCTGACATCGTTGACGATCCGGAACGTTCGCCGCAGCGACAGATCGAGCTGCCATGCCGGGAAGCTCCGGAGCGCGTTCCGGCCGAGCGTCCCCTGCCGTCCTGGCGCCGGCACCGCGAACGCGTCCGGATTCAGCCGCTTCCCACCTGGCGCGCTCGCATCGTCCAGCCACTGCGGGACACCGGTGACGACGTCCACGCGGCGGGGGGTGGTGAGGTTCAGCGGATCGGCGGCAAGCGTGATGACGCTGAACGGAGAGCCGGAGCGTGCGCGGAAGATCCCGTCCACGCCCCATCCGCCGAGCACCGCGCGCGCGACATCGTTGGTCCACGGCGCGGGGATGTCGTAAGTCACCGATGCCAGAAAGTTGTGGCGGATGTCGAAGTCGGACGGACCGAAGTCCTGATCCGGATCGACCACGAACTGGTTGACGCCGCCGGGGATCAGGTTCGCCGAGGCTTCGTCGGACGCGTTGTCCTCCGAACGCGACCAGGTGTACGACGCGAGCGCCTGAAGTCCGCGCGAGAGCCGCCGCTGATACTGCACCTGAAGCGACCGGTAGTTCGACTCGCCGCCGTTGTAGGTATAGAACACGGTGGACGAGTTCGTGAACAGCGCCGGGTTGAGCAGCGTGATCTGCTCGCCGCCGATCACGCGGTTGGCGTATCCGTCGTTGCGCAGCAGGCGGCGTCCCGCCGAGCCCACGTACGAGACGCTGACCGACTGGCTCGAGCCGAGCGCACGCTCAGCGCTGACGTTCCACTGCAGCGTGTACGGGAGCTGCAGTTCCGGATCGAACGTATAGAACTGTGCTGAATACGGCGCGCCGGTATCGAACGGCGCGGGCTCGAGGGCCTCGGCAGACGCCGGAAACGTCTGTCCCGGCGTCAGACGGCTCGAGTTGAACGGGAAGCTCGAATACCCGCGAAGCGCGGTGCCAGTGCCCAGATCGTAGAACACGCCGAACCCGCCGCGCAGCACCGTCCTGCCCTCTTCGTCGAGCAGGTACGATGCGCCGATCCGCGGCGCGAAGTTCAGCATGGCGGTTTCCCACGGATCCGTCCCTTCAGGGGCGAGCGTTGCCGTGAGCGGATCGTCCATGCCGCGGACGAAGAACGGCAGACGATCACCCGACGGGGGCGGATTCAGCTCGTAGCGGAGGCCGTAGGTCAGCGTCAGCCGCGGCGTCGTGCGCCAGGTGTCCTGCGCGAAGAGGGAGAGGTTGTGGAAGCCGAACGTGGCGGTCGGCGCGAGCGCCTGCACGCTGACGGTCGCTTCTCCACCGGTTTGGAGCGCCCGTTCGACGCTGCCGCCGAAGTTGTAGGAGATCCCCCGCTGACGGAAGTCGGCGATCGGTGAAAGGTGACGATAGTCCAGGCCGAACTTGAAGTCGTGCGATCCGCGCACCCAGCCGAGCGTCTGCACGATGTTCCACTGCCGCTGCTGGTTGCCGAGACTCTTGCCGAAGGTCAGGTTCCCCGCCGTCTGCGTCGCGCCGCCGAAGGGCGTCAGCTGGAGGCTGACCGATGCCGTGTCGGCGTTGAGGCCCGGAGGGAAGATGACCGAGTCGGGCGGACGCACGGCGCCGTCGATCTCGTACATGCCGAACTCGAACCGCCCTTCCGAGTCGCTGTAGTTCACGCGCGTCTCGGACACGAGCCGCGAGGTGGGCGTCCACGTCAGTCCGGTCGTCCACGTGCGGTTGTCGAGCTGGAACGCGTTCTTCCCGTTCGCGAACGCGCGCTGCTCGAACGACGACGGGGCGATGTTGACGCGCGAGAAGAGCCGGGCGGCGCCGCTGAACTGGTGGTCGACCCTCAGGCTGTGCGCATCGAAGCGGGACGGGAACGAGGCCGAGATCTGGTAACGGCCGGTGAACGGCGGGTCGGTCGGTCCCGACTGGATGTTCGGCAGCGGGTACGCGTTGAACAGATCGCGCAGCGCGCCCTGAGCGGCCTGCCGCGCCTCGACGCTCGGCACGAGCGCGTACTGCGTCACGGGCTGGGGTTGCGTGAGCCGCTGCCCCTCGTAGGAATAGAAGAAGAACGTCCGATCGCGTCCTGCGTAGAGGCCGGGGAGGACGATGGGACCGCCGGCCACGCCGCCGAACTGATGCTGGCGCAGCGGCAGCTTGTCGAGCCCCTGCGCGTTGCGGAACCAGTCCCCGGCGTCCATCGCGTCGTTGCGGTAGTAGTCGAACGCGCGCGCGGTGAACTGGTTCGTTCCCGAACGCGTGATGAGCGAGACCTGCGCGCCCGGGCTGCGGCCGAACTCCGCCGCGTAGGTGGACGTGTGGACGCGGAACTCTTCGAGTGCGTCCACCGACACGAGACTGTTCGTGCCGCCGAAGACGGTGAGGTTGGGCAGCGATCCCGCGGCCTGCTGGAACGAGGTCGCCGACGTGCTGGTCGACGCGTTGGCGCTGACGCCGTCCACGAGGAAGTAGTTCGAGTTGGTCCGCTGGCCGTTGACGCTGAACTGGCCCGGGTTCGTGATCGACGCTTCGGTGAAGACGACACCGGGCGTGAGCTGGAGCAGCGTCTGGAAACTGCGGCCGTTGATCGGCAGGTTCTCGACGAACTGCCGGTCGATCAACGTGCTCACGCCGGCCGTCGTCGTATCGATGAGCGGCGAGCCCGTCACGGTCAGCGTTTCGGTGAGGCCACCCACCTGGAGCGTGAAGTTGAGCGTCACGCGGGTGTCCACGTTGAGCGTGACGTCCGGACGAACTGCGGTGCGAAAGCCCTGCAGTGCCGCCTCTACGCGGTACCGTCCCGCCGGCAGCGCCGGGATGAGGTACAAGCCCTCGGCGTCGGTGTGCGCGGTCGAGACAGCGTCGGTGCCGAGATTGCGCGCGGTGATCGTCGCGCCGGGCACGGCGGCGTTGCTCGAATCGAGCACCCGTCCTGCCAGTGACGCCGCTTGCGCGTGTGCGGACGCGGGCAGCAGGAGCAAAAAGAAGGTGAATATGAAAGCGGTCGCGCCCAGCCGGTGCGCGAGCCGTACGTGTCGAAGAGAACCGTGAACGTGCATGAACCCTCGGGATTGTGAAACGTGCGCGGTGCAACGCGCTTGGTAGCCGTCAATCGATTGTACCGGGCTGAGAGCGGCACCACGATCGGCGGTGACGAGCCGCGCGGAAGACTGGCGAGCTGCCGCGGGGAGGGGACCGGGGGTCAGACCTTGAATTTTTCCCTTGGCACAAAACTTCTGCCAGGAAAAAGTTGCGAGTCGACCGCCGGGCCCTCGGTTCTGGCACGAAAAATTTCAAAATTCAAAATTCAAGGTCTGACCCCTGGTTTGGGCCGCGTGCTACGGTACCGGCTGTGAGGTGATCATGCGGATGAGAAGCACGCTCACGTCCGCCGTTGCTCTCGGGAGCGCGGCGCTGGGAGTTGCCGCCGTCGGCGCGGTGCGCCGGCAGGCGCGCGCCCTGGCGCAGAAGCGGCGGACACTGATCGAACGCGCGGCAGGCACGCGGCAGGAACACATCGAGGGACTCGATGACCTGCCCTCGCCCGTCTCACGATACCTGCGGTGGTGCATGGACGACTGGCGTCCGCTGCGGCTGGTGCGGATCGCGCAGCGAGGAACCCTGCGGACGAACGGTCACAGCGCACGGTGGATGCCGTTCACGGCAGAGCACCTCGTGGCGCCGACCGCGCCCGCCTTTCTCTGGGACGCGCACGTCAGGATGGGACCGCTCGTCCACGTGCGCGTGTGTGATGCCTTGATCGAAGGACGAGGTTCAGGGCACGCCAGCCTGTTGTCGGCCTTCACGATCTCCTCGGCGTCCGGCACGCCCGAAATGAACGCCGGATCGCTCCATCGCTTCCTGGCCGAGGCGGTCTGGTATCCGACGGCGCTGCTCCCGGGCCCGCACCTGCGATGGAGCCCGGTCGATGGGACCCGCGCGGTGGCCGAAGTGAGCACACACGGCGTGTCGGTCTCACTCGAGTTTCGCTTCGCGGATAGCGGTGAAGTCACCAGCATCTACACGCCGGCCCGCTGGGGGACCTTTCCCGGCGGCTATGCACAGCGAGGATGGGAGGGGCACTTCCGCAACTACCGCACGCTCGCCGGCATACGCGTGCCGACCGATGCCGACGTGGGCTGGTACGATGAGGATGGCTGGCAGCCCGTCTGGCAGGGCACGATCACCGAGTACATGCCGCTTGCCACGAGCGGGGCAAAAGGCTGATCGGGGTGCATCAGGGTGCGTCAGGGTGCGTCGGGGTGCATCAGGGTGCGTCGGGGTGCATCAGGGTGCGTCGGGGTGCTTCAGGGTGCGTCCGGGTGCATCGGGGTGCATCAGGGTGCGTCAAGGTGCGTCGGGGTGCGTCGGGGTGCATCGGAGTGCGTCACAGCCTGCCTCGCCGAAGCGCCGCAGGCGCGAAGGCGGGCGAAGGCGGGCTCGAGTTAAGCGAATTCACATCCTCGGTCGTAGTGTGTCGGAATGGGAGGATCTTCGATGCGTGCGTTTCTCAGCTTGACCTCGGTTCTGACGGTTGCCACGGGGGCAGCCCTGCTCGGATCCGACTGGCCGGCCTGGCGCGGGCCATCGAACAACGGTGTCAGTCCTGAAACTGGCCTTCCGGTGACGTGGGGAGCCACATGCCTCGATGA
>DASWVN010000190.1:0-6068 GCA_036401215.1 Vicinamibacterales bacterium | reverse complement strand
ACCGCGCACCGCGCACCGCGGACCGCGCACCGCGCACCGCGCACCGCGGACCCCAGACCGCGCACCGCGGACCGCCGACCGCTGTTAGGATGTTCAGGTTTCTTCAGCCGTCACAGGAGTCTTGAATGAAGATGCCGCACCCGTCCGTCACCCGGCGACTGTTGCTTGGCCTCACCCTGCCCGCACTCACCCTCGCCGTGCTGCAGGCCGCGCCGAACGGCGGGCCCACGAAGCTGCTCCGGTCCCCGGCGATCAGCGCGACGCACATCGCCTTCGCCTACGCCAACAACATCTGGGTCGTCGAGCGGACCGGAGGCACCGCACGGAGGTTGACCAGCTTCCAGGGGCAGACGTCGAACCCGCACTTTTCGCCCGACGGCACGACGATCGCCTTCACGGGCGCCTACGCCGGCAACACCGACGTCTATACCGTTCCCGTGGACGGCGGCGAGCCGAAACGGCTCACCTGGCATCCCGGCGGCGACACCGTTCAGGGCTGGACGCCCGACGGCAAGGCGATCGTGTTCGCATCGGGCCGGGCGAGCTGGGCGCCCAACGCGGCGCCGCGGTTCTGGACCGTTCCGGCCGAAGGGGGCGTCGAGGAACCGATGCCGCTGCCTCGCGCCTATCAGGGGAAGATCTCACCCGACGGGACCCGGGTCGCGTACCGGATGAACAACTCGTGGGACGAGGAGCGCCGCAACTACAAAGGCGGACAGAATCGCCCGATCTGGATCGTCGATCTGAAGACGTTCGACCTGGTCTCCCCGCCGTGGACCGACTCGCACGACAAGGATCCGGTCTGGATCGGCGACACGGTCTACTTCCTCTCCGATCGGGACGGCGTGCACAACGTGTGGGCGTACGAGACGAAGGCGAAGCGGCTCACCCAGGTGACGAAGTTCACCGGCTTCGACGTGAAGACGTTGAACTCCGGCGCCGGGATGCTGGTGTTCGAACAGGGCGGCGAGGTCCATACCCTGGATCCGAAGAGCGGCCGTCCGCAGACCGTGGACATCCGCGCGGCCGGCGACTTTCCCTGGATGATGGCGCGGTGGGAGGACATCACCTCGCGGATGTCGAACATCGCGCTCTCCCCGACCGGCAAGCGGGTCGTCGCCGAAGCGCGCGGCGAGATCTTCACGATCCCGGCAGAGAAGGGTGACGTCCGCAACCTCACCGCGACGTCCGGGTCCGCCGAGCGGGCCCCCGCGTGGTCCCCCGACGGGAAGTACGTGTCGTACTTCAGCGACAAGTCAGGCGAGTACAAGCTCGTGATCGAGGAGCAGGACGGCCTGAAGCCGCCGCGCGAGATCGCGCTGCCGAAGCCGAACTTCTATTACACGCCGTCGTGGTCGCCCGATTCGAAGAAGCTGCTCTACACGGACACGAATCTCAACGTGTGGGTCCTCGACGTCGCGAGCGGCCAGACGAAGATCGTCGGCAACGATCCCTGGATGGTGCCGCAGCGCACGCTGCACCCGACGTGGAGCCCGGATTCCAAATACGTCGCTTTCGCGAGCCGGCTGAACTCGCTCTATCGAGCGATCTTCGTCGCCGATGTCGAGACCGGCGACAGGAAGCAGATCACCGACGGTCTCGCGGATGCGATGTATCCGGTGTGGGATGCGAGCGGAAAGTATCTGTGGTTCCTCGCCTCCACCGACTTCGGCCTGGGCTCGCAGTGGCTCGACATGACGTCGTACGGTCGTGAAGAAACGTTCGGTCTCTACTTCGCCGTGCTGAAGAAAGATGAACCGAGTCCGCTGCTCCCCGAGAGCGACGAGGACGCGGGCATCCAGGCCGGCGGTCAGGGCGGGCGGGGCCAGGGCGCGGGCGGACGCGGTGCTGGTCCCGGCGGCGGTGACCAGCAGCAGGGTGGCGAGGGGGCGCAGCAGCCGCAGCGTCCGCGCACCCCGGTGACCGTGCAGGTCGACTTCGATGGATTGCAGCAGCGGATCCTCTCGGTGCCGGGCGTCCCCGAGCGCCAGTATTCCGAATTGAAGGCCGGCGTTCCCGGGACCGTGTTCTATCTCGAGGCCGGGGGCGGCGGCGGACGCGGCGGTGGCGGCGGGGGCGCCACGCTGCACCGGTATCGCTTGAGCGACCGCCGGGCTGCGCCGTTCATGCAGAGCGTCGCCGAGTACGACGTCAGCGCGGATGGACGAAAGCTGCTTTACCGCACGGGCGGCGGCGGCGGACGTGGCCGCGGCGGCGGAGGCGGTGGCAATGTCGGCCTCTTCCTCGTCGATGCGGACCGGAATCCGCCGCAGCCGAATCAGGGGCGGCTCAACGCCACGCTGCGGATGTATCTGGACCGCAAGGAAGAGTTCAAGCAGATCTTCAACGAAGGCTGGCGTCTGCAGCGCGACTATCTCTACGTCACCAACGCGCACGGCAGCGACTGGCCGAAGATGAAGGAGATGTACGGGGCGCTGCTGCCGTACGTGAACCACCGCGCCGATCTCAACTACCTGCTCGATAACATGGGGGCGGAGATTGCCGTGGGCCACTCGTACGTGCGCGGCGGCGATATGCCGGACGTGCCGAACTCTCCCGGCGGCCTGCTCGGCGCGGACTTCGTCGTCGAAAGCGACCGCTACAAGATCACGCGGATCTACGACAACGAGAGCTGGAACCCGGATCTTCGCGCGCCGCTCGCCGCACCCGGCGTGGACGTGAACGTTGGCGACTTCATCGTCGCGATCAACGGGATCGAGCTGCGTGCGCCCGACAACATTTACCGGCTGCTCGACGGAACGGCGAACCGCCAGACCGTGCTGGCCGTCAACAGCAAGCCCGCGCTCGAAGGCGCGCGGGAGGTTACCGTGGTGCCGGTGACGAGCGAACAGGGGCTTCGGACCCGCGCCTGGGTGGAATCCAACCGCCGGCTCGTGGACGAACTCTCGAACGGCCAGCTCGCCTACGTCTACGTGCCGAATACGGGGCAGCCGGGATACACGTCGTTCAATCGCTACTACTTCGCACAGCAGGACAGGAAAGGGGCGATCATCGACGAGCGCTTCAACGGCGGCGGTTCGGCGGCCGACTACATCATCGAGGTCCTCGGCCGCGATTTCGACGGCTACTTCAACAATGTGGCGGGCGAGCGCATGCCGTTCACGAGCCCGTCCGCCGGTATCTGGGGGCCGAAGGTGATGATCATCAACGAGATGGCTGGCTCGGGCGGTGACCTGATGCCGTACATGTTCAAGCGCCGCGGTATCGGGCCGCTCGTCGGCAAGCGCACCTGGGGCGGCCTCGTCCACACGGCCGACACGCCGCCGTTCGTGGATGGGGGATCGATGATCGCGCCGCGCGGCGGGTTCATCACGCGGGATGGCAGGTGGGCGGTCGAGAACGAAGGGGTCGCGCCCGACATCGACGTCGAGAACTGGCCGAAGGAGGTCATCGCCGGCAAGGATCCGCAGCTCGAGCGCGCCGTCGAGGAAGCGATGAAACTCCTGAAGGCCAATCCCGTGAACCGCATGACGACCGAACCAGCGCCGCCGACCTGGGGCAAGCGCAAGGGCGGCCTGTAACCTGAGAGGACACGCTCATGAAGCGCACCATCGTCCTCGCATTGCTTTTGACGTTTATGACCTCTCTACCGGACGCACAGCAGACCGTCGCCCCGCAGGCGCCGGTTGCGAAAAAGGATCCGTTCAAGACGACGATCCACGGATACACGCTCGTCGACGACTACTTCTGGATGCGCGAGAAGTCGAATCCGGAAGTCATCAAGCACCTCGAGGCCGAGAACGCCTACACCGAAGCGGTGATGGCGCCGACGAAGGACCTCCAGGAAGCGCTCTACAAGGAGATGCTGGGGCGGATCAAGCAGACCGACCTGAGCGTCCCGACGCGCAACGGCGAGTACTGGTACTACTCGCGGACGGAGGAAGGGAAGCAATATCCCTATCTCTGCCGGCGCAAGGGCACGATGGAGGCCCCCGAGGAGTTGTTGCTGGACCTCAACGCCCTGGCCGAAGGCCATAGCTTTCTCGGCCTCGGCGGGTACGCCGTCAGCGACGATGCGAACTGGCTGGCCTATTCAGTTGATACGACCGGCTATCGTCAGTACACGCTTCATGTGAAGGACCTGAGAACCGGGAAGCTCTCGACCGAGAAGATCGAGCGCACCGGATCGATCGTCTGGGCGAACGACAACAAGACGATCTTCTATACGACCGAGGATGCTGTGTCGAAGCGCTCGGACAAGTTCTGGCGCCACACGGTCGGGTCCGCGACGAGCGATCTCGTCTACGAAGAAACGGACGAACTCTTCGACATCGGCGCCGGCCGTTCGCTCGACAAGAAGGTGATCTTCCTCGCGTCCTACGCCAAGACGTCGCGCGAGTATCGCTACCTCCCGGCAGATCAGCCGAACGGTGCGCTGAAGTTGATCCTGCCGCGAGCGGAGGGTCACGAGTACGACGTCGATCACTATCGCGGGCAGTTCTACATCACGACCAACAAGGGGGCGAAGAACTTCAGGGTCGTGACCGCGCCGATGGACGATCCGTCGGAAAGGAACTGGACCGAGTTCATCCCTCACAACATCGCCGTCAAGATCGAAGGGCTTTCGTTTTTCAAGGACCACCTCGTCGTCTCGGAGCGCGAAGGCGGACTGAATTACCTCCGCATCCTTGAGATGGGCCGCAGCGGGGAAACACAGGTTGGCGCTTCGCACCGCATCGCGACCGACGAGCCCGACTACGCGATGAATCTCGGCGCGAACCCCGAGTTCGACACGACGAAGATCCGCTATGCGTACCAGTCGATGGTGACGCCGGCGACCGTGTATGAGTACGACCTGAACACGCGCGAGCGGACGCTGCTCAAGCAGCAGGAAGTGCTTGGCGGATACGATCCGTCCAACTACGAGGCGAAGCGCGTGTGGGCGCCGGCGCGGGATGGCACGCAGGTGCCGATCTCGCTGGTGTACCGCAAAGGCCTGCGGCTGGATGGCCGTGCGCCCATGCTGCTGTACGGCTATGGCTCGTACGGCGCGTCGATGGCCCCGACGTTCTCGTCGAACCGGTTGAGTCTGCTCGACCGCGGCGTGGTTTACGGGATCGCGTATCCGCGCGGCGGCGGGGAACTGGGCGAGGAGTGGCGCGAGCAGGGGCGCATGATGCAGAAGATGAACACGTTCCAGGACTTCATCGACTGCGCCGAGTACCTGATCAAGAGCAAGTACACGTCCTCGGACCGGCTGGTGATCCAGGGGGGCAGCGCCGGCGGGCTGCTCGTGGGCGCGGTCACGAACATGCGTCCCGATCTGTTCAAGGCGGTCGTGGCGCAGGTGCCGTTCGTCGACGTGATCAACACGATGCTCGACGAGACCCTGCCGCTCACGACCAGCGAGTACACCGAGTGGGGCAATCCGAACGAGAAGCCGGCGTTCGACTACATCAGGCAGTACTCGCCGTACGACAACATCACGGCGCAGAAGTATCCGGCGATGCTCGTCCAGGTGTCGCTGAACGACAGCCAGGTTCCGTACTGGGAAGGCGCGAAGTTCGTCGCGAAGCTGCGTGCGACGAAGACCGATTCGAACCCCGTTCTGCTGAAAACCAATCTCGGCGCCGGGCACGGCGGGGCGTCGGGACGCTACGACGCGCTCCGGGAAACCGCGTTCACGTATGCCTTCGTCCTGTGGCAAATGAAGATCGACAGGTGAAACTTCGAACTCCGAACTCCGAACTATGAACTCTGGAACCTGTTCATAGTTCGCCGTTCATAGTTCGGAGTTTCTTCCGAGGTGCTCCAGGAAAATCTCGTTGACCTGGTCGGCGCACTGGATGGTGACGGCGTGACCGGCGCCAACTAGCTCGACATACCTCGACCCGGGGATCGCGTCCGCGAGCGCGCGGCCGTACTCCGGGCGGGCGATGAGGTCGTGCCCGGCGCTGATCACGAGCGTTGGGATGCCTGACAGTTCGCCGAGACGGCTCGACACATCGAACCTGCTCGCCGCCCGAAGCTGCTGCATGACGATTCGAGGCTGATCGGCAAGGTCGCGGCCGAACAGGCCCTTCAATCCCTCGCACAGCTCGTCCCGA
>DASWVN010000189.1:0-23045 GCA_036401215.1 Vicinamibacterales bacterium | reverse complement strand
CGGACGCGGCGGCAGCCAGGATCGCGAGTGGTACCGCGGGCTGCCGGTTCCTCCGGGCGCGGCGCAGAACTTCTCGCGGCGCAACAACACGAACTACATGCAGACGGCGGTCCTGAGCGGACTTCAGCTGACCTCGATGTTCCCCAATCTCGTCGTCGACAACTTCTATCGGAAGACGAAGAACTCGATCGAGGCAGGGAAGAACGATCCGCCGCATGGCTACGTGATCCCGGTTCAGCGGGACATGACGCGGGCGGCGCAGCTCGTGAACCTGCTGCGCGTGCAGCGGATCGAGGTCGGCATCGCGACCGCCGAGTTCAAGACCAGTGAGGGCACGTTCCCGGCCGGATCGTACGTCGTCAAGCGCGACCAGCCGTACGGACGCCTCGCGAAGAACCTGCTCGAGTTGCAGGAGTATCCGGATCCAAACCTCCGCACCTACGACGACAGCGGCTGGACGATGGGCCTGGCGATGAACGCCGAGGTGAAGGAGATCACGGACAAGGCGATCCTCAACGTGAAGACGACGCCGGTGAAGGAGGCGGTTGCTGTGGGGAAGATCACGGGCAAAGGTTCCGCGGCGCTGGCCGTCGCGCACTTCGGATCGAACAACATGATCGCGTTCCGCTATCGGCTCCGGAACGTGCCGATGAAGATTGCCGACGAGCGCTTCAAGGCGGAAGGGATCGAGTTCCCTGCCGGATCCTTCATCGTGACGGCGCCGGCCGACATGACGGCGGCGCGTGCGGCCGTCGAGGAGCTTGGGCTGACGGCTGCCGCGCTCGGCTCCGTTCCACCCGTTCCGACGCACGACGCCGACGTGCCGCGCGTCGCGATCTACTCGTCGTGGGACCGCTCGACGCAGGAGATCGGGTGGGTCCGCTTCACGTTCGACAAGTTTAGCATTCCGTTCGATCTGATCTACAAGGAGCAGGTGAAGAAGGGGAACCTGCGGAACGACTACGACGTGATCGTGATGCCGACGCAGAATGCCGGCCGCACGGCGGTGTTTGCGCCGCCGGCCGCGCGTCCCGTGTCGTACAAGAAGAGCGAGAAGTACAAGTTCCTCGGGATGTACGGCGAGACCGACGACATGACCGGCGGGATGGGGGCCGAGGGGGTCGAGGCCTTCCAGCAGTTCCTCGACGGCGGGGGCACGCTGATCACGATGGGGAATGCGGTCCGCTTTCCAACGGAACTGGGCATGGGGCGCACGGTCGATGCGTCCGGCAACACCTCGTCGAACTTCTACGCTCCACGTCCGATCGTCGAAGCCGAGGTGCTGAAGCTCGATCACCCGGTGTTCTACGGCTACACGGAGAAGATCATGCCGATCAAATATCTCGGTGGGCCGCTTCTCTCCGTGGGTGATCCCGATCGCGACAACGTCCTCGCGCGCTATGTCGGCGGTGAAGACGCCGTACTGAGCGGCCTGATGCGGGGCGCCGACGAGATCCGCGAGCGTCCGTTCGCGGTCGACATCCCCGGCGGGTTCTCCGGCAAGGGGCGCGTCGTGATGTTCGCCAACAACCCGATCTACCGCTGGCAGAACCACGGTGAGTTCAACATGGTGTTCAACACGCTGCTGAACTGGAACGATCTGGGCGCCGTGAAGGCTTCGGCGTCGTCCACGACGGAGCGCTGACGGTTCAACTCCAAACTCCAAACTTCAAACTCCAAACTTCAAACCATTTGGGTTTATAGTTTGGAGTTTGGCGTTTGGAGTTTGGAGTGTGCAGTTGTCTCAGCGCGGGATCAGAACAGTTGCGCTGAACCCGCCGCGGTCGACACCCCGGAACCGCATGTCGCGGAGGCGGACCTCGGTCCCTTCCGGCACGTCGCGGACCTCCCAGGCGGGGAAGCGCGACCAGACCAGGATCCCCTGGACGCGCTCGTTTTGGCGGGCACCGTCGACTGCGGGAAGATGATCGTTCTTCGGCGTTGGCCGGTCATCGAACGACAGGCGTGTGGGAAGCCAGGCGAATGAACCCTGGTAGTACCGATCGCCGGCATCCACGATGATGGTTCGGCGGAACGGGTTCAACGGCACGGGACCGACCATCAGCGCGCGCGGTGCGTGTCCGGTGCGGGCGATCCACGCCTCCTGGACGATGGCGCGCGCCATGCGAGCGGAGGTCAGCATGGCGCCGATGTAAATCGACGCGCACAGCAGCGCGATGACGGCGGCGCGCGGTCGCACGCCTCGTCCCGCGAACCAGACACCGGCGCCGAGCATCAGCCACAGCCACGGATCCACGATGAAGGCGGCATCGCCGTAGAACCATGTCTGCGACATCGGCGAGAGCAGCCGGATCCCGTACGTGTTCAGAAAATCCAGGAACACGTGCGTGAAGATGCCCAGGTACGACAGCACGAGCAGCCAGCCGAAGTGGACACGTCGCCCGCGGCGCCGGCCGATCCACCACATCAACCCGGAGAACAGGATGGGCAGCAGTATCTGCGCCGGGACGCCATGCGTGATCCCCCGGCGGAAAGCCACCGAAGGCGTGTCGGTGAGAAAGACGAGCGCGTCGATGTCGGGGAGGTTCGCGGCGATGGCCGCTGTCGTCGTGGCGAGCGCCGTCTTGCGCTCGAGCCCCGTGCGCGCCACCGCGACGCCCATGAGGGTATGACAGACGTTGTCCATCGCTAGCCGAGTCGTGCGCCGTTCTGAACCGGACGCTCGGGCACGGCGAGCACGACCGCGCCGTCTTCACGGTAGAAGCCGGCGAGCAGGAACTCGGACCGGACCGGACCGATCTGTTTGGGCGGGAAGTTCAGGACGCCCATGACCTGGCGGCCGACCAGCTCCTCCTTCGAGTAGAGGGTGGTGATCTGCGCGCTCGTCCGGCGGATGCCGATCCCCTCGCCGAAGTCGACCGCCACTTTGTACGCCGGCTTTCGCGCTTCGGGAAAGTCCTCGACCGAAACGATGGTGCCGGCGCGCATCTCCACCGCCTCGAAATGTTGCCAGGTGATCTCGGGCATCTTCGAAAGTCTCGTCGCGACGATCAGGAGGATGGGGTTCGTTCGAAGGTGAGATAGATGGGGCCGCTGCCGAGAAAGCTCAGCATCGTGTAGGTTCCGGGGCCCGGCCGGTTCACGACCGTGAACGTCGCGTGCTCGCCGGGTTGGAGTGTGCAGGGGACCGTCTTCCACACCAGCGTGTTGTTCGCCCGCAACCGGTGTTCCCCGGGCTCGACCTGCACCGTGCACGAGTCGCCATACATCAGTTCGGCCACACGTTTACCGTCGACTGAAATGTAGATCTGCCGGACCTTGACGTCGTTCGGGGCTTTTCGCGCGATAGTGATCGTCGCTGGAGGGTTCTCCATCCGTTCAGAGTAACCTAGTACCTGGCTCACCGTAACGTCCGCGTGGAGTCCGAGGGGCGAAGCCGCTCGGAGAAGTTCGGAGGCGTGATGATCCGCACATGCAGGAACTGCGGCCAGAAGAACCGGATCCGGACGGCGAACCTCGCCGATCGCGTCCGGTGTGGCGCCTGCAAGACGCCGCTCGACCCGGTGGCCGAGCCGATCGAAGCCGACGCCGCGCTGTTCGACGAGGTCCTCAGGACCGCGAAGGTGCCCGTCCTCGTCGATTTCTGGGCATCGTGGTGCGGACCCTGCCGCGTGGCCGCTCCCGAAGTCGCCCGCACCGCCGCCGACAACGCCGGCCGCGCTCTCGTGCTGAAGGTCGACACCGAACGCTATCCCGACATCGCGTCCCGCTACGGCGTGCAGGGCATCCCGAACTTCGTCGTCATCAAGGACGGTGAGACCGTGTTCCAGCAGGCGGGCGTGGTTCCTCACACCGAGATGAACCGCTGGCTGGCCGCCGCCGGCGCCCGGTGACACGTCAGGGCGCGGCTTCAGTCCGCGCCGGGTGGGCAACATGCCAGTGATCCTCCTGCTCCTCGCCCTGTTCACGCCTCAGCAGCGGCCGCCGGCGCGGCCGCCGGACGTGATCTTCGTTCCTACCCGTGAAAGCGTCGCCGACGACATGCTGCAGCTCGCGAACGTCACGGCAGCAGACGTGGTCTACGACCTCGGTTCCGGCGACGGCCGCATCGTCATGCTCGCGGCCCAGAAGTACGGAGCGCGTGGCGTTGGCATCGAGATCGATCCGAAGCTCGTCAGCGTTGCGCGGCAGGTGGCGGAGCAGGGTGAGGCGGAAGACCGCGTCACGTTCATCCACGGCGATCTGTTCGACGCCGACATCTCGAAGGCGACGGTGGTCACGATCTACCTGTCGCGCGGCGTCAACCGGAGGCTCGAGCCGAAGTTGAGGAAGGAATTGCGTCCCGGCACGCGCATCGTCTCGCACCAGTTCCCGATCGAGAACTGGCAGCCCGAGGAGACGAAGGAAGCCGAGGACGGCACGACGCTGTATCTGTACCGAATACCGCCCCAGGGTGCGTAGGGCGCCCCTTTACAAGGGCGCCAGCAGGCGCGGCATAAAGCCGCGCCCTACGTACGCGTAGGGGTTACGTCTGTAGGGCGCCCCTTTACGGGGCGCCACCGGCGCGGCATAAAGCCGCGCCCTACGTACGAAGCGCCGTGAGGCGCTATGCCGCCGTACGCTTCGTTTTCGAACTCTTGCGCGAGGTTTTCCTGGCCGCTGCCTTGCGGGGCGCCTTGGCGGCCTTCGCCGTGTAGGCGCGCTTCGTGCCGAGACTCTTGCGCAGCCGCTCCATCAGGTCGACGACCTGCGCGGACTGCGGGTCGGCTTCCGGCGCGAGGTCCGGCTTCACGCGGTCCCGCTTCGCTCGAACGACCTTCATGATGTTCTCGCGATAGTCGTCCGTGTACTTGTCGGGATCCCAGTCCGACGCGAACTCGTCGATCAACCGCTGCGCGAGCTGCAGCTGCTTCTTCGGGACGTTTCCGGTCTCGGGGAACTCGTACTCCTCGAGCCTCGCCAGTTCGTCGCGGAACCGCATCGTCGAGAGGACGAGCGCGTCGCCGATCGCTTCGATGGCGGCAAGATGCTGTTTCGATCGCAGCACGAACTTCGCGATGCCGATGCGGCCGGATTCGCGGATCGCTTCGCGCAGCAGCGCGTAGGCTTTATCGCCGCCCTTGCCGGGCAGCAGGTAGTAGGGCTTGTCGAAGTACCGGTCGTCGACGGCATCCGACGCGACGAAGTCCTGGATGTCGATCACACGGTCCTTCTTCAGGGCCGCACGTTCGAAATCCTCGGGCGTGAGGACGACGAACTGTCCTTTGGCGACTTCGTAGCCTTTGACGATGTCGTCCCACTCGACGACCTCGCCGTCCGTGTCGGCGACCCGCTGGAATCGGATCCGGGACTTGTCGGTCTTTCTGAGCAGGCGAAAATGCGGACCCTTGTCCCGCACCGCCGTATGGATCTCGATGGGGATGTTCACGAGGCCGAAGCTGAGCGAGCCGCTCCAGAGTGCGCGAGCCATGCGAGTCCAGCGCTGCAAGGAGCGTGCGAGGGGGGAGGGAATGCGCGCGAAGCCGACCGCTTCGCGCGCTTCTTACAGCCGGGTTCGAGAACCCGGCGAGGGAGTTACCGGGCGCCGCGACGGAACCGGCGCGTCGCCGCGAAGATGCCGCTCCCCATCAGGAGGAGCAGGCCGGGCTCCGGCACGTTGCTGACCTGCGAGAACGTCACCATGTAGTCGTTGTAATCCAGGTCGCTGATGATGTCCGGCGGCAGCTGCATGTCGAAGCGGATGTCTTCGACGCCGACCCAGTACTGGAAGCCGCCAGGGATCGCCTTGCGGAACAGTGCGAACTGACCCGGGTCGTCGAGCGAGTTCGAGATGTGTCCCGGATGGCTGGTCTGATTTGCGTTGTAGGTGAAGCTGCCGTCCGCCTGCTGCGAGAAGATCCCGCCGCCCCATCCGGTCAGACTGGCGAAGTACTGGTGGGTGACCGGTTCGCCGAACGAGAACGCCACGGCACCGCCGGAGCCGTCGTGCAGATACTCGACTGGCCCGAAGAGGCGATCCAGAATCGCACCCGCGTTGCAGATAACTGTGCAGGTGGCGTCATCGACCGACAGGTTGTCCCAGAATTCGCCACCATCGTTTGCCGGGTTCGTCACCGGCGACCAGACGCCCGTGGTGATCGGGCCGGCAGCTGCCAGCGATGGAACCGCGAGCATCGCGGCGAGCATGAAGATCCGAAAGCTCATACGCATTGAGTTTGACTCCCAGAGCGGCGACGAAAGTCTTACCGGGTGGCGACTAACCTCGCTGCTTTTTGCCTCAATTCCGTAATTTGTTCAAAACACCAACATTTACGGCCGAGTTTTATCGCGAGACGCGCGATGACTCATCCTTTAGCAAAACTGATGCACATCAGCTGGGGCGGTTGCGGGCTGGCGATCTCTTACACCCAGCCCTTGATCACGAGCTTCGCCTTCCACGCGTCGCCCGTATCGAAGACTTCGCGCTTGCTACGGCAGATCTGGGTCAGCTCGAAGCCGTCCTGAAGCACGCCGGTCAACCGGAGTTCCCATCCCGAGGGATGCGTCCGGATTTCACAACGAGCTTCCTTGTCGTCGCGCTTGAGGACGAACAGGTTGCCGATCATTTGGGGACCGTGCCACGGATCGAAGCGAGGCAGAACGTCCAGGTCAGTGGAGGGCATGCGGTCTTGGGGCATCATCACTAAGCGATCGAGGCGCTGAAGTGCGCACAGCGTCACAGGTATTATCGGCCCAACGTGCGAGGGATTTACCCGGAAAGTGCTATGCCGCCTGGCTTTATGGGCGCGGCGCAAAGCGGGCCGAACTGACCGGATGCGACAGATGGGTCATCCAGTCGGCGTTCCGACCTGCCACAAAAGGACTCCATTGCCCTTCAGGTGGCACGAGCGTCTCGAGGCCTGCCAGCGCACCGGAGTGGGGGTTGTGGCAGAATCCGATGGTCAAGGCCGTGATTCGCTCCCTGATCGCCGGTTTCTCGTCGATCGTCATCTTCGCCGGTTGTGCGACGCGGCAGGTCGAACCGATGGACCTGCCGGTGGAGCCGTTTGCCGGCCACGTGGTCACCACGCCTGAGGGGACCTGGTTCACGCCGTGCGGCTCCGACCCCTCGACGCGATGGTGGGTGACCTACGTCGATCGAGCGGTGGCGCAGGCCGCTGACGCGAAGACCGCCGGGTTGCTCGGTGAGAAACAGCGGACCTTTGTTCGCTGGCGCGCCTCGCGCACCGATGAGAGGCTCGTCGGACCCGGTGGCCCGGCGCTTCTGGTCCGCGACATCTTCGAGGTCCGGCCACCGTCGCCGACGGACTGCGGCGACTGATCCGCTCCGCATTTCATCCTGAAATGCGGCTTTCCAACCGAAAGGCCATCGCTCCCTCGATCGTCCGTTTTCCTTAATGTTTTGTCCATTCCTGTCCGGTCCGTAAGTTGCGATCTAAATAGAGGAGCGCAGAACCCATGACCTCCGTGTCGGTCTCGATCCGACCTGCGTCCGAGGTCCGTGCACGCGGCGACCCCGCCCGACACGCATGGACCTCCGCGTCGAGGTTCGACGCCGGCGGAGGTCTGCGCTCGTTCTTGGCCGACCGTCCTCGCAGGTCTCGCGAGGACGGCGATTTCACACACAACAACTCAAATTGGGAGGGCCCAAGTAGAGAGGAGGAAACGAAAGGTGAGAACAGCAAGAATGCTCGGGATTGCGACCGCGCTGATCAGTGTGGTGGTGGTCTTCGGCCTGGCGGCGCTGGGCGTCTGGTTGACGTCCGATGCGATGGTGTTCGGTGTGGTGGTACTCGCCGCCGGCACGGTTGCCAGCCTGCTGGTGGTCTACTTCGAGTGGCGTCAGCAGCTCTATCGCCGGTTCGGTGACGACGAGGTGGAGGACGGCCATGCCGCATGAAGCCGTGATGCCGTTTGGCCCGTCGTCCGATACGTCAGATAGCCGCAGCTCGTCGGCCTCCGCGCGTGATGCACGGACGTCGTTCGCCGAGGGTGCACTCGCGCTGCTGTGGATCGCGCTGATCGTTCTCGTGATTCCCGTGTTGATCCTCCTCGTCGGGCTGCCGATTGCCGGGCTGCTTCGCCTCCTGGTTGACGCCGGGACGTGGCTTCTCGCGCTCTTCGGATAACGCGTGCTGCCGGCATCGTGATGTGCCTCTCGACGTCCAGCGTGAGGGGCGAGGTCGTTCGGAACTGGTCGTGGTCAGGGAGAGATGAGTGATGTCGTTCCCCATGATGCAACCGTCTGCCGGGGCAGACCTTCACAACGAGTTCGTGATTGCGCCGCATCATCCCGACCGGTTGAACAGGCCTCCTGCCGCGGCCGCGCGCGCCGCGGATGAGCGCTGCCGCCAGGCGTTTCTCTGGAACGTCTTTCGAACCTTCGAACTGCTGACGCCGGCTTTCTGGCTGCGGCGGTTGCACGCGCGCATGCTGCGTGATGCCAACGGCGCTGCGCCGCAGATCGTCAGGGTCCGCCTGTGGGAGCGGTTGCCCGCTCCGCCGGCGCAGAGTCTCGACGGGGCGCTCGAGCCGACCCTCGTCGACGTGATGATCGAAACCGAGCGCACCGTCCTGACGCTCATGGCCGCCGACGATGGGGATCCGCTGGGGAGGGCAGACGATCGCGCCACGCGCATCGTCGATGCGGGCAGCTGGTACGCCGGACGGCGGGACCACTATTTCGGCGTGCTCGATAGTGCCGCGGCCGCGCCGTCGGTCGGCGCGCTGTTGAAGAGCCGGTACGAGCGGTCGTCGTTCAGTGCCCGGCTCCGCTCGTCGTGTCCCGCCAGCACGCAGCTGAAGGGCGTGGGGGTCATCGAACCCCAGGACCTCGTCGCCATCCTCCAGGACTGCGCGGAATCCGATTCGCTGCCGCCGATCGAGCGCGCCCTCGCCCGACACACCCTCGCCTGGGTCGCCCGCGTTGCCCCCTGAGAAAAAGGGGACACTCACCTTTTTGCTAAGTCATTGATTCGCAAGGGACTATTTTCGAGGACGCCTTCGTCCTCGGTTGCGCGCATACTAGCCTCATGCGAGCGACGATCCGGCTGGGACTGCCTCTCACCGCTGCGGCCGTGGCGCTCACGGCTGCCGTGCTCGATGCGCAGGCGCCGGCACAGCCGTCCTCTTCCCGGCAAGTGATTCGCCGCCAGATCGACGTCGTCACGACGGACGTCATCGTCCGCGACGCGCGCGGACAGTTCGTCGCGGATCTCACGAAGGACGACTTCGAGGTCTACGAGGATGGCGTCAAGCAGGAGATCGTCTCGTTCCTGATGACGCACGGCGGCCGCGTCTACAACGAGACGGCGCCGCCGCCGCCGCGGGGGGCGCCCGGTGTGATCCTGCCGGCGGCGCGGCCGGCCAACGACATGGCCGGCCGGATCTTCGTCATCTTCGTCGACGACCTCCACCTGGATTTCAGGCTCAGCGCCCGCGCCAGACACATCCTCGAGACGCTCGCGACCGAACTCATTCACGACGGGGACATGTTCGCGGTCGTCTCGAGCGGATATTCGTCCATCGAGATCCCGCTCACCTACGATCGCCGCCGGCTCGACGAGGCGGTGGCGAAGGTGACCGGCAGCGGCCTATCGCCGAACGAGATCCTCGAGGGACCCGACGGCGTGCAGGGGCCGCCCGAGATCCGCTACCGTGCTCACACCGCGATGTCGACGGTGTATCGGATCCTGGAGAGCCTGGAGCAGGTGCACAATCGTCGAAAAGCGTTCATCTACATCAGCACGGGCTACGACTTCAATCCGTTTGCCGACAGCCGGCGGCGCGCGATGCAGGACCGCTACGGGATCCCGAACGACGTCACGGGCGATCCGGGGAGCGCGGGCGACAGCGACGTGAATCCCTTCTCGATGCAGAACAACCGGTTCGCCGAGGCGGATCTCGTCGCCGAACTCGCCGAGCTGACGCGCCAGGCGAACCGCGCCAACGTCACCCTGTATCCCATCGACCCGCGCGGTCTCGACGGCGGCCCCGATCTGGACCAGAAGATCGATCGCGTGGAGTGGCAGAACTACGTCTCCGCGACGCAGAACAGCCTCCGCACGCTCGCGGAGCTGACCGGAGGCTTCGCGGCGGTCAATCAGAATGATTTCAAGAAGGCGCTGCAGCGGATCGACGCGGAGACGAGCGACTACTACCTGCTCGGCTACTACTCGAGCAACCCGGATCCGACGAAGAAGCGCCGCCGCATAGAGATCAAGGTGAAGCGGCCGGGACTGACCGTGTCGCACAAGACGGCCTATACGCTGCGTCCGCCGGACGCGGCGCGGTGAGCGGGGCCTTGGCGCGAAGCTCCATCCAGCCTTGCCACTTGAACAAATTGCCGTGATCGTCCTGTTGATTGCACCGAAGACGTTTACGGACGTTCCACTCAGGCGGGAGCAGGATATAGGGCCTCCCCGCGAGCCGCCAGCCGTGAGGGCGATTGCCGCGAGCGAAAGGCAATGACGCCCCGCCTCCTTCCGCGCTGAGGCATCATGCCTCTGCCTTCGGAGTCCCCGGTTCACGCGATCTTCGCGTGTCCCGCCCGGTCATGAGGTCGATCTGCCGCAGGTGACCCTTCTCGTCCCCTCTCGTCGCCGCGAGGACCAGCGTGACCAAGGGGCCGAAGACCAGCGAGGCGATGAAGTAGGGGAGCGGACCACGTCGATCGATGTTCGCCAACGCCGCGTTGATGAGTGCCAGTGATCCCCATCCGAGCGCGAAGACCTGCTGCTCCACGGTGTCCTCCTGTGACGACGACATTCTATGCGTTGGGATCGGTCCGGCGAATCCCGGCAGCAAAAGATTCTTGCTGCACGCGTGGAGGTTAGAATCACCACGCAGCAAGGGTGTTTCGAAGCGAACGCGACGGGCTTTCCGGGCGTTCGTACAAGCCCCCACGGTTGGTAATGTTGTCGCGGAGAGAAAATGTCCACGATCGCGATCCTGGCGGTTGCCTTGTACGCAGGGTGGGCGGCGGCCGCGAGTCTCGAGCCTGAACAACGTCCGTCGAGCGAGCAGGCTACTCGTCGATTGGATGCCGGCGCCTATCGCGGTCTACTGAGCGCTCGCGAACGGGCTGACAAGCTCACTCAAAATCCCCAGAGCGTCGCCGTTACCGTCGATGACTCGTTGCCGCCCCTGAAGCATGATGATCCACGCCTGACGTGGAGGCGCCGCTCGGAAAGTGGACCAGTACGCCGCTCGGAAACTGACCCAGGGCTGAGGGCGGTTCATTCTACGTTCTTCTCACCAGAAAGAAGAAGATCGGCTTGTGGGAATGTGGGAATCTCGCGTTCTGTGCGAGATTTCCAAGCACCTGTGGGAATCGGTTTGTGATTTCCACAGGTGCGTCATTTCCACAGTCGTCTCCGATTGTGTGTTCGCCCTGTGTCGCCTCCGATCTGGGGGATCGTCGCCCCTGAACCAGCGGCCATCGTCGATCCTGGGGCATCCTCGCGGGTCGGTGTTTGCACGGCCCCCTCATGCGCTGCTCCCTCGTCGCGTGCGCATGCGATAGCTCTTGCCCTTGGTCGTGATCACGGTCGCATGATGGGCGAGCCGATCCAGCAGTGCGGTCGTCAGTTTCTCGTCCCCGGCGAAGACGGTGACCCACTCCGCAAAGGCCAGGTTCGTGGTCACGATCGTGGCGCGTCGCTCGTAACGGTCCGTGATCAGATTGAAGAGCAGCTCGCCGCCGACCCGATCGAATGGCACGAACCCGAGCTCGTCGATGATGAGGACCTCGACGCGCAGCACCCGCTGTTGCAGCCGGGTGAGCTCGCGGGCATCGCGCGCTTCGAGCAGCTGGCGGACGAGATCGGCGGCGCGCGTGAAGAGCACGCGCCGTTTCTGCTTGGTCGCCTCGACGCCCAGCGCGATCGCCAGGTGCGTCTTCCCGGTGCCGATCGGCCCGGCGAAGATCAGGTTTTCCGGCGCGGTGACCCACTCGCCGCGGGCCAACGTGTGCAGCTGGGTCGCGTTGACGCCGTCGGCCGCGGAGAAATCAAACGTGTCGAGCGTCTTCACTTCCGGAAAGCGGGCCTCCCGGAGCCGCTGGCGCATGACGGACTCATGGCGGGAGCTGAGCTCGGCACTCAGCACCTCGTGCAAGTAGTCTTCGTGCGGCCAGTGCGCGTCACGGGCCTGACGGGCGAGGCTCTCAAACACCCGCGCGACCCCTGGCAGCTTCAGCGCGCGCGTGTGCGCCACGATCAGATCGCGGGTGAGGGCCGTACTCATCGGGCCTCCGCGAGCCACCGGTCGTAATCGGCGGCGCAGCCACTCGGTACATCGACGGCGCGCAGGCCGGCCGGCACGACCTCGGTCTGTAACCGCACGACCGCATCGGGGGTGGGCGTCAAGGCCAGCAACACGGGGGTGCCGGTCTGCAGGGCGCGGTGCAGCGCGGGCACGACGACGTCGACCCCCTGCGTCTCGAGCTGTCCGAGCACCTTGGCGAAGAGCCGGGCGGCCTCGCGGGGGGGATGCGCGGCCTGGAAATGCTCCCAGACGGCGGGGAAGGGCGCGCCAAGATCCCGCAACAGATCGGGCAGCACCTGGCGCACCGCCTGGGGTTTGCGCGCCAGCTCCGGCAGATAATGGCGGAAGTCGATCGACCGCTGGCCGAACCGCTTCCGCGGATGCGCGATGCGCGTGCCGTCACGGCCGACGATCGTCACGCGCGTCGCCCCGATCCGCACCGTGAGATCCAGGCCCGCCCAGCGCGTCGGCACCGAATAGTACGCCCCCTCGAGTCGCACGAGCGCGCGAGGCGAGACCGTCGCGACCGTCGTCGCCTCGGCGACAAACGGCTCCGGCACGGGGCGGAACTGCGCCGTCTCGGCGGCGAAGCGGGTGCCGATCGTCTCCCCGGCGAGGTCACGCCCCATCGCGAGCCGGGCGTCCATGCGGGCGAGCAGGGCCTGATTGATCGCGTCCAAGGTCGGGGCACTCGGAATCGGCGTCAGGGCCTGCCGGCGGACCGCCTTGCCGCGCGCCTCAACGCCCCCTTTGTCATGGCCTTCGCCCGGCCGGCAGAAGCACGGCTCGAAGAGATAGTGCGAGGCCAGCGCCGCAAACCGCGGGGTCAGCGCCCGCTCCCCGCCGACCAGGATGCGGACCACCGCCGCCTTGAGATTGTCGTAGGCGATCCTGGCCGGCACCCCCCCGAAGTGGGCGAAGGCGCGCACGTGGCCCTCGAGAAAGCTGACCTGATCCTGGCGCTCGCAAATCCAGGCGAAATCCCGGCCGGAGTACATCAAGCGCATCAGGAACAGCCACGCCTTCTGTCGCTGGCCGCTGACATCGACGAACACCTCGAAGAAATCGACCTCCGCCAGATCGCCGGGGCGATAGGTCAAGGGCACGAAGACCTCGCGGCGCCGTCGCTTCCACTCGGCCACCGCCTCTTTCACCAGCGTGACGCCGACCCGATAGCCTTCGGCCACCAGCAACTCATGCAGCCGTGTGGCTGTCAGCTGCTGTTTGCCCGCGGTCCACTGACCCGATTCGGCCAGAAGCGCTTCGAGCCGCGGGCCCACCTGCGCCCACACCGGCCGCGCCCGTGGTCCGACCTCCTTGCGGACCGGGACCGATTCCTTCAGATATTTGCGGAGCGTGACGCGGGAAATCCCTAATTCCTTGGCGACCTGCCGCTTGGAGCGGCCTTCAACCAGCACTTTGTGACGGAGTACGTGTACTTGATCCACCCGAAGCATCCTTTCCAGCGAACCGCGGAGCTCCAGTGCTCCGCAAGTCCGCTATAAGGCCCTCAGGTGGGTCAGTTTCCGAGCGGCGGGTGGGTCAATTTCCGAGCGGCGCGCCCACCTGACGGTGCCCTTCCACGAGCGGCTGATCCTCATCGGCGCGTGTGAGGCGGATGCGATTGTCCTGGCTGTCCCGTCGAAAGGGCAGCCGTTCCTGAATCCAGAAGAAACCTGGATTTTCACGCGCTACCAGCTGCGCGTGTCCAACGTGTTGAAGTCGGATGACGGGCATCTCGTGGCGGGAAATGCGTTGGTTTACGTCCACCCGAGCGGCGAGACGACTCTTCGAGCGCAGAAGATTTCGACGGAAGTGACGAACTATCCACTGCTGCGACTCGGAAACGAGTACCTGTTCTTCGTAAGGCGAATCGAAAGGACAGGGCACTACCGAGCTGTGATCGGTGTCCCCGTGTTCGAGGGAATCGACATGCTTCGGGCTCATGCAGGCGCTGGTGCACAGGTTCCGAAGCGCTTGGAAGAGGGCCTGAGGCGAGAGGCCGTCCTGTCGACGATTTCCGCGGCGCAGTGTCCAGAGGACCGGCGAAGGTAGACGAGTGACCTCACACAGATGGAGGCGTTTCCAGCAGCCCGTCGCGTCTCGATGTCGCTGGGTTCTCTAGAGTGATTTCATGGAGCCGGCGCTCGGACTTGAACCGAGGACCTGCTGATTACGAATCAGCTGCTCTACCAACTGAGCTACGCCGGCATCTGGCGGGAGAAAACGAAAAAAGCATTCTAGCACGTCCGCATCGGCCGACGGGCCCTTTCCCCGTCGCAAACAGCCGCAGCACCAGCACCCGCACCCAGCACCGCACCAGCACCCAGCACCCCCGAGCACCCAGCACTCAGCACCCAGCACCAGCACCCGCGCGCGCGGGCGAAGCCCTAGAACGTGATAGTCGTGATGAGAGGATAGTGATCGGAGCCGTAGTTCGACTCCGCACGCCGCACCTCGGTCTTCCAGCGCGGAGGCGTGCGGTAGAACACGTGATCGAGGCGGAGCAGACCGCGGAACGTGCGGCGGTCGTCGGTGACCCGCGTCTGGGGGAACGCCTCCTCGGTCTCGCGGTAGACCTGATCGGAGAAGCCGAACCAGGTGTTGAAATCCCCGGCCAGGACCATCGGATCTTCACCGTCGAGCGCGTCGCGCAGGCCGCGCGCCTGCCGAGCGCGGCCGTACTCGGACGCGATCCAGCCGCTCCGCAGTCCGGCCAGGTTGTCGAGGTGAACGCTGACGAGGCGCAGCGACCACGGCTCACCCGTGGACGTTCGACCCGCGATCCGCGCGGCCGCGGCGACGCGGCGCTGGCGTTCGAAGGGGAGTTCGATCGCCGAGAGTTCCGTCAGGGGCAGCGACGAGAGCACCGCGTTGCCACGATCCTCGCGATGCCGCGACGGCGCGCCGTTCCGCATCGACGGGACGTAGTACAGCGAGAAGCCCAGCGCCCGCGCGACATCATCGATCTCGCGCTCGCGCCGGCACATCCCCAGATGCCCCGCGTACTCACCCTCCACCGCCGCCGGCACATCGTCACCGCTGCGGAACGCCTCCTGGATCAGCAGAACGATCGGACGCCCGGGTGCGCGCTGCTGGACGTCGCGCACGAGCTGGACGACGTCGCCGCCGTCGAGCGCGATGTTCCAGCTGACGATCGTGAGTTGATCCGATGGCACGGCGGCGGGTGTGGACGGCGACCGCACGATGATCGGGGAGCCCACCGCGGCGCGCCACTCGGCGATGGCGCCGGCGTCGCGCGGGGCCAGCGGTGAAAGCCAGGCGACGCCGGGATTCGCGAGCGCGAGGTTCCGCGCCGGGCCGAGCGTGTAGGCGCCTCCGCATCCGCTGGCGATCAGCGCGACGACGAGCAGAGACAGCTCGCGCAGGCGCAGTCCGAAGGGGAAGCGAAGTGAATTACTCAATGTGTGTTCCGCTGGAGAACTTAATGATAGCACGAGAACCAAAACGCCTGGCGAGCGTTGTGCACTTGCCGGGCTCGTGCGATTACGTACGGCTCTGCTGTTCGTGGCCGGTCTCGCGACCGTTGCGTGCGGAAGCTCGGCCACGACCTCGACCAATGTCACCGCGCCTGCCTCGACGCGCTGTGAAGCGACCGTCTCGGCGCAGACCACGAATTTCGCGCCAGCCGGCGGTACCGCCTCGCTCTCGATCTCCGTCGACCGCGAGTGCTCCTGGACCGCGTCCTCTCCAGTGAACTGGATCAGTTTCACGACACCCACGAGCGGCCAGGGAAACGGCAGCCTCGGGTATCGCGTGGCCGAGAACGTGGATCCAATCGCTCGCCAGGCCTCCCTGTCGGTTGCCGCTCGTCAGGTAGCGCTGTCGCAGCAACCGGCGCCGTGCCGCTACACGATCGGTGCCGTTCCCGCGACGATCGCCGCGCCCGGTGGCCAGACCGACATCGATCTGCGGACGCACTCCGCCTGTTCGTGGACCGCTCGCAGTGACAGCGCCTGGGCATCGATCACGCCGGGATCGGGGACCGGTGATGCCACGCTGCGGCTGACGGTGGCGTCCAACTCGGGTCCGTCGCGTCCGGTGAACGTGACGATCGCGAATCAGCAGGTGGCGACGACGCAGGCCGGCGCGCCCGCACCTCCGCCGCCCCCAGCGCCATCGCCCGCCCCGCCGACGCCGCCACCCGCCCCACCGACGCCGACGCCGGGACCGACGCCAACACCACCGCCGACGCCACCACCGCCGCCACCGACGCCGACGCCACGGCCGCCGACACCAACGCCGACGCCGACGCCGACACCGCCGCCGACGCCCACGCCGACACCGACGCCGACGCCACGGCCGCCGGTCCCGGTGCGCGAGATCGACATCGAAGGTGACGTGAGCGCCCTGAGCGGTTCGTGCCCGCTGTTCCGGTTCGAGATCGATGGCCAGGTGGTGTTGACGACCAACAGCACCATGTTCAGTCGCGGACCCTGTTCGCGGATGAGCAACGGGATCGCGGTCCGGATCGATGGGTGGCTGATGTCCGACAACACGGTTCGCGCGGACCGGGTCAGATTCGAGGACTGAATGAGGAGGATTTGTTCCTGCTGGATCGCGGCGGGGCTCATGTGCGCCGCGGCCGCGCCGGTTGCGGCGCAGGAGAGCGCCGGCGCGCCGCAGACGGTTGCCGGCATCGTCGATTTCCTGGTGACGAACCAGGCCGTGCAGACCGGAGACTTCGAGCGCGACAGGGCCGCCGCCGCCGCCGCGAGCGACGCGATCTCACGGGCGCTGCTGGTGAACCTCACGTCGGTGCCGCTCGCGTCCTCGTCCAGCGGCTTTCTCTACCGCCTGAATCCGCAGCTCGGCACGATGGAGCGGACGACCCAGAGTTTTGGATCCTTCTTCGTCGAGCGCGCGTTGACCGCCGGTGAAGGGCGTGCCTCATTCGGGGTTTCGCTCTTCACGAGCGGCTTCGATCAGCTCGGCGACGTGAAGCTGCGCGACGGCAGCCTCGTGACCGTCGCGAACCAGTTCCTCGACGAGGCGGCGCCGTTCGATACCGAAGGGCTCACGCTCCGCGTCCGCAGCAGCAGCATCACGCTGTTCGGCAGCTACGGCGTGACCGACGACTTCGAGATCGGCGCGGCGCTTCCGCTGATCCGCCTGACGCTGGACGGGGAGCGCCTGAACGTCTACCGCGGCGAGCCGTTCCTGCAGGCGTCGGGCGAAGCGTCAACCGGCGGCATCGGCGATGTGGCGTTGCGCGCGAAGTACACGCTTGCCTCCGGGGATATCGGAGCGGTTGCAGTCTCAGGCGAAGTCCGGCTGCCGACGGGTGATGAAGAGAACCTGCTGGGCGCCGGGGACCTTGGTGTCCGCGTGCTCGGCATCGGATCGCTCGAGCGCGGCCGGTTCACGCTCCACGGCAATGGTGGATTCGTGCTCGGCGGCGTCTCGGACGAACTGAATTTCGCCGGCGCGGCGGCGTTCGCGGTCCAGCCGCGGGTCACGGTCTCAGGCGAGCTGCTCTTCCGGCGCGTCAGCGACCTCGCCGATCTGCAGCTCGTCGCGGCGCCGCATCCAACGATCACGGGGGTGAATACGTTCCGGCTCACGGCGGGGGAGCCGGGAACGACGCTCGCGAACGTGGTCGCGGGATTCAAGTGGAATGTGGAGGGGACGCTGGTCATCGGTGGCCATGTTGCGTTCCCGCTCGTGCGCCACGGACTCACAGCGCCAATCACGCCGACGGTCGCGATCGAGTATTCGTTCTGACGCGCAGAAACTCCGAACTACGAACGCCGAACTCCGAACTACGAACGCCGAACTACGAACTATGAACGCCGAATTACGAACGTCGAACTACGAACTCAGGACAGTTCATAGTTCGGAGTTCATAGTTCGGCGTTTCTGCGTTTCCGCGTTTTTGCGTCAGCGCGCCTGCGCCCGCACGATCCGCCATACGCCGTTCGCCGATTGCAGCTCGAACGTCCATCGCCTCTGCTCCCGCCGTTCTCCGCCGCCGATCTTCGGCGTCCACGCCGTCACGCCGTTGCAGTCGGCGCGCGCGGCGGCGCCCGTGATCCCCACCGCGCACGTACCGAGCGACACGCGCTGCGATCGCAGACTCGCGAAGGCGCTCGCCAGCGATCGCTCGTCCACGCTCGGCCACACGGCCCGCGCCGCCGCCGCGTCGAGGCTGCTGTAGGCCGCTTCGAATTCCGCGAGAACCGCGCGTACGCGCTGCTCCTCCGATATCGCCGGAGGGCCCCGTTCCGGTTCCACAACCGGCAGTGGCGGAGGTGCGAGCGGTTTCGGCGCAGCCGTGGACGGCAGGCCGGAGGCGACCGGATCGACCGCCGTCGACGATGGCGGGAGGAGGGAGCCCGCGGCGTCGCCCGTCGTCATCCGCGGGACCTGCACATCCGGTTCGACCTGGCGCACTGGCGGAAGCGGCGGTCCGTTCGCCGCGGGTGACGAGGATCGGGAACGATCTTCAGCGGGAGGCGTCCGGACTTCGTCCTGCCGCGGAGGAAGCGCTGCCTGCGGTTCCGGCGGAACGATCTCGGTTTGCGCCGGGGCGACTCCCTGATTTTCCGGAGTCTCCATTCCCGTGGTCGGCGCAGGGATCGGCGCGCTCACTGGGAGGCTCGCCGGTTCCTCAACGCGGGTGGCGGCTGGATCCGGATTCGCCGCTCGTCCGAGCGCGAGGAACACGCCGGCGCTGGCCACGATCAGGAGTACGGCAATCACCGCTCCCGACACCTTCAGCGTCCTGGTGCGGCGAGCGGCGGCGGCGACGGCTTCGAGACGCTCGTCGACTCGAGCCCTCAAGGTGTCGAAATCGGGACTCTGAGCGTTGAGCGCGCGCGCTTCGGCCAACGCCTCGCGAGCCTCCTCGTCGTGACCGCTCTCGAATGCGGCTTCAGCCCGGGCGACGCAGCGCTCCGCCCGGCGATGGCGCATCTTGATTTCGAAGCTCTGCCATTGCTCGCTGGACGTGTGCGATGGGGCCCGGACGGACCTCGACTGCATACCCACATCGGGCATCGCCGACCAATCCATGCAAGGAGTGTGCTTCTATCGGGAAACGATCGTCGAGGAGTCGAACAGTTGCTCGGACTCCCTGTTGAGGAGGACCCAGAGCCCGTAGATCCCGAACACCGTGCCCCAGGGAAAGAGGATGAGGTTGAGCGCGCACAGGACGATCCCGAGAATGCGCGCCCACGACTTGAACGACCACAGGCCGAAGCCGGCCACGAGCCCCGGGACCGACAACACCAGCAGCAGGATCATCAGGAAGGTGCCGGTCAGGCCGATCGCGGGCACGGCGATGAGCGCGTCTTCGCTCGGCGCGGTGGCGCCCACGATGCCCGCGGCGCCGCCGAACACCGCCATGATGCCCAGCGCACTCAACACGCCGAGCGCGCTGAAGAAGATGAAGAGCGCGGCGAGCACTTTTACGTGCGTCTGCATTCGTCTCCTGCGCGCCGCGACGGCCGACCCCTACTGGTCGTCGTCGGGCTCGTCGTCGTCCGCCTTCCTGCTGGTCGCGAAGTTGTCGATGTCGAGGTCGTCGTCATCGTCGCGCCAGTCCTCATCCGCATCGTAGAGCCGGCCGACCGGCCGCTCCTTGATCGGTCCTCGAGGCCGGCCGTCGTCCTTTCGCTGCGGCTTCCGCTTGCCCTTCGGCGGGGCATCCGGTCCGAAGTTCCGGCTGCGTCCAGCGGAGCCGGAGTCGGCCGGACGGGGCGTGAATCCACCCGGCCGGGGACCGCTGAATCCACCCGGGCCGGAGCCGCCAGGGCGCGGACCGAACCCGCCGGGACGTGGTCCGGGCGGACGCTCTTCGCGAGGCCGGGCCTCGCTGACCGCGAGCGGCCGTCCTTTGAACGGCTGCTGGTTGAATCGACGGATCGCCTCCTCCGCCACCGCGCGATCCTCGTAATCCACGAAAGCAAAACCGCGAGGACGACCGGTTTCCCGGTCAACTGGAAGGACGATCTGGGTAGGTACGCCGACGCTCGACAGGTGTTCCCGCAGATCTGCCTCGCTTGCCGAATAAGGCAGATTGCCAATAAACAAACGGACTGACACAGCCCCCTCTTCTTGGGTCCACCGGATCGACCCGCGGGAGGATCCCCACGGGTTCCGGAAAAGTCCAAACAAAATAGCACGGTTTGATTGTCAACACCCGTTCGGAACGTCCGACGAGGTTGAATGGGGCGCGCCGTGCCGCTACCATGGACTGTTCAGGTTTCATCAAGAGGGCAGGCATAGACAGCGAGATGACCGCGACCAGCACCGGACCGCGCCGGGGACAGATCGTCATCCGGGGGGCCCGGACCCACAATCTGAAGAACGTGGATCTCACGATCCCGCCCCGTTCGCTGGTCGTGATGACGGGCGTGAGCGGATCGGGGAAGTCGTCGCTCGCCTTCGACACCATCTATGCGGAGGGGCAGCGGCGCTACGTCGAGTCCCTGTCGGCGTACGCGCGGCAGTTCCTCGAGCGCATGGAAAAGCCTGACGTCGACTCGATCGAAGGGATCTGCCCGGCGATCGCCATCCGGCAGAAGAACAGCATCCGCAACCCGCGCTCCACGGTCGGGACCACGACCGAGATCCACGACTATCTCCGGTTGCTCTACGCCCGGGTCGGCAGGACGTTCTGCCGCAACTGCGGCAGGGAAGTCATTCGTGAGACCGCGGAGGTCGTCGCGCGCGAACTCGATTCGCTCCCCGACGGCACGCGTCTCCTGATCGGGTTCGAGATGCCGGTCATCGCCTCGACACCGATCTCCGAGCTGCCCGACACGCCGGAGGCCGAAGAGGACGAAGTCACCGACGACAGCATCGACGATACGTCCGCGCCGCAGCCCGCATTGCCGGATCTCGTGGACCCGATCGCGGAAACGCTCGGCGCGCTGCGACGCAAGGGGTTCGGCCGGCTGCTGATCGACGGGCAGACCGTCTCGCTCGAGGACGTCGATCCCGCGACACTCCGCGATCGCGGCGTGCTGCAGGTCATCGTGGACCGCGTGAAGGTCGACGGCGACGTCCGCGCCCGGCTCACCGATTCGATCGAGACGGCCTACGCCGAAGGCGGCGGCGCAGCGTTCGCGATCGAGCTGCAGGGCGACACGCAGATCCGCCGCGAGTTCAGCGAGCGGTTCGAGTGCCGTCCGTGCGGCATTCCCTACGAGATCCCGCAGCCGCGGCTCTTCTCGTTCAACAACCCGTTTGGCGCCTGCCACGTCTGCCACGGGTTCGGCAACGTCATCGAACTCGACCTGGACCTCGTCGTGCCGGATCCGTCGAAGTCGATCGCGCAGAACGCCATCGAGCCGTGGAGCAAGCCGCACTATCGCGCGCAGCTCGCCGAACTCAAACGGGCCGCCAAGCCGCGCGGACTCCGGCTCGACGTCCCCTGGTCCGAGCTGACCGGCGACGAGAAGCAGTTCGTGATCGAAGGGGACGCCTCGGGCTCGAGTGGATACGAAGGGATCAAAGGCTTCTTCCGCTGGCTCGAGCGAAAGAAATACAAGGTCCACGTCCGCGTGTTCCTGAGCCGCTACCGAGGGTATCTCACGTGTCCGGAATGCGGCGGGGCACGCCTGCGGCGCGAGGCGCGTGACGTGCGGGTCGGCGGCCAGACGATCGATACGGTGTCGGCGCTGACGGTCAAGGAAGCCGAGCGCTTCTTTGCCGGCCTCGAGCTGAGCGAGAAGGAGGCCGCGATCGCGGCAAAGGTGCTGGCCGAGATCCGGCGGCGTCTCGGGTTCCTGCACGACGTCGGCCTCGACTATCTGACGCTCGATCGGCTCTCGTCGACACTTTCGGGCGGAGAATCCCAGCGGATCAACCTGGCGACGTCGCTTGGGTCCGCGCTGGTCGACACGCTGTACGTGCTCGACGAGCCGTCGATCGGTCTGCACTCGCGCGACAACGAACGGCTGATCACGATCCTCCGCAAGCTCCGCGACCAGGGGAACACGGTGCTGGTCGTCGAGCATGACGCCGATATGATCAAGGTCGCCGACACGGTCGTCGACATGGGGCTCGGCGCCGGCGATCAGGGCGGCCGCGTGATCTATTCCGGGAGCCTCGAAGGGCTGCTCCAGGAGCCGCGTTCGCTCACGGCGAAGTACCTGCGCGACGAACTGGCGATCCCGCTGCCGGCGGCGCGCCGGAAGCCTGCCGGGCAGAAGATCCGCGTGCTGGGCGCCTCCGAGCACAATCTGAAGGATGTCGACGTCGAGATTCCGCTCGGGGTCCTGACCTGCATCACCGGTGTGAGCGGATCCGGCAAGAGCACGCTGGTGCACGAAGTCCTCCATGCGGCGCTGAAGCGCGCGAAAGGGGACTGGGACCGGCGGGTGGGCAGCCACCGCAAGCTGGAAGGGGCGGAACTGATTTCCGACGTCGTGCTGGTGGATCAGAATCCGATCGGACGCACACCGCGATCGAACCCGGTGACCTATCTCAAGGCGTTCGATCCGATCCGCGAGCTGTTTGCGTCCACCAAGGACGCGCGGGCGCGTGGATTGACCGCGAGCCACTTCTCCTTCAACGTTCCCGGCGGACGCTGCGACGCGTGCGAAGGGGAAGGCGTCGTCAAGGTCGAGATGCAGTTCCTCGCCGACGTGTTCGTCCCCTGTGACCAGTGCGAAGGCAAGCGCTTCAAGTCGCAGGTGCTCGAGGTGAAGTATCGGGGCCGCGGCATCGATCAGGTGCTCGACATGACGGTCCGCGAGGCGCTGACGTTCTTCGCCAGCTCTCCGAAGGTCCTGCGGCGGCTGCAGGTGCTCGATGAGATCGGTCTCGGCTACCTCCGGCTCGGACAG
>DASWVN010000188.1:0-7684 GCA_036401215.1 Vicinamibacterales bacterium | reverse complement strand
GGTCGCCTCGTGGCGGTCCTTGTAGTAAACCACCACGCTCGCACGCCGTTCGTTGCCGATCGGCAGTGGAAGCGCCAGCAGCGAGCTGATGCCCTCGCGCCTGAACGCCTCGCGCCGCGGCTTCAGCATGACCGCATCGTCAACGTCGGTGATCCCGAGCGGCTGGACGAACGTGACGGGGCCTCCCGGCTTGCGCGTCGCCACGAATTCTTCGCTCAGCCCGCATGAGTGGACGATCCGCCATTCCGAGCGATCCGGGTCGAACCACCAGATCGCGCAGGCATCTCCGGGCAGGACGCGCTGGGTCAGCGCGATCACGGCCGCCCGCGCGTCTTCTTCCGTGCTCAACGACAGCACGGTTTCGGTGGTGTCGGTGAGCGCCAGCAACCGCGCGCGCAGATCGCGCTGTTCGTCGGCCGTGCGGCAAACGTCCTCGATGTCGGTCGCCGTTCCGATCCATTCCACGATCGCATCTCCCTCGCGGATCGGAACGGCGCGGATCGCGTTGCGCCTGTATTCGCCGTCGGCGCGGCGCACGCGGAACTGGAGCGACAGGGGAGCACCGGCGGCGACCGCGCGCGCCGCTTCGCGGCGGACGTGATCGCGGTCTTCAGGGTGGATCGCGCTCAGCCATCCGAGTTCGGAGTAGTCGTCCGGCGACTGTCCCGTGTACAACTCCCACGGGACGTTACGGCCCGTCGGCCGCAAGTCTGGCGCAAGGACCCAGACGATGCTGCCCTCCGCCGTGATCAGGGCCTCGTATCGCCGCGCCTCCCGCCGGAGTCTCTTCTCCTCCTCGGTTCCGCCGTCGCCGACCGGCTTCGTCACCGTGCCACCCTCGGGGGATCATCCTACCTGAATTGCAGGACCTCCCTCGCGATCGTGGCTCGTTCGCCTGTCACACGCGGGATGCTCAACGCGGAGTGGTGCCGCCAGAATCGGGGATAAGGGCTGGTCGAAGGCTGGCTCGATCCGGCGGACGCCGGAATGCCGGGTGCACACGCGGACCAGATACACTTTGCGCGTGCGTGTGTACCTGGTGGATGGCACCTATGAACTGTTTCGTCACTACTACGCCGTTCCGTCGGCCATCGACGCCGAGGGCCGGGAGGTCGGCGCCGTTCGCGGCGTGATCGGATCGCTGCTCGGGCTGATCAACCGCGGCGCGACCCACATCGGCGTCGCCACCGACCACGTGATCGAATCCTTTCGCAATCGTTTATGGAAGGGATACAAGACGAGCGCAGGTGTGCCGGATGAGCTCCTCGCGCAGTTCCCGCTGCTCGAGGAGGCGATCGAAACGCTCGGCGTGCGCGTCTGGCCGATGGTCGAGTTCGAAGCCGACGATGCGCTGGCGGCGGCAGCTGCGAAAGCGGAGCGGGATCCTCGCGTGGAGAAAGTGCTCATCGCCACGCCCGACAAGGACCTCGGGCAGTGCGTTCGCGGGGATCGGGTGGTCCAGTGGATCCGCCGGGGTGACGTCGAACTCGATGCCGCGGGGATCGAAAAGAAGTTCGGGGTCGAGCCGGAATCGATCCCCGACTACCTCGCACTCGTCGGCGATGCCTCCGACGGCTACCCGGGCCTGCCGGGATGGGGCGCGAAATCGACCGCAGCCGTTCTCGCGAAGTTCAAACACCTCGAAGCGATCCCGGACGACTGGCGCGACTGGCGCGTGAACGCGGCCAGCGCGGCGAAGCTCGCGGCCACGCTCCAACGGGATCGCCGGCTCGCGTATCTCTTTCGGGACCTCGCGACGCTCCGCACCGAGATCCCGGTGTTCGAGTCCGTGGACGAGCTTGCCTGGAAGGGACCGACGGAGCGGTTCGCTGCGATGGCCGCGAGGTTCGACGCCGCCAAAACGAGGAGTCGGTCCAGAAACTCCGAACTATGAACTCCGAACTCCGAACTTTACGCTTCGTAGTTCATAGTTCGGAGTTCGTAGTTCGAAGTTTTTCCAATCCCCACCCGACCATGTCCTGGCGGCGCGCGAAGTGGAGCAGCGGTGCCGTATCCGGCAACGTGATCCCGCTCGCCTGGGCCATCGTGTTCGCCTCGATGACCGCTTCGGCCTGCTGCAGCGGCCATGGCGGGTGATGGATGTCGAGCGTGTACGGCCGGCCGGCCTTGTCGGCGGTGAACAGGCAGTACCGTTCCGTCAGGAAGTGCTCGAGCGTCCCCGGCACCGGCGGCTGCACCGGTCCGTAAGGACGATACCGGGCGATCAACCTGGCCGGCGGCGCGCCCGAATGCGTGCGTTCGCTGCGGTACCGGATCCATCCGTCTTCTCCTGCCTGGCAGTCCATCGAGGCCGTGAAATAGGGCAGATGGGCGAGCGTCCGGGCGACCCGGACCGCCACGGGGTTCGACGCGTCGAGGCTGAAGAAGTAGACGCCCTGCCGGTCGCCGACGCGCACATACGTCCGCACGTTCAGTTCAGGGAACGACGACATCCACGGCAGCGCCGGGACGAATCGGGGCGCCACGTTCGTCATCCTGAACGGCACGATGCCGATCCAGGCTTGCCCGTCGAACGTCTCGATCGGAAACACCGGCGGCACGAGCTTCCGCAGCACACCGGCGTCGATGGGCCAGTGCGCAAACAGCAACTCGTGCCAGGTCTGCGTCATCAGCCACGGAGACGAGGGCATCGGCCAGGGCCGATGATCGGTATGGTTCAGGATGTCGCGATTGAAGTCGTCGTTCGTCCGCGTCAATCGACGAATCGTCCCCGCCATTCGGGCTTTGGTACCGGGCACACATCGAACCGTCCGAAGACGCGATAACGTAGGCGGGCGACGATGCGATAGGCCGCGTCGGCGATCGACGTCGGGATCGCACGGCCGATGCGGGCCACGACCGTCCATATGCCGCCCAGCTGGCGGAGCGTGTACAGCACGGCGCGTGAGCGTTGCAGGACGCGTCCATGCGGCGTCCCCCAGCCGGCGATGACGAAGACGGTGTCGAGATCGCCGGGATCGAAACCGCGCGGCTCGAGTTCGCGGCGCGCGAGTTCCCCCTGCAGCTGAGCGAACCGGAACACGCCATGACGGTCGCGCGCGAGCAGGAACTGAACGAAAAGATCGCAGAGCCCGCAGACTCCGTCATAGAACACCAGGGTCATCGCGCCTCCGACGCCGAGCATATCGCGGCTGCGAAGCGGGTCTATTCCCGAATGTCGCCGGTGCCGATATCCCGTTTCGCCCAACTATCTTGCGGTACGACAAAGGGGGGAGTATGCTTCCTGCCTCTCCAGGGGTTCCAATGATCTGGTGCCGCCCAGCGCGCGATCGTCGCAGTGACGGCCGTCCTTCGAACGGGGATCGCAAACTGTGTCCGAATTGCGGTCGATACACGGTTGAATTCAGCGAGCGCTATCGTCTCGCCGGCGCCTCCGGGCGAACGGCGGCGTGGGTATGCGATTGCGGGTACTCGGAGTTGGTACGCACAGAGGGACCCGTCAAGTCGAGCGCTGCTCCAAAGAAGCGCATGGCGTCGATGAGGCCGGTGCATTCTCGCCGGACCAAGAGCGGGTGAGCGAGTTGCGTCGGGGTGCCTCAGGGTGCGTCAGCGTGCTTCGAGGTGCGGGGACCCGCCACAAGAAGATCTTGCGCCGGCGATTCACCTCGCGCGTTTCGTCGGGCTTCCAGTCACCCATGTTCCAGATGTACGAAGCGACCCTGGCACCGGGACGCAGATCTGCCTGAAGCTTCGGCCGGAGCTTGAGATTGGGCTCCGGGTGGAGAAAGAGCGTCACCACCGTCGCCGGCCGCACGTCCACGGCGTACATGTCACCGACCCTGAATTCGACCTTGTCGGCAACTCCCGCCTCCACCGCATTGCGCCGCGCGCGCTCCACCAGCTTCGGGTTGATCTCGATGCCAACGCCCCGCGCGCCGTATTCGCGCGCGGCCGTGATCACGATGCGCCCGTCTCCCGACCCGAGGTCGTAGACGACGTCCGCCGGACCGACGCCGGCGAGTTCCAGCATCGCGCGAACCACCGCCATCGGCGTCGGTTCGTAGCGAACGTCGCGGCCCGGGATCGTTTCGCAGCCGGCGACGGAGGCAGCCGCCACCGCCGAACAGCACGCGATCCGCAGCGGGAAGTGCATGGAACGATTATGGCCGCTCCCGCGACATTCGACGGCAGAGCTTTATACTGCGTGGATGTTGGCCGTCGCGCTCGCGCTCATGGCCGGAGCGTTCCTCTGGCAGTCGCCGCAGTCTCAGGATCCACAGCCGCGCCCTGAACCGCTCGTCATCGGCGAGACCTTCACGATCCCGTCGCGGACGCTAAAGGAACTGCGGCGCATCAACGTGTATGCGCCTCCGGGCTATGCCGACTCCGCCGACATGCGCGTGCCGGTGCTGTACATGCCGGATGGCGGCATGGCCGAGGACTTTCTCCACATCGCCGGTCTCGTGCAGATCGGCGCCATGAACGGCACGATGCGCCCCTTCCTGCTCGTGGGGATCGAGAACACCGAGCGGCGCCGCGACATGACCGGACCGACGTCCAGCGACGAGGACAGGAAGATCGCGCCTCGTGTGGGCGGCTCCGCGGCGTTCCGCGCGTTCATCCGTTCCGAGCTGATGCCCCAGATCCGGGAGCGCTATCGCACGACCGGCGAGACCGCCATCGTCGGCGAGTCGCTCGCCGGCCTCTTCGTCGTCGAAACCCTCGTTCGCGAGCCGGACCTGTTCGACACCTACATCGCCGTGGATCCCAGTCTGTGGTGGAATGACGGCGGCCTGCTGAAGGAGGCCGGTGATCTGCTGCGGGGCCGCCGCGGGGCGGAGCCGAAGCGGTTGTACGTCGCCACCAGTAACGAGCCGGAACTCGCCAGCCTGACTGCCAGGTTCGCGGAGGTGCTTCAGAAGGCACATCCCCCGGGTCTCGAGTGGCAGTTCCACCGTTTGCCCGAGGAACAGCACTCGACGATCTACCATCCCGCCGCACTCCGGGCATTTCGCCTGCTGTTCAAGCCGTAGACCGCCATATAATTCCGCGAGTTTCTCGCTGATCGGCCACCGATCACTCACCAGAGGGAGTTCATACGATGCATGTTCGCCAGCGGCTGGCGCCTGGCCTGTGCCTGGTCCTCGCCTTGGTCGGATGGGCCACCATCCCGATCCCGGCCCAAACGCCTCAACCCGCTCAATCGAGTTCGTCTGCGTCGATCGTCGACGCGATCAGGTTCCGCGAGATCGGTCCAACCGCTCAAGGCGGACGGTACGTGGACTATGCGGTCGTCGAAAGCGATCCGCGAACGTTCTACGCGGCCACGGCAACCGGCGGGCTGTGGAAAACCGTGAACCACGGGATCAGTTTCACGTCGGTGTTCGACAATCAGCCGGACTTCGCGCTCGGCGCGGTCGCGCTCGCGCAGAGCCGGCCCGACACGGTCTACGTGGGGACCGGCGAAGCCAACAACTCGCGATCCACCTACGACGGCAACGGCGTTTACAAGTCGACAGACGGCGGCAAGACGTGGACGCACGCCGGCCTCCAGAACGCCGGCCGCATCGGCCGGATCGTCGTGCATCCGAAGAATCCCGACATCGTGTTCGTCGCCGCCAGCGGCAAGCTTTACAGCGAAAACCCGGACCGCGGCGTGTATCGATCCACCGACGGCGGCAGGACGTGGACGAAGACGCTCGATCACACGGTGGACGGGCGCGAGATCGGCGCGATCGATATCGCGATGGATCCGTCGAACCCCAACCATCTCTACGCCGCCACCTACGACAAGGTCCGCCGTCCATGGACGTTCGGCGAGGGCGGCCCCGGCAGCGCGGTGTGGAAGTCGACCGATGGCGGCGCCAGCTGGCGTCAGCTCACGAATGGTCTGCCGACCGGCATGCTCGGCCGTATCGGCATTTCGATCGCGCGCAGCAATCCGAAGATCGTCTACGTGGTGATCGAGAACGCCAACGCGCGCGACCCCAAAGTCTCCCCGGAGGAGCGCCGCAAGCGGCTCGCCCAGGGCTTCGGCGATGGTTCGATCGGCGACGAGCTGTATCGATCCGATGACGCCGGCGCGACGTGGCGGAAGGTGGCGCCGCCGCCGCCGGATCCGGAAGCGGCTGCTGGTGGCGGCCGCGGGGGCGGCCGTGGGGGCTGGACGGGCGGCAACCCTCCGTACTACTACGGCCAGATTCGCGTCGATCCCAGCGATCCGAACCACGTCTATCTGTTGAGCGTCTCGGTGACGCATACGACCGACGGCGGCAAGACCTGGTCGCGCCCGTTTGCCTTCGGCGGCGACAACCACGCGATGTGGATCAACCCGAGAGACAGCAGGCACCTCATCCTCGGCCACGACCACGGCATGGGCGTGACGTTCGATGGCGGCGACACCTGGCTGAGCCCCGACAACAAGCCGCTCGCGCAGTTCTATGCCATCGGCTACGACATGGAACGTCCATACAACGTGTATGGCGGCATGCAGGACAACGGCTCCGCGCGCGGGCCGAGCACGATGAAGGCAGGCGGCCCGATTCCGTTCGAGGCCTGGTACCGCGTCGGCGGTGGCGACGGCATGTACAACGTCGTCGATCCCAGCGACTCGCGCTGGCTGTACAACGAGAGCCAGTTCGGCGCGATCCAGCGGCTGGATCAGTCGACCGGCCAGTCGCGGTCGATCCGCTACAACCGTCCGCAGGGGCAGGACCCGCTCCGCTGGAACTGGAACGCGCCGATCATGCTCTCTCCCCACAATCCGGAGATCGTGTATCACGGCGCCAACGTGCTGCTGCGCTCGACCAACCGCGGGGACACGTGGACCGAGATCAGCCCCGATCTGACGAAGAACCTGCCCGAGCGGCAGAACGGCTCGGGGAACATCCAGTACGCGACGATCACGACGATCGCCGAGTCGCCGATCGTCGCAGGCGTGATCTGGGCCGGCACCGACGATGGCAACGTGCAGGTGACGCGTGACGGAGGCAAAAACTGGACGAACGTCACGGACAAGATCCCGGGACATCAAGGCTACTGGGTGAGCCGCGTCATCGCCTCTCACCACGATCCGGCGACCGCATACGTGACGGTCACCGGCTACCGCCATGACGACTTCAAGCCCTTCGTGTGGAAGACGACCGACTACGGGACCACGTGGACATCGCTTGCCGGCAACCTTCCGGCCGGCGCTCTCAACGTGATCCGCGAGGATCCTCGCAACCCGAACCTGCTGTTCGTCGGCAGCGACTTCGGCGTGCATGCGTCGCTCGACGGCGGCAGGAGCTGGCATGCCATGAAGAACGGCATCACCACGAATCCCGTGCACGACATGCTCATCCATCCACGCGAGCACGAGTTGATCGTCGGCACTCACGGACGCGGCATCTTCATCGCGGATATCTCGGGGCTGCAGGCGCTGACGCCGGATGTGCTCACCAACGATGCGCACCTCGCACCGATCGTGCCGACCGTGCAGTACGTGGGCGGCCTCCGTCCGGTGACCGCGTCGCTGAACTACGACGGCGAGAGCCGGCTGCCCGGCGTGCACATCAACTACTACCTGAGGTCGGCGGCCAGCGGCGTGACGGTCCGCGTCTACGACGGCGCGCGCGTGATCGCCGAGATCGCCAACGCGCCGGGCAACGCGGGCCTCAACACCGTCCGCTGGACGATGCAGTCGTCGCGCCCGATGACCGAGATCGAGCAGCAGGCCGCGGCC
>DASWVN010000187.1:0-8316 GCA_036401215.1 Vicinamibacterales bacterium | reverse complement strand
AGCGAGCTGCTGGGGGCCCCACAGCGCGAGAAGCGTCGATTGGTAATGCCGGATCGCCTCTTCGGTACGTCCCGTTTGCGCTTCGAGCCTCGCCAGTCGCAGGCTGATCTCGGCGTCGTCCGGGTGTCTCTCGCGCGCCCGAAGCAGGACATCGCGGGAGGCGTCGTACTCTCCGGCCGTGCGGTAGGCGCGGGCGAGTTCCAGCTGGACCTCACGGTCCTCGCCGTCCATCGCTCCTGCGCGACGCAGCGCGGTGATCGCGCCGGCGACGTCGCCGCCGGCAAGACGCTCGTGCCCGAGTTGCTGCCACTGCGCCGCGTCGCCGCGGTGCAGTTCGCGCATGACCCCCGCCATCCACCGCGTCAGGCCGAACGCGGCGATGGTGATGCCGACGAGGACGGCAAGTCTCGTCGTCTGGCGGCGGACGATTCGCAGGTGATCGAGGAACGACAGTTCGGCGGGAGGCGTGTGAGTTCCGGAGTCGTCCAATGTGCTTGCGGGGAGTCCGAAAAAGCCGAGAGTAACAATCCGCGGGACGCGCGGTCAAACCCGAGGAGCCCGGCGGCTTCTGGTCAGCGTCCGGCGCCTGACCAGCGCGGCGATCGCCCCCGCGGCGACGAGGATCATCGTGGAGGGTTCCGGGATCGGCGTGACCGACCCGACACCTGAACCGTAGAGCGCCTGCACCGCCGCGATGTCTGCGGGCATGAGGAACGGCTGGGTCTCACCGAAACGGAACCCGTGCACGGGGTTCATCACCGCGTCGGCGCTGTCGATATGCGACAGGCCGAGTGCGTGGCCGATCTCATGCGTCATCAGCTCGATGAAGTCGAGGGACGGTTCACCCGGAAGGCCCAGCGAGAGCGCCGACACGCTGTTGAAGTGGATGTCGCCCGCCAGCCCGCTCGTGTCTGTCGACACCGGAAAGAACGCATGCGCGAGCACCATGGGGTCGTCGATCGCGTGGACACCGAGCCGGATCTGCGGGTGCCCGTCCGGGGCGTACTCCACCTCGGCTGGGGGCGCACCCGAATCCGGGCGTTCCACGAAATGCAGCGGGGCGTGCTGCGCCCAGACGCGGAATGCTTCCGCGGTTTCGGCCCTGAGTTTGGACTCGGGGATCCCCAGGAAATTTGGCGAGAACAGGTTGACGAAGCTGTAGCTGAGCACAACCGGCGTGCCGGGTCCGCCCGGCTGCGCCCAGGAGATCGGATCGGCAAAGGCCGAAGCCGCAATCAGGAGCATCGACAGACAAACGGCAGCAGTGACGTGCGACCGACGCGGGCGACGCGGCCGTTTGGCTGGACTCACACCGGACGTAATGCGAATGCGGTGCCAGCGGGAACTACTTTCTGCGTCGATACTCGCCGTCGAAGACCGTCGTCCACGTCTTGCCGCCGTCGTTCGACTGTTGCCAGAACTGGCGAATCCGGTCACCTGGCAGTTTGAAGAACTGGAGCCGGTTCATCACGCGCGCGCCGCCTGGACCGACCGAGGTGCCTTCGTAGTCCATGACATTGCCGGAAAATTCGCCGGCCAGGTTCAACGAGGGCGCTCCCTGTGCGTCGAGCCAGAGCTGGTGCCACTTGCCGTCCCCGATGTCGTGCCAGTTCCAGCTCTTCCCCTCGCTGCCGGCGGCGCTCGTCCAGTTCTCCTGGAGGACGCAGCCGCCGAGGATCTTCTCGATCCGGTTGATGCCGGCCGGCTTGCCGTTGACGATGACGTCCCACTCCCCTACCCAGAAATCGAACTGGCTCGCCTCGGGGCGGGCGTCGCACGATGGCAGCTGCGGCGGTTTCGGCGGCGGCGTCTGCTGGAGCGCCAGGAGCGCCACCCCGATGACGATAACCATGCACGCAGTGTATGGCGCCGCTTCGTCGAGGGAACTGGAAGATGACGAGCGCCGCCGGGGCGCCGCGAACGGTCGCTTCGCTGACGTGAGCGCGTGCCCTGTTCCGCTGACGTCCGGTCTATACTGTGCGCCGTCCTCCGACCATCATGACGATTCCGCAGGCAGGTGCGAGTGCGACCTCACCCATGCGCCGGCGGCTGACGATCCTCGCCGCCGCTCTCTTCGGCCTGTCTGTCATCGGCGCTCTCGTCGTCGTGATGGGGTTCCCGATCGCGTTCCATGTTGCGCGCATCGAAGGGCAGGCGATGTCCCCGACGTTACGCGACCAGGATCGGCTTCTCGTCGACCTCTGGGCCTACCGCGCCACGCGTCCGGGACGCGGCGACATCGTGATGATGCGCTATCCCCGGGATGCCTCCCGACTCTTCGTCAAGCGCGTCATCGCGGAGCCCGGAGAGCAGCTCCACATCCGGGATGGCCACGTGTTCGTGGACGGCACGCCGCTCGATGAGTCTTATGTCCTGCCCGCCTTCCGGAGCCACGACGACTGGGGCCCCGAGACCGTTCCCCAGGACTCCTATTTCGTGATGGGCGATCGGCGCAACAACAGTTCCGACAGCCGGCACTGGGGCTTCGTTCCGGCCGCCTACATCGTCGGCAGGGTGACGTTCCGCTGGTTTCCGTTCGGCGAGATGCAGCAGTTCTGAGGGCGCCTTGGGCGACCCGCAGCTCGAGAGGCAGTGTCGGGGCGCTGCTTACGGGTTGCGATCCGATGATCTGCTCACTCTGCGATCAGCGCCGCGTACGTCCTCGCAGATCTTTGGATTCCGTCTCAGATGCAGCACCGCGAGCACGACAATCGTGTCCTCCGACGTCCGGAAGTAAACGGCGTAGAGGAAGGTGTCGAGGAGAGCTCGGTGAACTTGGGCCGCGACGGCAGGGAACTGGAACGGGCGTTCGCGGATTCGTGCGAGGGTTCGTTCGACGTCACCGAAGAACTGATCCGCGAGTCCGGCTCGCTCGTTCTCGTACCACCGGGCGGCATCCTCGAGGTCGGTCTCGGCGAGCGGCCGAACGATGACCGCGCGGCTCATGGGATTCAGTGAGTGCGACATTGCTCTGGCTGGTGCGGAAGTACCCGGACACGCTGAAGCGCCTGGAATCACTGGCAGCGTCAGCGTGAGTGTGCGGCCGGAGCGCCGTCTCCGACGTGATGGTGACCAGAGCCTCTGGATGGGCAACCGGGAGCGGACGCAGCACGAGCGCGTTGGCCACGGAAAAGATCGCCGTCGTCGCGCCGATGCCGAGCGTCAGCGTGAGGAGCGCGGCGATTGTCACCGCTGGAACCGACCGAAGCGAGCGAACGGCGAGCCGCACATCCCAGAGGAGCCCCTGCCACATATCGCCTCCCGTCTCGAGCGTGTTGCGTTTCCGCTTGACCGGCGCCGGATTTTGTCTTATTTTGCGAACATATGCAACGGCTCCTGACCGACTTCGAGCTGATGATCCTGCTCGCGATCCTGCGCACGGGCGAGGACGCCTACGGCGTTCGGATCGCTGACGAGATCGAGCGCACTGGGGGCCGAAGCGTGGTGATGGGGGCGATCTACACGGCGCTCGACCGTCTCGAACGGAATGGACTCGTGTCGTCGTTCGTCGGGGATCCCACACCCGAGCGCGGTGGCCGGGCCAAGCGATTCTTCGAGGTCACGCCGCGAGGGCTCCGCGCCGTCAAACACACCCAGAAGGCGCTGGTCGCGCTGTGGACCGATCTACCTCAGCTGAAAGAGAGGCGCACATGACAGGCCCGCACCCGCCGCGGCTGGCCGTGGCCCTGCTCCACCGTTTTCTGGACGAGAACGAGCCGCTTGCCGGGGACCTGCTCGAGGGGTTCGCGATCCGGCAGTCCCGCCTCTGGTTCTGGCGCCAGGTGCTTTGCGCGATCGTGCTCGAATCGTTCCGTCGCCGTGACCTCGGGCATCCCCTGGGTCTCGCGGACGACCCCTCTCCCGTCGAACGTCCACGAAATTTCAAGCCGCGCCGGATCAACCTGACCGCCAGTCCCCTGCCCGACGTCGGCGGCCTGGGCCTCGTCGTCTTCGGTGTGCTGGTGGCGATCGTGCGCCCCGAAATACTGTGGCTCCTCGTCCCCGCTGTTCTCGGAGGTGTGGCGCTCGGCGTCACGATGGCGATCGTCCGCCGCCCGTCGTCAGGGCCGTCGGCGAGACACTTCCTCACGAACCACTGAGCCGCAGGTCCTTCGGATCCACGCGACCCGCATCAGAACCGGGCGCCGGCCGCGAGCGCGGCGCCACCACGTTTCGGGACTACAATCCCGCGCGGAGCTGGATGTGCACCCCGGCGTGCCGAAGGCACAGGCCCTCGAACGGGTCGGTGCAATACTCCAGACCTGCGACCGATGACGGACCTCCTCCACATGCTCGCTGGTCTCGCGATGATCGCGGGACTGCTGATCGTCCAGGCGCTGGCGCTCTATCTCGTCGCACGGCTGGTGTTGATTGGCGTCAGCTTCGTGCCGCTGATCGGCAAGCGGCACCGTCATTCCGGGTGGGACTCACACAACGGTTCTGGTTCAGGGACGCAGGACACCTGAGGACACCGCCATGAACGATGAGGCGCAGGCGATGGACGGGCGGCGCGAGCAGCGCGGCCTGCGGTGGCTCGAGGATCTGCTGCAGGACGTCCGCTACGGCTGGCGGATGCTCCGTCGCGCGCCGCTGGTCACGGGCGCGGCGCTCCTCACCCTGACGCTCGCCATCGGCGCCAACACCGCCATCTTCAGCCTTGTCGATCCGCTCCTCTTTCGCGATGTGGCCGTCCGTGATCCTGCGAGCCTCGTGCAGTTCACGTTTCAGTATCCGGGTGACCCGCCCCTGAACACGTTCAGCCTGGCCAATTACGAGCAGTATCGCGACCGCAACCACGTCTTCTCGGACCTGTTCGGACTCGCGCCGCTGGTGACGGACGCGCGCGCGGGCGCGGACCCGATCGCGGCCGAGGTAGTCACCGGCAACTTTTTCAAGGCGCTTGGCGTGCGGCCGGCGATGGGCCGCATGCTCGACGCCTCTGACGACACGCCGGGCGCGGCTGCGGCGGCGATCGTGAGCTGGCAGTACTGGCGGACGCAGCTCAACGCCGACGAGCGGGCGCTCGGCTCGGCGATCGAGATCGAAGACACCCGACTGCCCGTACCGGTGCGTGCCACGGTCGTCGGCGTCGCCCACCCGCACTTCACCGGCATCGTCGCCGGCTACCGGGCCGAGGTCTGGATCTCGCTGTCGGCGGTGCCGGAGGCCATGCGATCCCGGGCCGGACTGGCGCTCGCCGCACGACTCAGACCCGGCGTGTCGATCGAAGAGGCGCGCGCCGAGATGCGGGTGCTCGATCGGGCACGGATCGACGCGCTTGCGCAACGGGATCCGCAGTGGCGGCAGGCCCTCATCGACGTGACGCCGGCTCGCACCGGACTCTCGACGCCGCTGCATCAGCAGTTCGGCGGACCGCTGCTCCTGCTGATGACGACCGTCGCCGGGGTGCTGTTGCTGGCCTGCGTCAACATCGGCGGCCTGCTGCTCGCACGCGGCGCCGCGCGCGAGCAGGAGATGGCGATACGCGTCTCGCTCGGCGCCGGCCGCCTTCGCATCGTTCGGCAGGTGCTCACCGAGTCGTGCCTCCTCGCCGCGATGGGAGGCGTGCTGGGTCTCGTGGCCGCGCGATTCGGTGCGACGATGCTGATGCGGATCATGGTGGCGGGCACGAGATCGCCAGGTCCACCGCCACATCTGGACGTTCCGCTCGATGCGCGGGTGCTGATGTTCACCGCGGCCGTCACGGTCCTGGCGGCGCTCCTCTTTGGACTCATGCCCGCGATCGCGGCGATCGTGTCCGGGCCGGCGCGCGCGTTGCGGCAGAACGGTTCCGCACCCACGCGATCCCGGCGGGTCTTCGGCGACGGATTGGTGGTCGCGCAGGTGGCCATCTCGCTCGCGCTCCTGAGCGTGTCGCAGCTCTTCGTCACCCATCTGCGCGACCTGCGCGATCGCAGTCTCGGGTTCGACCGCAATGGCGTGCTGCTGATGTCCGTCAACGCGTCGCGCGTACAGGATCGGCAGCAGCTCGCCGCACTCTACCGTGATCTCGTTCCGCGCCTGGAGGCGATTCCGGGCGTGCGGAGCGTTGCCGCGAGCGCGACGACCCCGGTTGCTCCCGGCGCGGCGAGCCGGTTTCTGCGGGCCGAAGGCTTCGAAGAGCCCGTCCAGGACCGACAACGGGTGTCGCTCAACTGGGTGTCCCCCAACTATTTCGCCACCTATCGAACGCCGCTCCTGGCAGGACGAGACTTCCGCGCCGCCGACTCCGAAGATCCGCGCCGGGTCATCGTCAACCAGGCGCTGGCGCGGCGGTACTTCGCGGGGCGCGATCCAATCAGGCTGCGGGTCTGGCTCGAGAACGAACGCGATCCTTACCGGATTGTCGGCGTCGCCGGTGATGCGAAGTATCAGGACGTGAGAATCCCCGCGCCGCCCATCGCGTACCTCTTCGCTCCGCCGGGAGCATCGACGACGCTCTCACTGCGGACGGATATCAGTCCAATGGCCGTTGCGATCGACGCGCGCCGGATCGTGACCGAGGCGCTCGGTGCGGATTCGGTGCGGCGCGTGACCACGCTGGCCGAGCAAGTGGATGCGGCCGTCGTCCCCGAGCGACTGATGGCGATCCTGGGCGGCTTCTTCGGCGTTGTTGGCGCGCTGCTCGCGGCTGTTGGTCTCTACGGGCTTCTCGCCTATACCATCACGCGGCGCACGAAGGAGATCGGGATCCGCCTCGCGCTTGGCGCCACGCGCGCTGGCGTCATGCGGATGATGCTGCGGCGCGCGCTGACGCTCGTCGTAGTCGGATTCGTCGTCGGCGCGCCGCTGGCCTTCTGGGGAACACGATCCGCCGCGACGGCGATCGAAGGCCTGCCTGGCGGCGGTCTGTCAGCCGTGACCGCGGCCGCTGTCGCGATGCTGGTGGTCGGGGCGCTGGCGTCGTTCATCCCGGCGCACCGCGCGACGCGCGTCGATCCCGCCATCGCGCTCCGGTCGGAGTAGAAAAAGGGGACAGTCACCTTTTTCGTAAGTGGCTGAAAACAAACGACAAACTCGCTCAGCTATCCGGATGAGCTAGTCAGCGAGCGTGGACGGTTCAGGATTCGACATGCCTCGAGAGCTACTCGCGGCGGCGACGCTGCAGGCCGGACAATCTGAGCCATCCGTCCGAGCGGCAGCGTTGCTACGAATCGCACGCGTCCTAACGAAAACCGATCAGGGCGAAGCAGAACGCGTGCTCGACCGCGGGCTGGCTCTTCTCGCGACGCTGGCTGAAGATGAGCGAACGGCGATTGCGCCTCAGGCGATGTGCCTGGCCGCCTGCGTGGCGCCGGACCGTACGTTCGCGCTGCGCGCCACGACGGACGACTCCATCGCGGACGAGAAGTTCCTCTTCGACATGGTGCGCCACGACCACGCCGCCGCAGCCATCGAGTACCTGACGCGGTGGTCCGAGAACCGCGAGTTCCCATATGAAGCGTGACGCAGCGGAGATTCTAAAGGATGCCCTGACGCTGCCGACCGAGGCCCGTGCAGCTCTCGCCAGCTCATTGCTCGATAGCCTCGACACCGACGTCGACGAGGACGCCGAGGCTGCGTGGGCGACCGAGGTGAACCGGCGGGTGGCGGAACTCGATAGCGGAGCCGTCAAGACGGCCCCCTGGGCGGAAGTTCGGCGCCGACTCGCCGCGCGTTGATGCCTGAGTTCGCGGTCACATTCCCGCTCGCCGCCGGACGAAGCGGAGGCTGCCGAGCGGTGGTACCGCGAACGGAGCGAGACCGCATCTGGTCGTTTCCAACGCGAACTCGAACAAGCGATCGAACGGATCTCCGAGCGACCCGAAAACCGGATCTCCGTATCTCAGTAGCACAAGGCGCGTATTGCTTCGGCGCTTCCCGTTCTTCGTGGTGTATCGCGTACGCGGCAACACCATCGAGATCGTTGCCGTCGCGCACGCGCGCCGGCGTCCGGGATACTGGCACGCGCGCTGACCGTCGGGCGCCGGTCGATCCTCTCGCTCGGGACACCCTCCCACAAATGAAAAAGGCCGCTTTCGCGGCCTCTTTTCATTGTGTGGTCGGGGCGAGTGGATTCGAACCACCGACCCCTCGGTCCCGAACCGAGTGCTCTACCAGGCTGAGCCACGCCCCGACTGAAAGCGTCCGACTATTGTACATCTCCGGCGCGGCGGCAACCGGGAATTTGTCCACGCGTTGCGGACAAGTCCAGTTCGTGGCGCCCCATCAAGGGGCGCCCTACGTCCCCTGATCCCTGCGCGCGCCGCCTTCGCGCCACGGCGCGGCGTAAAGCCGCGCCCTACGGTGATCGGCGCGGCATAAAGCCGCGCCCTA
>DASWVN010000186.1:0-8456 GCA_036401215.1 Vicinamibacterales bacterium | reverse complement strand
CGGCACGTCGAGGTCGATCACGTTCGAGACGCCGCTTGCGGCGAAGGCGGCCCGATGGGTGCGGCGTGAGCCCTGCCAGGCTTCGATCACTGGTTCGGTCAGCGCCGCGCCACGATTGTGAAGATCCAGCGACACCGTCCGCGCCTGCGGCTTCGCCGTGACGTCAACGTCGAGAATGCGCATGCGGACCGTGTACTCGGCCAGGGCGTCATCTCGTGGACCCAACATCAGCTTCGCTGGAAAGCGAACCGACGCGTTCTTCAGCCGGAGCGTCCACGTGCCCGGCTCCGGGTTCGGCATCACGAGGTGGTACGTTCCCGGACCGACGGAGAAGATGTCCATCGGGTGAACCGGCATGTAGTACGTCGAGACGAGGCCGTGCGCCTGGAGCAGCGTCGCGTTGAGGACACCGCGTGCCACCTCGAGTTCCAGGGCGAGGGCATCGGCGCCGGGGGGAACGTGGAGGTAGTGCGCGTTCTGGTGCATGGTAGCCAGCGTCCCTGTGATCTCGACTGTCCCTGTTGCTGCGTGCGTCCGTGCGGGCGCGACGACGGTGGCCTGCGTGCGGAAGACCACGGCACCGGATGCGGGATCGTGCAGCGACAGCAGTCCGCTGTGCGCGCCAGGCTTCTTCACGTCGATGCGGACGGGCAACGGCACATCCGTGTTCGGCGGCAGCGTCACGGATGCGGGGGTGGAGAACGTGCCGTCATCAGCGGTCCAGGCCGTGGTGTACGAAACCGGTCCGGCGGGGCCCGACGTGCGACGCAGGGTGATCGTGCGGGTGTCGGTCATCGGCGCCGTCCAGCCGCCAAATTCGAGGATCCCTCTGCCGATCGGGCCTCGCGCGGCGTACTGCGCAAGAGAATGGAGGATTGTGGCCGTCGATTCGATGCGCGGCGGAGCGAAGCCGCTGGCCAGTTCCTGCCATGCCGCTTCGATGTCGAGCGCGCCGTTGCCCTGCTGGTGTGCCTGGAATCCATCGATCGGACGCGCGGTAACTCGGAGGGCGCGGCTCAACAACTCCACGGAGTACGGGACGTTTGACTGGCGCGCCGCGCTGATCAGCAGCGCGATCGCGCCTGCCGCGTAAGGGCTGCTGGCCGAGGTGCAGCAGCTGATCTCATACCCGGGCGGGACGCGGTGAGTTGGGTTCGCGAAGGGAACCGCTTCCAGCGTTCTGTACCACGGCGGATCGGCGGCGATCCGCTCCATGGGCGCCAGGAAGTCAGGCTTGATCGATCCGTCGATCGCCGGGCCGGCGGCGGAAGTCGGGTGAACGATCATGCCCGGCAGCGGCACACCGCCATAGAAGGCGGCATGAGTCTCCGGACCCAGCGTTCCGCCGACGGAGAGCGCGCCGCCGTGTGCCTGGATATGGCCGAGCATCAAGCCAAAGTTTCCGGCCGCACTGATGATCGGTTTCCTGTACACCTCGCTGATGCGGCTGAACAGAAGACCGACGAAGTCGGCGGCGGTATCCGGGATCAGGTGCAGTCCGTGGGACGACGTGAGGAGGTCGACATCGGTCCGCCGGGCTGCGCGCAGAAAGCCTTCCATCACCCCGGCAAGACCGTCTGCCGACGTCGTCATCCGTACGAACAGCAGCCTCGCTCCGGGTGCGACGCCGCTCGCGAGGCTCTCGTCGGTGCGATTGCCGGCCGCGACGCTGGCGGTCATCGACTGATGGCTGCTCCGACCCGGGTAGATGTGAACCACATGCGGTTCGGCCGCGCGGCTCATGACGAAGCTGACGTCCAGTGGCTGCGGGTAGCGCACCTTGAGGAACCGCGGCTCGAAGCGCTCGTTCACGTCGGCAAGGGGCGCCTCGTCCTGGAACGACGCATCGCCGTTCGCGTCGATCCACACCTGCCCCGTGTCGTCGCGTTCGATCACGGCGAATCGGTTGACCGCGCTATCGCCCGCCGGAATCTCCAGCATGCCCAGCCAGTACTTCCCCGGGGCCGGGAAGACGTAGGTGCGCGTGTCCACGCGTGTCCAGCTCGTCGAGGCATCCACCGGGATCGTCAGCCGCACACGCGTGTCGTCGATGTGCGCGGGGTCGATCGTGTTGAGAATGCCCGCGATCTTCGGGACTTCCTGTCCCTCGAGCGTGAGGGCGGTGCGGAACACCGGATCGGCGAACGACGGGAGTGCGTTTTCGAGGATCGCGATCGTCACACCGCGCCCGTCGAAGGTGGGATGTCGGCGCATCCATTCGCCCACACCGGCGTCTTCGTCCGCGGTGAACCCCGGGGCCCGCGCTTCTGCTGGCGTGAGTTCCGGCAGGTTGGCGTATTCACTCGAGGGCTCGGTTCCGGTGATCGGCGTGACCTCGTAGCCCCGGAACATGGTGGCGTTGGCTTCAGGCGGTCCGTCGCGGTACCAGGCTCCTCGCGAGAGCGACGAGATCTGGTACGCCTCGATGACCGGCGTATCCACCAAGTCGAACAGGCGATCGGGCGGCAGTTCCACGCGCGCATAGCCGATCGACGGGTCGGTGCTCAGGATGCGTCCCTCGAGTGTGCCCAACGAAGCGGCCACCGCGGAAAACGCACCGGCCGCTTCGGGAGCACGATCGAGCAACAGCAGGACCTCGATTCTCGATAGCCCGGCCAGCATGGCTCGATTGAGCAGCAGCCGGTTGTGGAACGACATCCGCCGCTGTTGCGGTGGCAGACGCTCATCGCTGCGTACCTCTCGCAGCGCGAGTGCGAAGACGACGACTCCCGCGCAGATCAGGCCAAACGCGATGCGGCGCATACGATCTAGAACGCTGCGCGAAACGTCAACTGCGCCGAGCGCGGAGCCTGGCGGGAGGTCGTCTGGCCATACAGCGGGTTATAGAGTTGGTTCGCGCCGGTCACGAACCCCAGGTCGGCGCCGTTGTTCGTGGCGTTGAAGACATCGAGGCTCGCGTCGAACGTGACGCGGTTCAACCGGAACCGCCGCCCGATCCGCAGGTTCAGCGCGTGCATCCCCGGTGACCGGAGCTGGCCTTCGCCGCGCGTCGGAAACGCGAACCGGATCACGGTCGCGAGCGGATTCGCGACGCGCCGGCCGTTCGAGAGGACGACCGTGGCCGGTCCGAACGCCGGATCAGCCGCATCGAGACGCGTGACCATCGGGCCGGACCACGTGCCGGACTGATAGGTGTAGTTGAGCGCCAGCGCCATCGACCAGGGGCCGGTCACCGCGAGGCCGGTGCGGACGACGTGGTCCTGCCATTGCGCGCTGGCGGTCACGGATTGCGTCATGTGGTGACCGACGAGGCTGTTGGCGTCGCTCGCCGCCGAGGCTGTTCCCGTGGAGCTTCCGATCCCCGTGTTGTTCGGAAACGCGTCGGGCTGGATGAACGCCGCCGGATCGTTCGGCTGCCAGGTGCCGTCGATGTGCCGCCACTGGCGAACGTAGCTGGCGAGCGCCTGCACCCGCGCCGTCTGCTTCGTCGCCGACAGCTCGAGGGACGTGTAAACGGGTGTGTTCCACCGGTTGTTCGTCGCCATGTAGATCTCGTTGAAGTCTTCATCGAGATACCCGGTGAACACCCCGCCTTCGAACCGGCCGTTGAGTTCCACCAATCCCGGGCGATGGGTGAAGCGCCGGCGTGCGACGTCGACGTGAACGGCGGCCGTTCCGGGGAACTGACGGCTGAAACCCGCTCCCCACTCCTGCACGTACGGCTGGTGCAGGTCCGGATCGATCGTGCGGTTGGCGATCGCCGCTGTCGAGGGAGGCGTCACCAACGTCGTTTCGAACGTGCCATCGAGATCGAGGTCGTAGAGGTCGCGCTGCCCCAGGTTGGGACTGCCCGTCGTGGTGACGATGCCCGGTTGATCGTGTACTCGTGCCCAATAGGCCCGCGCGACGTTCCGGTGATCGCCGGTGAGCGAGTAATTGATACTGGCGCGCGGCCCGACGTCCAGGCTCTGCTGAGATGTCAGCCCGAAGATCCGGTCGTCGACGACGATCCGGTCGAGGCGTACGCCGCCGCTCACGGTGAGCCGTGCCGAGGGCCGCCACGAATCCTGGACGTAGAAGGCGAGGTCACGCCCACGCTGGTTGAACGTCGTCAGCTCAGGGCCATTGATGATGAGGCGATGAAACGGGAGTGTCCCGCTCGTCGGATCGCCCTGTTGCCGCAGGATGTGCTCCTCGATGATGAAGCCGTCGTTCGTGTAGGTCAGATGGTTCCCCTGTACCCGGGTCTCGAAATACACGCCGGCCTGCAGTTCATGTGACGAGGCCCCGTGGGACCAATACAGCGCAGCGTCCAACGACGCGGTGATCTTCTCGTTCGGCTGCGTGAGTTCGTTGGCCAGCGGTGCGCCGAGCGACGCGAGCTGTCCGTTGCCGAGCCGCCGTCCTCCCGAGAGAATCGAGCTGTCGAACACCCGGATGTTCGGGCCGGATGCTCCGTGGATCGAACTCTCGCGGTCCTTGTCGTTGTAGCCAGCGGTGAACGTCGTCGTGAGGCGGTTCGTCCACACCGATGACGCTCTGATGGAGGCGGCCATGCCGCCGGTCGTCTGGGTAAAAGGCCGTTCCCCGTTGGCCAGGATGTCGGTCAGCGGATTGTCATCCTTCTGGTAGAAGCTCGAGAGATGATGCCGGCCCGCCTGGGCGGTCAGCTTGGCCATCCAGAAGTTCGCCTCACGCGTGGCATCGATCGGGTCGAACGCCCCGAGCAGCGCGCGAAGGTTCGCGACCTGCGCCTCCGTTCGGCTCACGCCTGTCGTCATCTGGCTCCGGCGATACGATCCGAACGCCCACAGCCGGTCTTTCACGATCGGCCCGCCGAGGGAGAGATCGAGCTGCGTCTGTTCGGCGTTCGCGCTCGTCCCGCCCGGCTGATTGGAATCGTTCCACGCTTCGGGCTGCAGGAAGAGCGTCCCTGCGCCTTTGACGGTATTGGTCCCGCTCGCCGTCACGACATTGATGACGCCGCCGCTCGCGAGCGGTGTCGCCGCTCGCACCCCGCCGGTCTGGATGTGGATGTCGGCAACGGCATCGGTGTTCATCTGCAGGTAGGTGACACCCGGCTTTGCCGCTCCCGTCACATCCACACCGTCCAGCTGCACGACGGTCGTGGCCGGGTCGGAGCCGCGCACGTAGAAGAGCTTCGACCCGGACACTTCCGACGTGACCACACCGGGCGTCACCGACAGTGCGGCAAACCACTCCCGTCCTTCCGAGAGCGGCACCGCACGCAACAGCTCGCCGCTCACGTTGACCGACTGCCCGCCGCTTCGCGTTTCGAGCAGCGGCGACTCGGCACGCACCTCCACCGTCTCGCCGATGGCACCGACCTTCATCGGGACATCCACCGTGACGGCGAGGCCGGCCCGGACGATGACCGACGTCCGCACGAACGCGGCAAACCTTTCGTGCGCCGCGCTCACCGTGTAGGTGCCTGGCGGGAGGTTCGCGAAACGGTAGACCCCGCTGCGATCCGCCGCCGCTTCGTAGACCACGGGTGCCTGCTCGCTTTTCGCAGTCAGCACGACGCCGGGAACGACCGACCCCTGCTCGTCGCGGACGACGCCGCCGATGCTGCCGCCCGCTGCCGTCTGTGCGTCCGCCAGCGACGCCGTGGACACGATGAGAACGATGCTCCAGATCACCCTACGCATGTGACACACACTCCTGTTGTCCGGACTGGTCGCATTCGCGACCGGCAGGTGGAAGGGGACCGCCCCGGGGGGGAGGACCGGGACGGCCCGTTTGCGGACTAGACGGTTTCGGGGACGCGGGCGAGCGCCTCGTCCTCCTCCTCCAGGCCGCCCGGCGGGGGCGGCGGCTGGCAGTACTCGAATGCCACGGGTGTCACTTCTGCGCGGACGGTGCAGTCGTCGCGCACGGCCTGGAACGCGCGCTGCATCGCCTCGACTCCCACGAACCCGTCCCGGCTTCCGTAGAAATCGGCGAGCGCGCCAAGGTGGCGCGCGTTGTCGCGCATGCGCTGCCCGTGATCGGCCCAGCGCCGCGGACCGTCAGGATGCGACAGGATCCTGAAGAAGTTGTGCCGCACCCGCTCGTCCACCATCGCCATCGCCGCATCGTCGATGGGCAGCCGGCAGGCCGCGCGCAGTTCGCTGATGCATTCCCGCATCGCGATTTCCGGCAATCTCCGCCTCGTCATCGCTTCACCTCCTGGTCAAGTGCGATCTCGGGGAGGGATGCGCAGGGATCAGTCGAGTTGTACCGGAGGAAAATCGTGTGGGGTGGGATTCATCGCTTTCAGGACGATCGTCGGTGTGCGGCGCAACGTGCTCCGCGTGGACACTCCGCACGGACCTCACTTGACAACCGGCAGAGGCGCCGGCAGACTCGAACGATCGTCGGGCGGTGGAGTCCGCCTCAATCGCCGTCCCAGACGGCCAATGACTCCTGCGGGTGGCCGCAGGAGTGTCTTCATGCCGCGGCCCCCTGAGGTGACGCGACATGGAACGATTCATCTGGATTTGTCTCGGCGGCGCTGCAGGAAGTGGTGCCCGCTACCTGATTGCTCTCTGGGCCGCGCAGCGGTTTGGAAGCACCTTCCCGTTCGGGACCCTGATCGTCAATCTCGTGGGCTGCTTCGCCATCGCAGGGGTGATGCATGCCGCGGCAGCCTTGTCGTGGTCCCCGACGATGCGGTCGGTTATCACGATCGGTGTGATCGGCGGGTTCACGACGTATTCCAGCTTCAACCACGAAACGACCCGGCTGCTCGAGGAGGGAGCGGTGGGCCCGGCGATGCTCAACGTCGCGACGACACTCCTCGGGGCGTTTGCGGCAGGCTGGCTCGGACTCATGTCCGCCCAGCTGCTGCTACGGCGGTGAGGGGGCGTCGATAGTCGAGCTGTGTCAAGCGTTCGGCGCGAACAGCGCCGCGTAACGCTGCAGGTACAACGGCCAGCCGCCTTCGCTGTCCACTCCATCACGCACGGACTCCCATCCGAAGCCGTGGCGATCGAGGTTGCGGTGTTCGAGTTCGACACGTGTCCGCGCGGGTGTCTCCGCGAAGAAGCGCACCTCGACCTCGCTCGTGAGATCCGCATTGGTTTCGACCCGCCAGTGCGGACTGATGTCCCACGAGAAGATCACGCGATCCGGGGGCTCGAAGGCCAGAATCCGCGCCCATCGGCACTCGGTACCATCGGCCGCGCGGTCATAGATGTGGCCGCCGACCCGCGGCTCGAACACCGTCTCGGCGATGGGGGCTTGAAGCAGATTGTGCTCGCGCGGCTTGAAATCACCGAAACGCTCGGTGAAGACCTTGAACGCTTCGTCGATTGGCGCGTTCACGACCACTTGCTGTCGAACGATCGTCGCGGTTCCGGACTGAGTCATGTCCTGCCTCTCTTGGTTCGCTCGACCGCCTTTCGAAACCCGCCCAGGGCCCGGTGCCAGAAGTCGTCGAGCTGTTCACGCAGTGCCGCCACTTCGGCAGGGTTCAATCGGTAGAGGCGGCGAGTGCCAACGGCCTCTTCGTCGACCAGCCCCGCGTCCTTCAGGACCTTCAGATGCTGCGATACCGCCGGCCGCGTGACGGGGAGCTGCGCCGCCAGATCTCCGACCGACATCGGGCCGGCGGCGAGCATCAGCACGATCGCGCGCCGGGTTCCGTCGCCGAGCGCCGCCCAGACGTCCCTCTCTCGGTTAGCAGCCACTAACGGTAAGCTACGACTAACAGAACACGGTGTCAAGGATAACCGCGGCAGACGCCGTTCCAATGCGGCGGCGAGAGCGCCAGGGGACTCATCACCATCAGCGGTGCTGGTCGTGCTCCTGGCCGGCGTGATCGAAGCCCGTGCATCCAGGCGAGGTGCCTTCCGGGGCAAAGTGGCGCTTCGTAAAGGCTCGACCGGAACCCGACTTCAGGTACTTCTCGAAGACTCGTGCAGCCTTCTCGGTGCGAAACTCCATCGTGACCACGAGGGACCAGGGCCGGTGGTTGACGGTGTGCCCGGATGGTCCACGATTGTGCCACTCGAGCCGCGCGTCGACGTTGTCAGTGATGCCGACGTAGTGGCGCGACGGATTGCTCTCACTGCGAAGGATGTAGACGATCCGTTTTTCGAGACCGTGCATGCGTCAGCTGAACGCACAGACAAGGCCAGCGGGGAATCGGCGGGTTTCCTTCGGATCGACGTTCCGGTACGCAGATTTGGCTATCAGGAACGAAATGCACGTACGCAGACGCTGAACTCGCCGGTGCAGGAGGGAGGTCCGACTTCGCCCCAATTGGAGAGTTGGCCATCGCCAGGCAGAAGGTTCACAGTTTGCCTAGCCGTAGCTGCCATTCTCAGCCTGCCTTGCGGTAGCTGTCATCACAGCCTGCCTGGCCCTGGCTGATTCACAGCCTGCCTGGCCCTAGCTGATTCACAGCCTGCCGACCCTGGCTGTCATCACAGCCGGCCTGCTGTAGCCAATTCACAGCCTGCCTAGCCGTAGCTCGCGCGAAGCGCGAG
>DASWVN010000185.1:0-3109 GCA_036401215.1 Vicinamibacterales bacterium | reverse complement strand
GCCCATCTCCACCTTGCCGTACTGCGGGTGGTCGAACTCCTTCCACTCGATGTACTGGTCGCCGAACTCCAGATAGTCGTCGAAGTAGTACTGCGCGACGCGGTTGTTGATCGGGCTGTTCGGATCCTGCTGCTGCTCCTGCAGCGCGGGACTGTTGAAGTACTGGCCGCCGTTCCACAGCTCGTTCGAGAACGACAGCATGCCGAGGCCGTCGTTCGTCCAGTCGATGAACCCGCCGTGGACGGTGTAGAGACCGCTCCAGATCACGAGATACCGGTAGTACGGCAGCATCCGCTCTCCCTGCCGTCCCAGCTCGTCGTAGACGTTGACGTCGGCGCGCGGATATTCCCCCTGCCACTCGGCGCCCGGCCCGCGCAGGATCATGCCGCCGTTGTTGTGATACGACTGCACGCCCGCGATGTTGGGGTGCGCCATCAGGAAGTCGTTGACCGCCTTCGCTTCCGGCAACTGGAAGGGATAATCCATCGCGCCGCCCTGGATGTACTCCGGCTGCCAGTTCGACGCCCAGTTCCGGTTGCCGTCGTAGCCGCCGACCGGATCCTCGTTGACGCGCCCATCGCCGTCGTTGTCGATGCCTTCGCTGCCGAGGAGGATGTAGTCGCCGGTCTGCCCGGGCGGGACCGGCTCCATGATCCGCGGATCCTGCGCGTTGGGACGATGCGTGCCCTGCCCGGGCACGTACTTGCGGATCTGCTCGATCACGCCGTTGCCGTTCAGGTCGTCGTCGCCGTCCTCGTCGTAGAGGCCGTCGTTGTCATCGTCCACCGGAACGTGCCCGGTGCGGGAGCCCGCGCCGGTGCCCTTGAGAAAGTGGTCGCGTCCATCGGGGTTCACCGTCGGCACGACGTAGAACACGCGCTCGTTGACGAGCTTGGTGATCTGATCGATCCGGCCGTAGTGCTCCATCAGATACCAGACGGTGTAGAGCGAGACCTCCGCCCCCTGGATCTCGTTCCCGTGGACGTTGGCCTCGATGTACATCGCCGGCTTGCTCATCTCGGGACCGGTGTCCGGGTTGTTGATGGTCATCAGGATGATGTCCCGCCCGCCGTGGCTCTTGCCGAGCGAGGAGAGCTTCAGGAACTTCGGCCACGCCTTTTCGAGTTTCTCGAAGTCGGACTTCAACTCGGCGACATCGTGCCAGCGATTGAAGTCGAGACGGACCTTGAACTGCGGATCGGATCCCGAGACGGGATCGGTATTGCCGTTGCCGTTCCGGTTCTGCTGCGCGCCCATGGAGACCGGCACCATGGCCAGCGCGGCGGCCAGACCCAAACGAGCTATGACTGGATATCTCTTGCGCATGAATCGTGTCCCTGCAATCGGAGTTCTGTGTAATTCAGCATTCAGCATTCGACATTTCCGCCTTCGCGCGAAGCGCTTCGGCGGACCCGCCGTAGCCTTGGCGAAGGCGGGCAGCATTGACACGTGACGCTCACTTCAGCGTCAGCGTCGCACTATCCGTCCCGCCCTTCTGCGAGACGGCTTTCAACGTGATCGTCGATCCCGGCTTGCCCCTGATGATCCAGTCGTACGACTGCCGTCGTCCGGATCCGGCGAGCGCCGGGAAGAAGTTGGTTTTCGGACTGCCAGAGACGATGTCCTCGGGATTCACTCCGAGCTGCACCATCGTCGGCTTCACCGAGCGGGAACGGACGCCCTGCGCGCTCGACGTCGGCAGGAAGCCGCCGTTCTCGATCTCGGCCTTCACGCGATAGAGTCCACCGCCCAGGCTGGTCACCGACGTGCTCGCGATCGACACCTTCGGGAAGATCCCGGACAGGTAGGTCACGAACTCCAGGTGCGACTTGCCAAGGTCGGCGATCTTCGCGGGATCGGGATTGCTGATCGCATACGGACGGAAGCCGCCGATCTCGACGTCGCCAAGCGTCGGATGCTTGAAGGCGGTCCAGTTGATGAAGCCGTCGACCTTCTCGCTGTCCATCCAGCGGAGGAGGCGAAGATCGAAGGCCGCGGTCCCTTCGCTCGCGGCCGAAGCGGCTCCGCCACCACCGCCGCGTCCGCCACCACCGCCCCGGCCCGCCGGAGCGCCAGCCTGCGGAGCGCCTCCCCGGCCCGGCCCCGTTGGACCGCCTTCACCGGAGATCCCCCAGCCCGGAGTCGAGAACGACGGGACGCCGAACTGGTAGTAGCCGTACTCGAAGAACGCGCCGCCGGGGATGCGTGTCGGAGGCGACGTCCGCAGACCGGTCAGCTGCCGGTACTTGTCGCTGATCGTGCGGAAGTATTCGAGATCGGTCCCTGCAACCGTCGTCGCTGGAGGCGTGGGGGACGGACCACCGCGTCCGCCGCCGCCAGCCTGCGCGCCGCCGCGGCCGCCACGGCCACCGAAACCGCGCCCGCCGAACGCCGCGGGAGCCTGGAAGCGTCCGGTCTCACGCGCGTCTTCGATACTGTCGTTGGCGAAGGCGATGAGATCGATGACCGACGCCGGCGCGTGGCCGCCGCTCGCCGTCGGCGGCGCGATCAGGTTGTCGCTTTCACCGAAGGTGAGGATCGCCGCAATGTTCCGGCGTCCCAGCACGTAGTCGAGCATGCCGCGCACTTCCGGCTCGCTCACCATGTGGGGACCCGCGTCCGGCCGGTAGTAGGGATACTGATGCTGGAAGTTCCGGTTGAGATCGACACCGCCGGCCGGGTCTTCGTTGATGAAGCCGTCGCCGTCGTTGTCGAGCCCTTCCCAGTAGATCGAGTATCCGCCGGCTTCCCCCTTTGCCGGATCGGCGCGGCGCATCAGGCGCGGATCGTCGGGGTGGATCATGTAAGGGCCGTTCGGGTCCTTCACGCGCATCACCGAGATGACGCCGTCCTTGTTGAGATCTTCGGGGCCATCTTCATCCACACGGCCGTCGTTGTCATTGTCGAACGTCGCCGTGTTGGTCTTGCGTCCGTCCTTGACGGCGCCGAACATCGCCTCCGCTCCATCCGCATTCACGCGCGGAACGATGTAGAAGACGTGGGAGTCGAGGCGCTGCCTGATCGTGGGATTGGAGGCGTAGCCGGTCAGCAGGTTCTCGGCAATGTAGAGCGCGAGTTCGCTGCCGATCACCTGGTCCCCTTCGAGATT
>DASWVN010000184.1:0-6498 GCA_036401215.1 Vicinamibacterales bacterium | reverse complement strand
GGTGTTCCCCTGTGGCCCCCCGATTCTGTGTCTTCTCGGTGTTCCCCTGTGGCCCCCCGATTCTGTGTTTCCTCGGTGTTTCCCCTGTGGCCCCCCGATTCTGTGTTTCCTCGGTGTTTCCCCTGTGGCCCCCGATTCTGTGTTTTCTCGGTGTTCCCCTGTGGCCCCCACTCAGTGTCTCTTCTGTGGCTTTATTTCCAGCCGGTTGACTTGCGGGTGAACCTTGCCGGAATGGCCGGCTTCTTTTCGACGACGGGTTCGTCGTCTCCCGAGGCTTCCGCGATCTCGCGTTCGAGGGTGGCGGCATCGGGGAGCCCTGACAACTGGTCCACGAACACCAGCGAGTGCTGCGAGGGGATGTCGAACTTGCGCCCGCAGGTTTTGCAGACCACGGTGTCGTCGAGGCGCAGCAGGTAGTCACGGAGCTTGGCGTACTTCGCCTTGTCGGCCTCGCTGGCGTTCGCGGGCGGACGATCCTTCTTCGTCCGGCGGACCCAGCGGATCGCGTACTCCGACGTGCGGCGGCACTTCGGGCACTGATAGCTGCCCGGCCGAGTTTCAGGCTTCTCGTTGAAGAATGCGCGTTCGTCCAGAGCCATCCGCCAATGTTAGCAGCGTGCCCGGAACGGCGGCGTGCCTTTGCATCTCATCGGGCCGGCGACTATCATGCGAGGCGAACCGGCGATGGACCTGGAGTCATCCTTCGAGCTCATTCAACGTGCGCAGCAGGGGGACGACGACGCGCTGAACCGGCTGCTGGAGCGATACCTGCCGCGCCTGCGGCGCTGGGCACGCGGCCGCCTTCCCAGTTATGCGCGGGACCTCGGCGACACCAACGACCTGGTCCAGGACGTGGTGACGCGCACCTTCCGCAACTTCAGCAGCTTCGAACAGCGCGGCGAAGGGGCGTTGCAGGCGTACCTGCGGCAGGCGCTGATGAACCGGATCCGCGACGAAGTGCGTCGCACGGTGCGCTATCCGAATCGAGAGGAGCTCGATCCGGAATTACCAGGCCGGGAATCCTCTCCGCTCGAAGCCGCGATAGGCAGCGAGGCGATGGAACGCTACGAGCACGCGCTCGCGCGCCTGCACGATGTCGAGCGCCAGGCCGTGATCGCACGGCTCGAGCTTGGCTACAGCTACGCGGAAGTGGCGGCGCTCGTGAACAAGCCGACGGCCGGCGCCGCGCGCGTGGCCATCTCCCGCGCCGTCACCAAGCTCGCGCGCTACATGGCGCAGGCGTGACGCCGTGGCGCCACTAAAGCAGCGCCCTACTCCCGTGGCGCCACTAAAGTGACGCCCTACTACTCTGGTGCCACTAGAGTGGCGCCCTACGTACGCGGCGGTATCGAGCCAGGCATGCCGCGGCGGAGCACCGGACGGCTGCCGACGCCCGCCGCGTAGAGGACGGCCTCCGACACACCGTCGATGCCGATCGTTTTCTCCGCAACGGCATCGGCAATCGCCATTGAACAGAAGGGCGCGAGCCCGAGCCAGGTTGCGGTGAGGCAGAAGGTCTGGCACACGTGCCCGGCCTCGAGCAGCACCGCGCGGTAGGCGCGCGGACTGCGGTAGCGCCAGCGCGTGCGTTCGAACACCGCGGTGAAGAGCACGAGCGCCGCGGCGTCGCGATACCACCACTGCGTGGGCAGGATCGCGTCGAAGGCCGGAGGCTTCGCCGATCCCGGGACGCGCTCGAGCACGTGTTGATCCGAGGCGTAGTGATAGATCCCCGGCTCGAGCGATCGCACACGGCGCGCCAGGACGTAGACTTCGATCGGATGACGCGCCCCGCCTGAGGGCGCCGTCTTCAGCGGCACACGCCCTTCACCCTTCGCCGTGATCCACGACTGGACGCCGGCCGTCAGGTGCAGGAGCGTCGAGAAGGGCTCCAGGTCCACCGGCGCCCTGCCAAACCGGCGCCACGTTCGTCGCTCGGTGAGCACCCGCGGGAACGCGCCGCGCACGTTCGGCTTCGGCAGACGGCTGACGCGGGCCTCTTCATAGGACTTCGTCGGCGCCGGCATGGGCCAGGTCTCGGCCTGGTGCCGAAGGTGCTCGACGTGATGATCCAGCTCCACGAACCGCGTGCTGCGGCTCGCGGAGTGGAAGAACCCGGCCGCCGGATTCCACGCGCCCCATTGATCGAGCCCGTGCTCCACGGGATCGGGGGCATCATCGCGGCGGCGCAGCCAGCCATGGGCGTGCAGCGCGTCGACCAGCCGCTCGACGGTCGGACGCACGTCCGGCCCGAGGCCCGAGACGTAGTCATCGAGCCTGCGCCACGTCGAAAAACCTTCGAGCACCTGGAGGATGAAGGGATCCGTCTTGAGCGAACGGCCGGTCGCGTAGTTCCTGAGCACCAGCGTCTCGTCCTCCCAGTAGAGAACGAGATGGGATGCTCGCCGAAATTCCATCGAGGGGATCGACCCGCGGCGCCTACTCGGAGTCGACGATGATCGCGAGCACGCCGTCCTGGCAGACCTCTTCGAGTTCGCTGATGGCGGTCTCGAGCGCTGCGGTGGCGCGCTTCACCCGGTCCGGATCGATGCTGCGCGTCTTGCCCTCGGCGTCCATGCTCTCTGCGGAACGGGCCTCGCCAAGCGCCTGCTTGTACTTCTGCAGCATGTCGCGCAGATCACCCAGCGAGTATCTCTTCTTCGGCATTTACGGCTCCTATCGTGTTGACGGGATTCCGATTCGGCGAAGGATGTCGCCGAATCGCGGATCGTCACGGATCCGGTCGAGCCTCGGGTCGACGTTCGCCCAGAGCATCGCGGTCGCCTTCTGCTCGATCGCTCGTTCGAGTTCGGCGAACGCTCGCTCGAACTCCCCCAGCTCGATATAGACGTACGCGATGTTGGCCGGGAACACGCGCGACCGGTTCGGCTCGGCCTGCACTTTCGCCAGGAGCCGGCGCGCTTCACCGAAATTGCCGGCGGCGGCGTGCGTCCGGGCGAGTTCGGTGAGCCACGGCGTCAGTTCACCCTGCTGCTTGATGGCGGTCTCCAGCTCCGCGACCGCCTCGTCGTACCGGCCCACCGCCGCGTAGGCCCTGGCCAGCCCGACTCGGTCTGGCGGAAGCAGGGTGAACGGCGGGATCTCGTTCAGCTGATGAAAGGCCTGGATGGCCTGGTCGTACCGTCCGGCGTAGTAGTGTCCCATGCCGACGCCGGAACGGATGCCGTTCGCCGCCGGATCCAGACCCTGTGCGACGGTCGCCCACCGCAACGCGGCGTCGTGTTCGCCGAGCGCCGACAGAAACGACGAATAGCGCGCCATCGCATGACTGCCATTCGGGTTCAGCTCGAGCGCGCGATCGTACTCCCGCTGGGCGACGGCCCAGTCCCACTCGTAATACAGCTTCACTTCGGCAAGCTGGGTATGGCCCTCGGCAACCTGTTCGTCGAACTGGATCGCGCGGTTGGCCGCGTCGAGGGCAAGGTCGTGCGCGTACGCTTCGTTGAGCACCTCGCGCGAGCCGAGCAGCTGGTAGCAACGGCTCAGCGTCGCGTAGGCGAGGGCGAACCGCGGATCCAGACGGGTGGCTTCGAGCAGGTCGCGATGCGCGAGTTCCAGGCTGGACGCACTCAGGTCGTCCATCCGGTTCAGCGCCCGCAGAAACGCCTCCTGCGCCTGGGGACCGATCCCCGGATAGTGCCTCAACTCCCGGCGGTCCTGATCCGGCAGTGACGTCTGGATGGCCCGGACGACGTGCTCGGCAATCTCCGCCTGGATGTTGAAGACGCCGGTGCCCGCACGCTCGAAGCTGTCCTCCCAGACCGGCTCCTCGTTGGCGCGAAGGACCCGGACTCTGACGCGGATCCGATCCCCGGTGCGATCGATCGATCCCTGCACGATCCCGTCGACCCCCAGTTCGGCGGCAATGACCGGAACGGATTTGTTCTGTGACCCGTACGAACCCGACGAGGTGCGGGCGATCACGCGCAGTGAGTCGAGCTGCGACAGGTTGTCGATCAGCAGCTGCGTGAAGCCGTCGGCGAGATAGGCCTGGTCCGCGTTGCCGGTGTCGAACGGCAGGACGGCAATGGAACGGATCCCCCCTTCCGGCTGGCCCGCGGGCCGGTCGAAAAGCGGGAGCTTCCAGGCGAAGAGCGCGACGGCGATCAGCAGTGCAGCCACAAGTCCATACCGTGAGCGGAAGACCTGCCCGGATCCGCTCCGCCCGGTCCCCTGACGGCGGAGTACTCCTTCGAGGGCTTCCTCTAGCGCCGCTGCGGTGGCCGGCCGGTCGGCCGGGTCCGCCGCGGTCGCGTGTTCAACCGCTCGTATAAACGCCGTAGGAAGGTCAGGGCGTACATCCCGGAGCCGTTTTTTTTGGCCGGACCGATGCGCGCTTCGTAAGTCGTCGAGATTCGAACCAGTTACGGGGAACTCCCCGGTCGTGAGGTTGAAAAGCAGGACGCCGAGGCTGTACAGGTCGCCCGATGCCGACGCCGGGGCCCCCTCGAGGACCTCTGGAGGCATGTAAAGTGGTGTCCCGGCAGGATTTCCGGCCGCGTCCAGCTCACGCCCCGCGCCGAAGTCGGTCAGGACGATCCGCCCACCCTCCTGCCGAATGACGTTCTGAGCCTTGACGTCGCGGTGCGCGAGACCCGCGTGGTGGACCGCGGCCAGCGCCTGGCACAGTTCGATCCCGACGAGCGATGCCTCGCGCGCCCCGAGTGGGCCGCGCTCGCGCAGTTCGTGGTGCAGGGTCTGCCCCTCGAGCAGCTCCATCCAGATTCCCGCCACGCCATCGAACACGTCGGCGCCGTACACGGTGATGACGTTGGGATGCCGCACCCGCGCGAGCCGGCGGCCTTCGGCCACGACTTTCTCGAGCGTGACAGGGTCCGGCGACGGAACGAGCTTGAGCGCGACGTCGCGATCCAGCTTCGGATCGCGGGCGCGGTACACGGTTCCGTAACTGCCTCTGCCCAGGACCGACTTCAGCTCGAAGGGGCCCCACGTGGCGAGCGCCTCGCTGTCGGTGGGCGATTCGGGTGCGGGAGACCAGCCATCAGCCTCGTGATCGTCACTCGACTGGATGCGCCGGTGGACGTCGGCCAGGGCGGCCAGAACATGGAACTCCCGGACGATCGAGTCGTGCGACGGATCGCCGGTGTTGCCGACGGAATCCCATTGCACGGGACGGCCATCGACGATGGCGTCCGCAAGATCCTGGAGCGGGTCGTCCTCCGGACGTTGCATGGAGAGCAGCATCATACCAAGCCGTCGGCCGAGCTTGCGTTGAAACACCGCTCGACTTATAAGTGCCGCACCTTCAGCGTCGTGGTCTCACGTCGCGATCATCGTTCGAGTCGATCGTTCACCCTGGGAGAGTTGCATGCGCCACACCATACGGATCGCATTCGTCATCCTGTCCATCAGCGTCGTCAGTTCCCCCGCATTCGCCGAACGCGTCATCATCAAGTGCCCGGCTTCCTGTGATCCGGTGGTCGCGGCCGTGCAGACGGCGGGTGGGACGGTCACGCATCGCTACAAGTATGTGAAGGCCATCGCGGCCGACGTGCCGTCGGCCGGCTTGAATGCCGTGCGCAAGGTTGCCGGCCCCGCGTCGGTGCGAAAGGACCTGATGGTGACGACCGGGTTGTCGGCAACCGATCGCCGATCCGGTGCGTCGCTGCTGGTCAACGAGCAGGCGCAGGCCGTGAGCAGCTTCACGGCGCAGACCCTGGTCGACACGGCCGGTGCGCGGCCGCAGGCGTACCTGATCAACAACGCGACCACGAAAGTGGCGCAGCTCCACGCGGCGGGATTCGTCGGGGATCAGTCGGTCGTGGCGGTGATCGACTCGGGGATCCGCCCGGGCTACCCGCATCTCGAGATCGACGGGTCGGTGATAGGCGGCGAAGACTTCGTCGGCGACGGCAATGGGTTCAGCAATCCGGCCAACAGCGGACACGGCACCTTTGTCGCCGGCATGATCTCGTCGAATGTCGTGTTCGGTGTGTCCGCGGGTCTGCGGCAGGCGGTCGCGCTGGAATGCCCCGCCTGTCTGCTGTCGGACGGGAGCCTGCCGGTCATTGGTTCGGCGCCGTTTGCCGACATCTACGCGGTCCGCGTCCTGAACTCTCAAGGGTCCGGCGCAATTTCCTGGATCCTTGCCGGCATGGAACATGTGATCGATCTGCGGCGCGCGTACGACGCCGGCGGAGCCCCCACACCCGACCCCGTGACCGGCAAGTATCAGGCGCTGCCGATCAAGGTCGCGAACATGAGCCTCGGGGGATCGACCCTGTTTCCAGGACGCGACATCGGTGACGAGATGACCAACGCGTTTCTGGACAACGACATCGTCCTCGTCGTCGCGGCGGGCAATCAGGGTCCCGGCGGCGCGACGATCGGCAGCCCGGGCAGCGGTGTCAGCAGCCTGACGGTCGGCGCGTCGTCATCGGCCGTCCACGAGCGGATCCTGTGGAACCTGCAACTCGGACTGGGGGCCGGCGCGCTCGTTCGGCCGTTCAGCGGGAC
>DASWVN010000183.1:0-5214 GCA_036401215.1 Vicinamibacterales bacterium | reverse complement strand
CGCACGAAGCTGTTCATCCAGCTCATCGACTTCCTCGCGATCCGCCGCCGCCCGACGAAGGAGACCTACCTCACCCGCTACCTGCAGATCACCGACCGGCACCGAAACCAGGGGTCAGACCTTGAATTTTTCCTTTCTTGCGAAAGCGTGCCAACTGCGCCCCCAAATCACCCTCTTTCGGACGAAAAAGTGCGCGCCGCACTCCTCGCCATGCCGGACGAGCAGCTGCGCCGGATCCTCACCCCGCGCGAGATCGAAGCCATGGACTTCGGACTGCGCGAGCGCGTGACGGACGTCGACCTGCCGCACATCCGCGACCTGCCGAAGGTGCTCCCCGGGATCTTTGCCGCCGCCGCCCGCCGCGCGGACGCCGCCGGCTTCGACGGCGTCGAACTGCACTACGCGCACGCCTACACGATGGCCTCGTTCCTCTCGGCGCGAAACACCCGCGAGGACGGCTACGGCGGCACCCGGGAGAACCGCGTCCGCCTGCCGCTCGACGTCTTCCGCGCCGTGCGCTCAGAGGTCTCGGACCGCTTCGTCGTCGGCTGCCGCTATCTGAGCGACGACTGCATCCCGGACGGCAGCACCGTGGACGATGCCGCCTACTTCGGCGTGGAGTTCGCACGTGCGGGCATGGACTTTCTTTCGCTGTCGCGCGGCGGCAAGTTCGAGGACGCCAAACAGCCCAAGGTCGGATGGGCGGCCTATCCCTACACCGGCCCGAGCGGATGGGAGTGCATGCCGACGGTGCTCGCCGACGAGGCGGGACCGTTCGGCCGCAACGTGGAACCAGCACGGCGGATCCGAAACGCTATCCACGCAGCCGGACACTCGACGCCCGTGGTCGTCACCGGCGGCATCCACTCATTCGAGCAGGCGGAGGAGATCCTCGCCTCCGGCGCCGCGGACATCATCGGCGCGGCGCGCCAGTCGCTGGCGGACCCCGACTGGTTCCTCAAGCTGCGGCTCGGGCGCGGCGCCGAGGTCCGCCACTGCTCGTTCACCAACTACTGCGAAGGATTGGACCAGATGCACAAGCAGGTGACGTGCAAGCTCTGGGACCGCGTCGCGCTCGACGAGCCCGACATCCCGAAGAGCGCGGACGGCAAACGTCGTCTGCTCGCACCGGACTGGGAACGGTGATGCGGATCACGATCCTTGGCGGCGGACCGGCGGGACTCTATTTCGCGCTCCTGATGAAGCGGCAGGATCCGGCACACGCCGTGACCGTCATCGAGCGTGACGGTCCGGGTGACACGTTCGGATGGGGCATCGTCTTTTCGGACCAGACCTTCGACTACCTGCGGGAGAGCGATTCCGCTTCCTACGAAGCGATCACGGCTGCATGCGAGCGCTGGGACAACGTCGACATCGTCCATCGCGGCGAGCGGATCACCGTGCGAGGCAACCGGTTCTCCGGGATCGCCCGGATCCGGTTTCTGCAGATTCTGCAGGCGCGCTGCCGCGAGCTTGGGGTGGATCTCGCGTTCCATCAGGCGGTCACGGATGTGAGCGCGTTGCCGCCCGCCGATCTGCTCGTCGGCGCCGATGGCGCCAACAGCCTGGTGCGGCGGACGCACGCGGGGCTGTTCCGCCCGTCGGTGCAGCACGGCCGGAACAAATACATCTGGCTGGGTACGCCGAAGCTCTTTCACGGGCTCACGCTCACATTCGTCCAGCACACGTCCGGCCTCTTCACGGCGCACTCCTACAAGTTCGACCGCACCACGAGCACGTTCATCGTCGAGTGCAGCGAGCGGACCTGGCAGGCGGCCGGACTTCACCGCATGAGCGGACAGGAGGTCACGGCATTTCTCGAGGACGTGTTCTGCGAGCCGCTCGACGGGCAGCCGTTGCTGACGAAGGACTTCGTCAAGTGGTTGAACTTCCCGCTCGTGCGGAACGAGTGCTGGCACGGCGAACGGATCGTGCTGCTCGGCGACGCGCTGCACACGGCGCACTTCTCGATCGGCTCGGGAACGAAACTGGCCCTCGAGGATGCGATCGCGCTTGCCGCGGCCCTTCGAAATTACGGGAACGTACCGGACGCACTCGAGGCGTTCGAACGGGCGCGCAGGCCCAGAGTGGAACAGTTGCAGCACGCAGCAATGGACAGCCTGCGATGGTTCGAAAACGTGGGAGACTACGCGCATCTGCGGCCGCTCCCGTTCGCGGTCGAGGCCATGACGCGCAGCAAGCGCGTCGATTTCGAGAAGCTGAAAAGACGGGACCCGGAGTTCGTCGCACGGGTCGTAGCCGCCGGATTCGCCCGGCCCTGACACCGCCATGGCTACCACGTCCGAATACTGGAACCCCAAGAACGAGACGCTCTCGCGCGATGACCTGCGCGCGCTCCAGCTCTTCAAGCTGCGCCGCCTGTGCGAGTGGGCGTACGCGAAGAGCGCGTTCCATCGCCGCCGCTGGGACGAGGCGAAGTTCCATCCCGATCAGCTGAAGACGCTCGACGATCTGCGTCGCATCCCGTTCATGACGCGCGCGGAGTGGATGGACGCGCAGGCGGAGGCGCCTCCGTTCGGTCCGCTGCTCGCCGTCACCGACGAACATGCGGTGCGGTATCACACGACGTCCGGCACGACGGGGCGAACGCCGCTGCGCGTCCTGGACGGGACGAAGGACTGGGAGTGGATCGCGGAGATGTGGTGCTACGGCCTGTGGGCATTCGGCCTCCGGCCGTCCGACATCGTGCTGTTCGCGTTCTCCTACGGCACGTTCATCGGCTTCTGGGGCGCGCACTACGCCTGCGAGAAGATCGGCTGCCTCGTGCTCTCGACCGGCAGCGCCACGACTGAATCGCGGATCAAGAGCATCATCGACATGGGCGTGACGACGGTCTGCTCCACGCCGACGTATGCGCTGCGCATGTGGCAGGCCGCGGCGGAGATGGGGATCGATCTCGCACGCGACAGCAAGGTCGACAAGGTCATCGTTTCGGGTGAGCCGGCTGGGTCCATCCCGGCGGTGAAGCGGCAGCTCGAGGCGGCCTGGGGTGCGAAGGTCGGCGACACCGCGGGCATGACCGAGATCGGCAGCATCATGATCTTCGAGTGCCGCCGCCAGCCTGGCGGCACGCACATCATCGAGGACCACTTCATCGAGGAAGCGCTCGAATACGAGGGGGACCGCCCGGTTCCATACGGTGAGCGCGCCGAACGGGTCGTCACCTCGTTCGGCCGCGGGTTCATCCCTCTGATCCGCTACCGGACCAACGACCTCGTCGTGAAGATCCCGCACAGCGAGTGCCGTTGCGGGCGCACGGGCGACATCTACCAGGGCGGGATCCAGGGACGCTGGGACGACATGAAGCTGGTGCGCGGCACGAACGTCTATCCGCGTGCCGTGGAGTCGATCGTCCGCGAGTGCGCCGCGGTGGACGAGTTCCAGATCCTGCTGACGAAGGAAGGCGTGACCGACGAGATCTGGGTCCTGGTCGAGATGAAGCCCGGACGCGAAGACCATTGGGAGGTCCTCCGGCAGCGGCTGCACGTGGATCTCGCCGATGCGCACGAGGGCCTCCGGTTCCGCGTCGAGCTTGCTCCGCCCGGTTCGCTGCCGCGGTTCGAGCTGAAAGCAAAGCGCCTCGTCGACAAGCGCCCGGTGGCGGAGTATTCCGCGTAGGGGCTCTTCATCGGGGTGGCGCCCCATAAAGGGGCGCCCTACGTGCCTGGGTCCATCCGTAGGGCGCCCCTTGACGGGGCGCCGAGTATTGCGCGTAGGGCGCCCCTTTACGGGGCGCCGTGAAGGAGACGACGATGCCGACAACCGATCTGCTGGGCCGGCCACTGTCGCCCAGCGAAGCGGATCTCGCGCGGATCTACGGCGAGCTGAAGGCGCTAGCCGCACGCACGGACCTGCCGCCGTGCGCCGAGCGGAACGTCAAGAAAGCCCTCGCGTGCCTCTGGCAGGTCGTCAACGACCTCGACATCGAGTTCGAGCAGCTGTACGACGTCGGCGTGTAGTCCGCGGTGCGCGGTGCGCGGTGCGCGGTCCGCGGTCCGCAGTGCGGGGTCCGCGGTGCGGGGTCCGGGGTCCGGAGTCCGGGGTCCGGGGTCCGGGGTGCGCGGTGCGGCGTCCGGGTGCGGAGTGCGGGGTCTGATTGACGCTGGTCTCCTGACTCCTGCGCGGACTACGCGGGGATTACCGCCGTCGCCTCGATCTCCACCTTCGCGCCGTCCTCCAGCAGCGCCTGCACTTCCACCAGCGTCATCGCCGGATAGTGCGTGCCCATGCGGGCGCGGTACCGCGCGCCGATCTCCTTCTGCGCGATCTTGTACTCCGACTTGTCGGCCACGTAGATCGTCAGCCGCGCGATCGACTCCGGCGAGCCGCCGGCGTCGGTGACGACGGTCAGCACGTTCGCCATCGCCTGGTCGAACTGATCGACGAAGCGGTCCGAAACCAGCTGCGCGTTCGAGTCCCATCCGACCTGGCCCGCGACGAACAGCACACGGCCCTGGCCGATGATGCCGTGGCTGTAGCCGCTGGGGCGGGGGAGCGCCTGCGGGTTGACGATCATCATCCCCGCCGGCCCTGGCCGTCGAAGAACTCACGCTGCAGGCGCAGCAGCAAGGGAATGGATCCGAGGACGGCGACGAGGTTCGGAATTGCCATCAAGCCGTTCAGCGTGTCCGACACGTTCCACACGACCTGAAGCGATCCGGTCGCCCCGAGATAGATGAACACGAGCCAGAGCAGCCGGTACGGCAGCGCGGCCCTCGCGCCGAGCAGGTAGACGATGCCGGTTTCGCCGTAATAGCTCCATCCGAGCAGCGTCGAGAAGGCGAACAGCATGATCCCGCCGGTGACGACGATGTCGCCCCAGACGCCGGGGAGCCCGGTTTCGAAGGAACGGGCGGCGAGTGCCGCTCCGGTAGCGCCGGTCGTCCAGCTCTCGGTCAGCAGGATGACCAGTCCGGTGGTCGTGCAGATCAGGATCGTGTCGACGAACACCTCGAAGATGCCGTACATCCCCTGGCGGACCGGATGATCGGTTTGCGCGGCGGCGTGGACCATCGGGGCGCTGCCCAGGCCGGCTTCGTTCGAGAACAGCCCGCGCGCGACACCAAACCGCAGCGCGAGCATGATGGTGGCGCCGGCAAAGCCGCCCGTCGCCGCGGTTCCGCTGAACGCCCCCTCGAACACCATGCCGAACGCAGCGGGGACGTCAGCGATGTGCAGCAGGATGATCACGAG
>DASWVN010000182.1:0-7079 GCA_036401215.1 Vicinamibacterales bacterium | reverse complement strand
CCGGGACGCGCTCGACAGGGTGCCGGCGTCGAGCCACGACTATCCGATGGCGCTCTTCAAGCGCGCTCAGGTCAGCGTGCTGCTGAACGAGCCGGATGCGGGCGAGCGGATCCGCCGCGCCCGTGAACGCGCGACACCGCTTACGCGGGAATTGATTGCGCGAGAGAAGCTGTTCGCCGGGAAGTAGCTGTCCGCGGTCCGCGGTCTGCGGTCCGGGGGTGCTGTGCGCGGTGCTGTCCGCGGTGCGCGGTCTGCGGTGCGCGGTCCGGGGGTGCTGTGCGAGGTGCTGTCCGCGGTGCGCGGTCTGCGGTGCGCGGTCCGGGGGTGCGGTCCGCGCACTGCGGTCCGGTTCGCGTGCAATGGTGGCCGATGGCCGTGTGACGTTAGAAAAGAACTGCTCCCATCAGGATTACCAGGGTCGTGACCGCCACAACCGTGGACTGCCGCTCGCGTTCCAGTGAGCGCTTGAGACCGAACAACAGCTGCCTGACTCGATCGATGTCAGAAACGAGCGATTCGGCCTTTTCGGAAGAGAGATATCCCAGCCTGAGCGCCAGTTCCACCTCGGTACCCAGCTCCGCCTGAGACCCCAGGGCAATCTTGACGTGATTCAGGTAGGCCCCCTCGCGGCGGGCGTGCCCCTCAGCAACGTTCGAGGGTATGGAGACCGATGCACGTTGCATCTGTGAGCAGAGTCCGAAGCGCTCGCTGGCCGGAAAGATCCGTGTGGCTGAATACACCTCCACGGCCAGGTCCATACCAAGTTGCCATACCTTCAGGTCACGGAACGAGACGACTGATGAACGCATCCCAACCTCGCGGATTCTGCAGCGGTCTTGCTGCCTGAGAGTTGCGGAATCGGCGTACTTGTGCCTTCTACGAACGCCGCATCTGTCGCACAGGCAAAACACTCGCCGCAGATCCAACCCGTGCCCCGCCGCACCCCCGCACCGCGCACCGCGCACCGCACACCGCGGACCGCGGACCGCGCACCGCGCATCCCGCACCGCGGACCGCGCACCGCGCACCGCGCACAAACACGAAGGGCCGGCACAAAGCCGGCCCTTCGTGTTTGACGTGATCGTCCGACTAGAAGCGGATCCGTGCGGCGATCTGGATCCGGCGCGGATCGTAGAACGAGCGCGGCTCGCCGAATCCTGCCGAGTGCACGCGCGGCTCGATGTCGTAGCCGGTCTGGTTGTCGAACACGTTGAACAGGTCCGCTACGAACTGCAGCGTCGCGCGTCCGGAGACCGGGATGTTCTGCGTGTAGTTGAGATCCAACTGGTAGTGCATGTCGGATCGGTTGCTACCCGCCGGCTCCGCGTAGCGGATCGTATCGCTCGTATTGCTGGTCAGGTGGCTGTACGGCTCGAAGCTCCACCGCTCCCAGGGCTGACCCGACTGCGCCACGAAATAGATGCCGGCCGTCGCGTTCCACGGCACCTCGTGATACCCGTAGATCTTCAGCATGTGCGGGCGGTCGCCGCGGAGACGGCCTTCCTTCATGTCCCACAGCTGCCGGCCGGCACCGTCGCCGATGTTCGACGACCCGATGAAGATGTTCGCGTCGTTGCCGACCGTGGAGTTGTCCTGGTCGAGCGTGCCGTAATAGCGGCTCCACGTATACGAGCCACGCACGAACGCGCGGCGGCCGCGCCACTCGCTCTCGAGCGTAACCTCGGTGTAGTCGGTGTAGGCGTTATCGAGTTCCGCGATCACGTAGCTCGACCCGCTGAGCGACCCGTTGCCGATCTGACGACGCTGGTCGTCGAGGTTCGGGATGTAGAGCCCCTTCGCCTCGATCTCCGGCGGCGCATCGAAGATCAGCCGCGCGTTGTTGTTGGTGTCTTCCCAGAAGTTGTAGCCGTGACGATACCGGCCGTACAGCCGCGCCGACCACTCCGGCGTGAGCTGCTTCGACGTGCCGACGAGGACCTCGTTGATCGTTCTCGGATCGAGGTCGTCCTGGAACAACTTGCCGGATGAAGACCCGACCTCTTCCGAGGCGAAGAGCACGCCATTCTGATCGAAGTGGACGTCGACGAACAGCCCGAGATTGTTGCGGTCCCACGACGCGGCGCGCGGCAGCGAGCTGGCGGCCGGGTTGTAACGCGCGAAGCTCGCGTAGATGGTGTCGGACCCGTTGTAGGCCCAGGTCGCGCCGAGGCGCGGCTGGATCATCTTACTGAACGGGATCTCGTACATCAGGTACTGAACACCCGGCGCCAGCGTGAACCCGGACAGCGTCGAATCATCGTTGCGCAGGCCCTGGCCATAGAGCTTGTCGTTGCTCACGAGCACGCCGGCATTGAACGTCCAGTTGTTCCAGCGGATCGTGTCGTTGATCTCGAAGCTCTGCGACTCGTACTCGGAGTTGATGTTCGCCGCCGCCCCGAGCGACTGCTGCTGGATCCGCGCGGTGTAGAACGCCCGCTGCGTGGACCCTGCCGGCGGAGCCGTCCGGCCTCCGGGAATGCTGATGGAGCCCCACCCGTTCGATCCCCGGAGCAGGTCCTCCGAATCGGTGTACCACTGATAGCCCACGTGCAGATCGTGCTGCACGGCGCCCCCGAAGTTGATGTTGTAGGCGAACTGGACGCTGTCGCGGAAGAAGTCCTGGTCGTTGAACTGGCTGGCGATGCCGATCGTGCTCCCCCCCAGGCGCTGTCCATTCTCGACATAGCCATACCGGTCGATCAGCGGCTGGATGAACGCGTTGAAGTCGGCGTCACCCGCGACCGTGCCCGGCAGCGACACGAGACCCATCCGGTCCAGATTGTTGATATCGAGCTGCGTGCCCGGCGCACGGGTCGGCTGGAACGGCGCGACGATGTCGGGCACCGACGAGGTCTCCCATCCGAAGTGGGAATACATGAAGGTCACGTGGCTTCGGGAGTTGACGATCCACGAGCCCTCAGCCGTCCAGATCTTCTGGCGCGACTCATCGGAAGCGCCGGTGGTCGGCATCGTGAAAGTGCCGAACGTGGAGTTCTCGTCCACGCGTTTGGTGTCGCGATAGCTGGCGTTGAGCAGCACCGAGCTGACCGGGGTGAACGTCAGCTTGCCGAACCCTTCGTTGCGGGTCCGCTGAAAGTTCGGCAGATCGCCGTAGGCGTTCGCCTGGTTGGCGCGGGAACTCTCAGGACGATAGTACGAGCCGTAGAAGAAGAGCTTTTCCGGGATGATCGGGCCGCCGAGATTCGCGGTGAACCAGGTGCGGTCCTGCTCGAAGCGTGATGCGCTGCCGGTATCGAGTTCGCCGACCATCGAGCTGTCCATCAGCTGGTAACTGAGTTCACCGCTGAACCGGTTCGTGCCCGACTTGCTCACCGAGTCGATCGTGAACCCGCCGGAACGATCGAAGTTGAACGCACGGGCGGCGCCCTTGATCGTCGTGACCTGCGCGATGTCGTGCGACGCGGGCTCCGACGCCAGCGTGCCGAACAGCGGCAGCGTCACGTTCGCGCCGTCGAACTGGTACACGTTGTCCTGGCCGCTGCCGCCGGCGCTGGGACCACGAATCGCATCCTCGGTGTACTGAACGCCGGGAATCAACTTGATCAGGTCGCGATATTCCTGGCCGACCGGCAGCGCCATGATCTGCTCGTTCGAAACGGCGCTCTTGATCGTGGCGGCCGTTCGATCCACCAGCGACACGGCCGCGGTCACTTCGACGGTTTCGGTGACGCCGCCGATGCCGAGCGTCGCGTCGACGCTGTTCTCGACACCGAGCTGCACGACCGCCTGCCGCGTGACCGTCTGCATGCCCTGCAGCTCGAAGGTGAGCGTGTAATTGCCGGGCGCCAGGGCCGGCAGGCGGTAGTCGCCGTTGGGACCTGTGGTCGTCACACGCGGCGTCGGCAGGACGCTCGATGTCGCCGTGACCGTTACGCCGGGCAGCACACCGCCCGAATTGTCGACCACCTTGCCGGTAATCGACCCCGTCTGCTGGGCGAAGGCCGGCGCAGCCGCCAACAGCACCGCCGCGACGACGGATAACACTCGTACAAACCTCATTCGCACCACCTCCATAAATCCGGGCAATCGTTTGAGAGCAGAACCGAATTATATGTCCGACTCAGCCCTGATCGGCCAGAAACCGTCACGGGATTCCCTCCATTGAACACCTGTGCTTGACGGCCCCACAATCCCATTCCTACGCTAGCCATCTGGCCAGGGGCGTCTCGCCCCGCCGGGCCGGCGCTGCTCCCTGCCGGCCTGACAGGAGGGTCTCATGCGCGCGCTCATCCCTTCCATCATCGCGCTGCTGCTCGTCGTCCCTACCCACGCAGCAGCCCAGGGCACCACATCACGCGTAACAGGCGTCGTGACGGATCGCACCGGGTCGGTCGTCCCTGGCGCCACCGTCACGCTGACCAACGAAGCGACCGGCATCCAGCTGAACACGGTGAGCACCGCGGCCGGCCTCTACACGTTCGAGGCGGTGCAGGTCGGCACCTACACCGTGACGGTGGAACTCCCGGGCTTCAAGCGCTTCACGTCCACCGGCAACGTCGTCCGGATCGGCGATCCGACGACGGTGAACGCGGTGCTCGACCCCGGAGGCCTCGAAGAGACGGTGGAAGTCAGGGCCTCGGCCGACGTCGTGCAGACGAACACCTCGGGGAATCTCGGGACGACGTTCGATCAGCGCACGATCGAAAGCCTGCCCATCCTCGGCGGACGCGGACGCAACCCGCTGGATCTCGTCCTCACCCAGCCGGGCGTCGTGTCCGGCGCCAACACCGGCGGCGGCGTCCACGTGAACGGCGCCCGCGACCGGTCCTGGAACTTCACCCTCGACGGCATCGACACCAACGAGTCGAGCGCCGGCGGATCGAACTTCTCGCCGCTGCGCACCAACCCGGACGCGCTGGCCGAGTTCAAGGTCCTGACCGGCAACCAGACGGCGGAGTTCGGGCGCAACAGCGGCGGACAGGTGGCGATGATCACCCGCTCGGGCACGAACGAGTTCTCCGGAACGATGTTCTACTTCGATCGCCGGCCCGAGTACAACGCCAACGAGTGGGAGAACAACATCGACCAGCTGCCGAAGCGCCAGTTCACGCAGCACATGCCCGGCTTCAGCCTCGGCGGACCGATCGTGCGCAACCGCACCTTCTTCTTCGTGAACAGCCAGTGGCTGCGCGCCGAGCAGACGCAGTCGGTGACGCGCACCGTCTATACGGCGGCGGCGCGCCAGGGGATCTGGCGCTACGTGATTGGCGGGCGCAACCAGCCGGCCGGCTCCACGAATCCGTCGGTGGACGAAGCGGGCAACGTGCTGCCGGGTGTCACCATCGGCACCTACGACGTCGTCGGCAACGATCCGCAGGGGCTCGGTCTCGATCCCGAGATCCAGAGGATCATCGGGTTGACGCCGCTCCCGAACAACTTCACGACGGGTGACGGACTGAACACGGCCGGCTACACGTTCGTGGCGCCCGAAGAGGAGGAGCAGTTCGACTTCGTCACCAAGATCGACCACAGCTTCAATTCGCAGCACTCCGCGTTCGCCCGCATCTCGAAGGGCTACCAGGACACGCTGTGCGACTCGGTGAACGGCGGCCTCGAACGCTTTCCGGGATCCGGCTGCATCGTCAACACCGAGCGCTCGCCGTACAACTGGGCGGCCAACTGGCGCTGGAACCCCGGCGGCAACCTGGTCAACGAGTTCGTCGTCGGTCAGAACCACTTCACGTTCGACTTCGTGATCCCGACGTCCGACACTTCACGTCCGACGATCATCGCTCCGACGATCACGGACCCTGAAACCTTCGACGTCGGCAACGCCCGGACGATCGATACCTGGCAGGTCGTCAACAACCTCAGTTGGTTGAAGGGCGCGCACAGCATCAAGCTCGGGACGAACCTCCGCATGCAGCGTCATACCGACGTCCGCGGCTCGGTGGCCGGGCAGAACGTCGGTCAGTACATCACCTTCAGCTCGACGGACAACACGGTCGATCCCGCGATCTTCAACCTGCCGCCGGACATCCAGACCGCGAACGACCGTCCGGCCCTTCAGAACAACATCAACTACCTCCTCGGCCGTGTCGGACGGATCACGCAGGGCTTCGTGCAGCAGGGAAACGCCTTCGCCCCGGGCGGGACGGTCTTCAACTTCGAAGCGTGGTTCCACGAGTTCGATTTCTTCCTGCAGGACACCTGGAAACCAGCGGCGAACGTGACCGTCGACGCCGGTTTGCGGTGGGAAGTGAAGCTGGCGCCCAGGAATCCCGACAACCTGATCCTGCGGCCCGACCGCCGCGTCGCCGCCGGTGAAGCGCCGGCAAACGACATCCGCTGGGTCGAAGGCAAGCTGTACGACGACGACTGGAACAACGTCGCGCCATCGCTCGGCGTCGCCTGGGATCCGAGAGGTGACGGCCAGCAGGTGCTGCGCGGCAACTACCGTATGGCCTTCGACCGCATCAACACGTTCCTGCCGTCATCGGCCATCTTCCAGAGCATTCCCGGCTTGACGACCTCGGTCGTGAACACCTCGTTCGGGCAGGCGGGCGGCCGGCTCCGCGACGGGCTGCCGACCATCTTTCCGGATTCGACGCCGAGCGCGTTCGTGCAGCCGCCGCCGAGATCCTCATCACTGATTCATGTGATGGACACGGAGTTCCAAACGCCGATTACGCACGCGTGGGCGATCTCCTACCAGCGGGAGCTGTTCAGGAACACGCTCTTCGAAATCGCGTATGTGGGACGGCGCGCCGAGCACCTGTTCGGCGCCTACGATGCGAACCAGGTGAAGTTCCGCGAGAACGGGTTCCTCGATGCGTTCAACATCGTCAAGGCGGGCGGCGAGAGCGATCTCATCAACCAGCTCGCGGGGCCCGATACGCGGCGTGCCGCCACCGAAACCGGATCGCAGATGATGCGGCGCCTGTTCGCCGACGAACTCGCGAACAATGCGGTCGCGGCGGTCGCGGCGAGCTTCGGTTCGCGCATCCAGAGCGGGCAGCAACTGACGGAGCTGGCCGGCCTCGGACCGTTCTTCTTCTTCAACTACCCGCAGTTCCTCGGCGGGATGCGCGTCATCGATTCCGAGGACTACTCGCGGT
>DASWVN010000181.1:0-15223 GCA_036401215.1 Vicinamibacterales bacterium | reverse complement strand
GTGAACGCGAGCGTGTAGAGATAGGGATCCACGGTCGGCAGCAGGGCGCCGGAGACCGCGGACGCCAACCCCTCTTCCACGAGCGCGGTATAGAGGCGGGACTTTCGCTGGGGCACGCCGTGGGAGCCACCCCAGAGGCTCAACCCTTTCGCGCCGGTCAGGATCGCGTCGAGGACCAGCATCGGAAAGAACTCGGGATCGGCCGCCGGCGGCGCGTGGTAGGCGATCTTGACGTATCCCGTCGTCCCGGGCCGCTCGATCAGCACACGCCGCTCGCCGAGTTGCGGCGGTTCGTGCGGCCTCTCGAAGCGCGTGACGATCTCCCCCGGGATCTGCCCGAACTCGCGTTCGACCCGCCGGAGCACGTCATCGGTGTCCACGTCGCCGACGACCACCAGCGTGGCATTGCCCGGAACGTAGTAGCGGCGATAGTGACGATACAGATCGTCGCGGGTCATCGACTGGAGGTCCTGCAGCCAGCCGATGGTCGGATGGCCGTATGGATGCACCCGGAGCGCCGCGGCGGCGACCTCGTTGTCGAGGAGTTGATCGGGATCGTTCTCGCCCCACTGAAGTTCGGAGATCACGACCGTCCGCTCGGCCTCGCACTCCTCCGGATCGAACAGCGACGCCGACATGCGCTGGGCCTCGATGAAGAGCATCTGGTCGAGCGCCGCCGTCGATGCGGTCTCGACGTAGGTGGTCTGATCGATCCAGGTATAGCCGTTCCACATGCCCCCGAACCGCTCGACGATCCCTTTCATCTCGTCGCGCGAGATCCGTTCAGTCCCCTTGAAGGTCATGTGCTCGACCCAGTGCGAGACGCCGGTGAGCCCCAACGGCTCGTCGCCCGAGCCCACGCGATACCAGGCCCAGACCGATACGAGCGGTGCGGTGTGGATCTCCTGCACGAGAACGGTGAGGCCGTTGGCGAGCACCTCGCGTCGAACGGCGGTGCACGTCGCGGTTCGAAGGGGACACATAGAACGATTAAACGATTATAGGTGGGGGGTCCGGGCGGGTTTTGAGGGCTTTTTCGAGTAATCTTGCTTTTCAAACTCATCATTATCTGGCGCCTGATTTGCAACAGATCCCGGTGGACGTAACCAGCTGGGCCGTGCCCGGCCAGATGTGGAGGATTCCCAATGTTTCGTAAGCTGAGCTTGCCCGTTGTCATGGGCTTGGCAGTAGTGATGGGCTGGGCCGTTTCTCCTGCCGCCCAGTCGGTGACAGGAACCGTCGTGCTGAAATCCGGGGAGCGCCACACCGGCACCGACATCGACTACCGCGTCGATCGCCGGCTGGTGTCGGTCCGCACCGGACAGCACACCCAGCCGCGGGTAGACGTCAGCCAGGTCGCCTACGTCGACTTCGGCGGCGCACCCGACGTAAATCTGAACCTCACCGGCTCACAGGAAGCGGTCGTTCTCAAGGACGGAACCGTGGTCCGGGGCCAGGTGATCGAGATGGCGCATGAGGACGCGGCCAATGCCACGGGGCCGTTCCTCGTGATCATTCGCGACACGAACGGCCAGGAGCATCGTTTCCCGGTCGAGCGCGTGGGACGCGTCTATTTCGCCGGCGGCACGACGACTTCGGGAACCACCGGCAGCACCCCCGAGGCCGGAAGCGGCATCGTCGTCAGCGGCAAGCAGCCGTGGACGTCGACGGGGATCATGGTCCGTCGCGGCGAGACGCTGACGTTCAAGACCACGGGTGAGGTGCGCGTCGGCGGCGGTCCCGAAGACGTGGCCCAGCCGGCCGGCGTCACGAGCGGACGGACCGAGGCAGGCACGCCAATCCCGTCCTCGATCGTGGGCGCGTTGATCGGGCGGATCGGCAACGGTCAGCCATTCGGGATCGGCAACCAGACGAGCGTGCCGATGCCGGCCAGCGGGATGCTGTTCCTGGGGATCAACGACAACGGGTTCAGCGACAACTCGGGCGAGTTCCGCGTCGAGATCACCCGCGGCAGCAGTGGGATCCGCAGGAGATAAGAACCATCTGCCATCTACCATCCTCGCAACGCCGGCCTTCGGGCCGGCGTTTTTGCTGTACTGCACTAAAATAAAGAATTCCCCATGGCCGACTGGAAGGACACGCTCAACCTCCCCCGAACCGACTTCCCGATGAAGGCGAACCTTCCGACGGCAGAGCCGCAGGCGCTCGCCCGATGGAAGGAAATGGGGCTGTACGAGCGAATCCGCGAGGCCCGGGCGGGACGCCCGAAGTGGGTGCTCCACGATGGCCCGCCGTACGCGAACGGCCAGATCCATCTCGGCACCGCGCTCAACAAGATCCTCAAGGATTTCGTGGTCAAGTCACGCACGATGGCGGGCTTCGACTCCCCGTACGTGCCCGGCTACGACTGCCACGGGCTGCCGATCGAATTGAAGGTCGACCGCGAACTTGGCAAGAAGAAGCGCGACATGTCGGTCGCCGACTTCCGCCGCGCCTGCCGGGCCTACGCCGAACGCTTCATCGGCGTCATGAGCGAGGAGTTCCAGCGCCTGGGCATTTTCGGCGACTGGGAGCATCCGTACCTCACGATGAACTTCCGCTACCAGGCCACGATCGTGCGGGCGCTGGGGCGCTTCGTCGAGCAGGGGCTGGTCTACAAGGGGAAGAAGCCGGTCCACTGGTGCATCCATTGCCGGACCGCGCTGGCCGAGGCGGAGGTCGAGTACGAGGAGCACACGTCCCCGTCGATCTACGTCGAGTTCGAACTCGCGCCTGAAAGTCAGGCGGAACTTGCCGCACGGGTGCCGGAGCTTGCGAATCGCAACGTCTCGGTCCTGATCTGGACGACCACGCCCTGGACGATCCCGTCGAACCTCGCGATCGCGTTCCATCCCGACTTCGACTACGGGGCCTACGAGGTTGACGGCAAAGCGGTGATCGTTGCCGAAGCCCTTGCCCCGGCCGTGTCGGCGGCGGTCGGGCGCGACTTCGGCGCGCCGATCGCACGCATGAAGGGGAAGGACCTCGAGCAGATCCGGTTCCAGCACCCGATCTACGCGCGGCATTCGCTGGGCGTTCTCGGCGACTACGTCACGCTGGAGGCCGGCACCGGTGCGGTGCACACCGCTCCCGGCCATGGCACCGACGACTTCAACACCGGGATGCGCTACGGGCTCGACATCTACGCCCCCGTCGGCCCTGGCGGCCATTTCCTGGGGACGGTGGAGCTGTTCGGCGGGCAGCGCGTGTTCGATGCGAACCCGAACATCGAAGCGGCGCTGAAAGAGCGCGCGCGCCTGTGGCAGCGCGCCGACTTCCAGCACTCGTATCCGCACTGCTGGCGCTGCCACAATCCGGTCATCTTCCTCGCCACCTCGCAGTGGTTCATCCGGATGGATGGCGAACCGGTGATCAACGGACGGACGCTGCGACAGGCGGGGCTCGAGACGATCGACAACGATGTGAAGTGGATCCCCGCCTGGGGCCGCGATCGCATCTACAACATGCTGAGCAACCGGCCCGACTGGTGCATCTCGCGCCAGCGCGCCTGGGGTGTGCCGATCCCCGCGCTCGACTGCACCACGTGCAACGAAGCGATCCTCACGCCGGCGCTCGTCGAGCGCGCGGCGACGGTGTTCGACGAGTACGGCGCCGACGCGTGGTACGAGCGGCCGATCGAAGAGTTCGTCCCCGAGGGCCTCACCTGCCCGTCGTGCGGCGGAACGGACTTCCAGCGCGAGGGAGACATTCTCGACGTCTGGTTCGACTCGGGATCCAGCCACGAGGCGGTGCTCCCCTTCCGCCCCGAGCTGACCTGGCCGGCGGAGATGTATCTCGAGGGCAGCGATCAGCATCGCGGCTGGTTCCAGAGTTCCCTGCTCGTGGGTCTCGGCACGCGCGGACGCGCGCCGTACCACCAGGTCCTCACGCATGGATTCCTGATCGACGTCGATGGACGCAAGATGTCCAAGTCGGTCGGCAACGTCATCGCGCCGCAGGAAGTCATCAAGGAAAGCGGCGCGGAAACGCTGCGGCTGTGGGTTGCGAGCAGCGACTTCAGGGAGGAACTCCGCGTCGGCAAGCAGATCCTCCAGCGGGTCGTCGAGGCGTACCGGAAGATCCGGAACACCTGCCGCTACCTGCTGGCGAACCTCTACGACTTCGATCCCTCTCGCGACATGCTCGCCCCGAGCGAGATGCAGGAGGTGGACCGCTACGCCATGGCACGGTACGCCGAGGTTGCGGAGGCGGTCGTCAAGGCGTACGACGAGTTCGACTTCCCGTCGATCTTCCAGAAGCTGAACGCGCTCACGACGGTGGATCTCTCCGCGTTCTACGCGGACGTCTCGAAGGACCGGCTGTATACCTTCGGCGCGGCCTCGCGTGAACGGCGCTCGGCGCAGACCGCGATGTTCGTCATGGCCGATGGCCTGGCGCGGCTGCTCGCCCCGATCCTTCCGGTGACGACCGAAGAAATGTGGAAACACCTGCCCGGAACGCGAGAAGCCTCGGTCCACCTCGCGGAGTTCCCTGCCATCGCCGATCTTCAGGCGTGGCGCGACGATGCGCTGGTGAAGAAGTGGGAGCGGCTGATCGAGGTCCGCGATCGCGTCAATGCGGCGCTCGAAGCGAAGCGGCAGGACAAGACGATCGGCACGTCGCTCGGCGCCAGCGTCCGTCTCAAAGCTGGCGGCGAGACGGCGCGGCTGCTCGAGTCCGTCCGCGACGAGCTGCCGATGCTGTTCATCGTCTCGCACGTCGAACTCGAGACCACGGCGGACGCACCCGCGGAGGTCGAAGTCTCGATCGAGAAGGCGCCGGGTGACAAGTGCCCGCGCTGCTGGCGGGTCGTCCCCATTCTGGCGGCGGACACCGGCATCTGCGAACGGTGCACGGCGGCGCTGCAGGGAACGGCCGGGCCCGTGGTTCACGGATGACGACCCCGGCGCCGGGCGCACCCGATCCGGTCGCTCCGGAAATCCCCGCACCGCAGCCGCCAGCCAGCCGGCGCGAGCGGTTTGCCCGTCCGTTCGAACTGGCGACGATGGCGATCGTCATCGTGCTCGACCAGATCACCAAGGCCCTGGTGCGAGCCAACCTCGACTACGGTGAGAGCCGCACCATCATCCCCGGTCTGCTCGATCTGGTCCACGTGCAGAATACCGGCGCCGCCTTCGGGATGTTGAACACGGTCGACTTTCCCTACAAGCCGCTGGTGATGGTGGGCATCGCGTTCCTGGCGCTGCTGGCGATTGCCGCATACGGTGCGCAGCTCGGGTTCAACGACCGGCTCGCTCGGTTCGGCCTCGCGCTGATCCTCGGCGGTGCGTTCGGCAACCTGATCGACCGGGCGATTGCCGGGCACGTGCTCGACTTCATCGACGTCTATCGCGGCGACGTGCACTTCTGGGCGTTCAACGTGGCGGACGCGGCGATCACGATCGGCGCGATCCTGGTGATCCTCGACACGCTGGGCCTGGGGCGACGACATGCATCCCATCCTGTTTGAGATCGGCGGGTTCCCCGTCTACACCTACGGCGTGCTGCTGGCGGCGGCGTACCTGCTCGGGCTGCAGTTCGCCCTTGTCCGGGCACGCAGGCGCGGGCTCGATGCCAACCGGGTGATGGACCTGGGGATCTGGATCATCATCAGCGCGCTCATCGGCGCCAAGCTGCTGCTGCTGATCGTGGACTTCGATGCCTTCCGGCAGGACCCGCGCGAGCTGCTGACACTGATGCGATCGGGCGGCGTCTTCTACGGCGGCCTGATTGCCGCGGTGGCGGTCGCCTTCTGGTATCTTCGCCGGCACCGGCTGCCCCTGTGGCCGGTCTGCGACGCGTTCGCCCCCGGTATCGCGCTCGGCCACGTCATCGGCCGGATGGGCTGCTTCTTCGCCGGCTGCTGCTTCGGCAGAGCCACCGGCGCGCCCTGGGCAGTCACCTTCACGAGCGAGTACGCGAATCAGAACGTCGGGACGCCGCTGAACGTCCCGATCCATCCCACGCAGTTGTACGAAGCGGGTGCGGAACTCGCGATCCTGGGGTTTCTTCTGTTCATGGAGCGGCGCTGGCGTCCGTTCGCCGGCCGCACCTTCTGGACGTACCTGCTGGTCTACGGCATCACCCGGTTCATCATCGAGTTCTATCGCGGCGACGCGCGCGGGATGATCGGCGCGCTCTCGACGTCGCAGTTCGTCTCGGTGCTGCTGGTGCCGATTTCGATCATCATGTTGATCGTGCTCGCGCGGCGCCCGATGCCGGATCCCAAGCTGGCGGCCAAACGCGCCAGGGCAGCTTAGAGCCACAGCAGAAACAGAAGAAACACGAAAGACGCACCGGGAACCGGGATGGGCGACGAGAGACGACGGGTGACCGTTGAAGCCGAGCAGGACGGCGAGCGGCTCGACAGCTTTCTGACCGGGCTGCTGCCGGACCTCTCGCGCTCGCAGATCCAGCGGCTCATCAAGGACGGACGCGTGCAGGGCCCGGCACAGAAGGCGAGCGCCAGCGTTCATGCCGGCCAGCAGTACGAGATCGAGATCCCTGAGCCCACCCCCGCGATCCCGGAAGCCGAGGCGCTTCCCCTTCGCATCATCTTCCAGGACGCCGACATCGTCGTGCTCGACAAACCCGCGGGGATGGTCGTCCATCCCGGGGCGGGCCACTCCGGCGGCACGCTCGTGAACGCGCTGCTCCATCACGTGAAGGGCCTCAGCGGCGTCGGTGGAGAGCTGCGTCCCGGGATCGTGCACAGGCTGGACCGTGGCACGTCCGGTGTCATGGTCGTCGCCAAGCACGATCGCGCCCACCATGAACTGTCGCGTCAGTTCGCGGATCGTGAGGTGGAGAAGGAATACATCGCGCTGGTCTGGGGGGTCGTGCAGGCCGGGCGGCGGATCGATTCACCGATCGGCAGGGACCCCGGCAACCGGCAGAAGATGTCGACGCGGGCGCGCCGGGCGCGCAGCGCGGTGACGCGGGTGACCTTTGCGCATCACTTCAAGGGAGTGTCGCTGCTGAAGGTCGCGATCGCCACCGGACGCACGCACCAGATCCGGGTCCATCTGAACGCGATCGGGCATCCGATCGCCGGCGACGCCACCTACGGCGGCGTGCACCGGCGGGTGGCGAAGAACCTGCGGCCGGTCATGCGGCTCGAGCGTCCGTTCCTGCACGCGGCCCGCCTCGCGTTCACCCATCCCGGCGACGGCCGCCGCGTCGAGTTCGAGTCGCCGCTGCCGCCGGATCTTCAGACGGTGCTCGACGACATTCGCGAGGCGGAGGAGGCAGAGTGAGATGGAAAATGGTAGATGGTAAATGGAACAGTGATCAGATCATCGAGAGCGCAACGACCGTCTTCATATCGATGATCTCGCCACTGCGGACCATGTCGCGTGCTTCGCGCAACGTGAACTGCCTCGCTTCGATGTGCTCGTCCTCGTCCACAGCCGCCGCTTCGGTACCTTCACTCAAGCCTGAAACGCGAAAGAAGATCATCTCCTCATCGCAATAGCCCGGCGTCGGAAAGAGCGCGCCCAGCCGCACGACGGTTTCTGGGACCTGTCCGATCTCTTCGTGGCACTCGCGTACTGCCGCAGCCTCCGGCGACTCACCCGGATCCACGCTGCCGGCGGGCACTTCCCAGAGCCAGCGATTCACGGCGTGGCGGTACTGCCTGATCAGAATGACGTGACCGGGCTCCGGCACCGGAATGATCACAGCGGATGGCGTATGGCGTACTACGTCGAGCGTCACGGTTGGGCCGTGCGGCAGCTTCACCCGCTCCCGATCGACGCCGAACACCTTGCCGTCGTACACCCGCTCGCGGCTAACGATCTCGGCGGTATCCGTCACGATCTTTGCCATCTACCATTGGCCATTTTCCATTCTTCAGTTCACCGTCGCGCGAACGACCTCCGTCTTCGGCATCGTCGGCGTGTGCGTCTGGGCCGACGAGGGGAGGAGGGCCAGGGCGAGGACCTCTTCGATGTCCGTGACGTAGTGAACGGTGATCTCCTTGCGCAGCTCTTCGGTCAGGTCTTCCTTGATGTTCTTCTCGTTCTGCCTGGGCAGGATCACTTCCGTGATGCCATGGCGCCTGGCCGCGAGGACCTTCTCCTTGATGCCGCCAACGGGGAGCACGCGGCCCGACAGCGTGATCTCACCGGTCATGGCGATGTCGCCTCGCACGGGACGTCCGGTGAGTTCCGACGCCAGTGCGGTGACCATGGTGATGCCGGCCGACGGCCCGTCCTTCGGGATCGCGCCCGACGGCACGTGCAGATGGATCTCCGCATCCTTGTAGAAGGACGGATCCACGCCGTAGTGGGTCGCGTTCGCGCGGAACCACGACAGCGCCGTCCGGGCGGATTCCTTCATGACGTCGCCGAGGTGACCCGTCAGGGTCAGCGTGCCGCCTCCCTGCATGCGTGACGCCTCGATGAAGAGCACGTCGCCGCCGGCGGGCGTCCACGCCAGGCCGACCGCCACCCCGGGATCCTTCGTCCGGTTCTCGATCTCTTCGTCGAGGAACACGGGCGCGCCGAGCATCTGCACGACGATCTCCGGCGTGATCGTCACCTTGCTCTCGTCCCCCTCGGCGCGACGCCGCGCGACCTTGCGGCAGAGGGCGCCGATCTCGCGTTCGAGGTTGCGGACACCGGCTTCACGTGTGTAGTTGCGGATGACCGAGCGGATCGCGGCTTCGGTGAACTCGAGCTGCTCCGGCGTGAGCCCGTGGTTCCTGACCTGCTTCTGGATGAGATGCTCGGTCGCAATCGCGAGCTTCTCCTCCTCGGTGTAGCCGGCCAGCTCCAGCACCTCCATGCGGTCACGCAAGGGCGGCGGGACGGGATCCAGCACGTTGGCGGTCGTCAGGAACAGCACCTCGGAGAGATCGAACGGCACATCGAGGTAGTGATCCCGGAACGTGTTGTTCTGTTCCGGGTCCAGCACCTCGAGCAGCGCCGACGCCGGATCGCCGCGGAAGTCGGCGCCGAGCTTGTCGATCTCGTCGAGGATGAACACGGGATTCTTCGACTCCGCCCGGCGCAGCCCCTGGATGATCTGCCCCGGCAGCGCACCGATGTAGGTGCGGCGGTGACCGCGGATCTCGGCCTCGTCGCGCATGCCGCCAAGCGACACGCGAACGAACTTGCGCCCGAGCGAGTTCGCGATCGAGCGCGCAAGCGAGGTCTTGCCGACCCCTGGAGGGCCGAGGAAGCAGAGGATCGGTCCCTTCACGTCCGGGTTCAGCTTCCGTACCGCGAGATACTCGAGCACGCGATCCTTCACCTTCTCGAGCCCGGAGTGATCGGCGTCGAGCACCTCCTTGGTCCGTTTCAGGTCGATCGAATCTTCCGTACGGCGCGCCCACGGGAGCGCGACGAGCCAGTCGAGATACGTGCGCGACACCGTGTACTCGGCGGCCGCGACCGGCATCTTCGACAGGCGATCGAGTTCGCGCAGGGCCTCCTTCTTGACCGGCTCCGGCATGCCGGCCGCTTCGACCTTCTCGCGAAGCTCCTCGATTTCCTTCGCCTGGTCGTCGCCTTCGCCCAGCTCCTTCTGGATCGCCTTCAACTGCTCGCGCAGGAAGTACTCGCGCTGGTTCTTGCCGACTTCGGACTGGACCTGCGACTGGATCTTCGAGCCCAGTTCGAGCACCTCCAGCTCCTTGATCAGGATCCGGTTCAGCGAGTCCATTCGCGCGCGGATGTCGAGCGTCTCGAGGATCTCCTGCTTGATCGGCGTGCCGATCGTCGTGAGGCTCGACGCGATGAAGTCGGCGAGCTTCCCTGAATCAGTGATGTTCGCGGCGAGCGCCTGCAGGTCATCGGACAACAGCGGCGAGAGCGACACCACCTGCTGGAAGTTGCTCTTGATGTTGCGCTGGAGCGCGTCGATCTCGAGGCGGTCTTCGTCCCTGAGCAGGTCCTCGGCCGCGCTCACGGCCGCTTTCAGGTACGGCCGGGTCTGGGAGATGCGCTCGAGTCTGACACGCGCCAGCCCCTGGACGATCAGCCGCAAGCTGCCGTCCGGCAGCTTGAACATCTTGTGGATGTGGGTGGCCGTCCCGATCTCGTACAGGTCCTCCTGCAGCGGCTCTTCGGTGGCCGCCTCGCGCTGGGTGAACACGCCGATCATGCGTCCGGTCGCGGTCGCCTCGTCGATCAGCCGCACCGAGGCCTCGCGCGCCACGGCGAGCGGCATGAAGGAGTTCGGGAAGAGCACCGTGTCCCGCAGCGGCAGCACGGGAAGCTCCGCCGGGATCTCGACTGGCTTCTCGACTTCCTGCTGATCGAACTCTGCGGATTCTTCGGTCATATCGTGGGTGTTGTACTCGAAATGCTGAAAGAAAAGACACAAAACAAAAGGGCGAAGCGGCAGCGCCTGCTTCGCCCTCCGGGCCTCACTCCGTGAAGCTCGTTGCTATGCCGGTATGCCGGGTCGACGTCAGCCCTGCATGTCGAGGAAGAGCGAGGACGCCCCGCGGCGCTGCGACATCATGCGCTCGCGCTGCTGGGCCGACTCACGTGCCTCCTCGCAGTCCTTGCAGCGGACCGCGAACGGCAGCGCACGCAGACGGCGCTCCGAGATCTCCTCGCCACACTCGAAGCAGTACCCGAACGTGCCGTCATCGAGGCGGTGGAGCGCTTCCTCGATCTTGTTCAGCGTCTCCGACTTCATCTGGATCAGGGCGAACTCGATGTCGTCCTGGATGTCGGCCTCTGAACTCTCCACCGCGTCCAGCACACCCTGATTCGGGTTGTTGGCCCCTTCGGCCCGCACATCGCGAATTTTTTCCTGCACCTGCTCCATAATTTCGCGCCGGCGCTCCTCCAGGATCCGCTTCAGTTCCGAATAGCGATCCCGGTCCATGTCTCCCCCGGGCTTCTTATGAACGCTCATATGAATCCTTCCTTTCCCTCGACCCGCACCGAATATCGCAGGCCGTTATGCAAGGCATCTGCCACGTATGAAATCAGGAGAGTTTACAACAGTTGAGCCATTCTGCCAAATCAATTCGCCGATTCTGCATCTATCGCGCCTGCTGAACGTTTCAGACTCTGCCACAGCCGCTGTTCCGGTTAAGACGCCGATACCCCATTGGACGGTTCGGGGTGTCCGCTGGATTGGAGCACTGTGGCCTGGATGAGACAGAAAAACTCCGACCAGTTCAGAGTTCGCCGTTCATAGTCCGGAGTTTTGGGTTCGGCGTTTCCACGGCCAACCCCACGCCCCGTGTTATAATTCCCGTTTTGCACGGCCTCATCAGGCCCCACAAACACGTAATCCACGAAATCTCACAGGTCAGTCATGGCGAAACGCTGCGAAATCTGCGGAAAGGGGCCGGTCGTCGGCCGGAACATCAGCCACGCCCACAACGTCACCTCGCGCCGGTTCGAACCGAACCTTCAGCGCGTCCGTGCGCTCGTGAACGGCGGAATTCAGCGCCTGCGCGTCTGCACGCGCTGCCTGCGTTCGAACAAGGTCGTCAAGGCCGGCCGGGTCGGCCGGGCCAACCAGCCCGCGTAATGGCTGTGCGCCAGGCAATCTCTTCTGACGCGGCGCCGAAGGCAATCGGCCCGTACTCGCAGGCGATTCGGGCCGGCAACCTCATCTTCGTCTCCGGCCAGATCCCGATGGATCCGGCCACCGGTGCGATGGTCGATGGGGATATCGCGGCACAGACGCATCGCGTCTTTGCCAACCTGAAGGCCATCCTCGAAGCCGCAGGCGCCTCACTCGACCACGTCGTCCGTTCGACGGTCTACCTGGCCGACATGAACGACTTCGCGGTCGTCAACGAGGTGTACGGAACGTACTTCTCGAACCCGGCGCCAGCCCGCGCCACGGTCCAGGCGGCGCGACTGCCAAAGGACGCGCGCGTCGAAATTGACGTAATCGCTGCGCTCTGATGTCAATGCTGAATGGCGAATGACGAATGCTGAATGAGTGCTTCAGCATTCGACATTCAGAATTCAGCATTGATACCTCGTCAGCGTACAGCCCTCTCCACGTCGATCACGCCCTCGATATTCCTCAACGCTTTCACCACCTTCTGCAGGTGCTTCACGTCGCTGATCTCGACGGTCATGTCGATGCGGCCGCGCTGGTCGTCGACGGTGGCTTCGACGTTGCGGATGTTGGTGTTGATGTTCGACACCTTCGAACTGACCTCGGCGAGAATCCCTTTCCGGTCTTCCACCTGGATGCTCAGGCGGACGGTATACGTCGAGGGGTCGGCCCCCTTGTCCCACTCGACCTCGATGCGGCGGTCCGGGTCGTAAAGGAGATTGACCACGTTGGCGCACGTCGCCGAGTGGACCGACACGCCCTTGCCGCGGGTGATGTAGCCGACGATCTTCTCGCCGCGGATCGGGTTGCAGCAGCGCGCGCGGAACACGAGCAGGTCGTCGACGCCGCGCACCTTGATCTTGTCTTCCCCGGTGCCGAGCACGCGCCGGACCACTGACGCGATGCCGCTTCCCGGGGCTTCCTTCAGCTGCTCGGGCGGTACGAACCGGGCGAGCACGTTCCTGGCCGGCAGCTTGCCGTAGCCGATCGCGGCGAACAGTTCGTCCGCCTTCTGCATGCCGTATTCGCCGAGCACGCGGTTCACCGCGTCCGGCTCGGTGAGGCTCTTCGGACTGACGCCAAAGCGGCGGGCTTCTTTCTCGAACAACCGCCGCCCCAGCTCCAGGCTGCGCGCCTTCTCCTCGGCATGGATGAAGTGCCGGATCTTGTTGCGCGCACGCGACGTCACGACGAAGTTCAACCAGTCGCGACTGGGCTTGTGCCCTGGCGTCGTGATCACTTCGACGATGTCACCGTTGCGCAGCTTCGTGCGCAGCGGGACCATCTTGCCGTTCACACGGGCGCCCACGCACTGGTGGCCAACGTCGGTGTGGATCGAATACGCGAAGTCCACGGGCGACGCGTCACGCGGCAGCGCCTTCACTTCACCTTTGGGGGTGAAGATGTAGACCTCTTCGGGATAGAGGTCGATCTTCAGGTTCTGCAGGAACTCCTGCGGATCGCGGACCTCCTGCTGCCATTCGAGCAGCTGCCGCAGCCAGACGAAGTACTGCTCGTCGCGGCCGGCGCCGATCCGGCCTTCCTTGTACTTCCAGTGGGCGGCGATCCCTTCTTCCGCCGTGCGGTGCATTTCTCCGGTGCGGATCTGCACCTCGAACGGGAAGCCGCGCTCGCTCACGACCGACGTGTGCAGCGACTGGTAGCCGTTCGGGCGCGGCGTGGCGATGAAGTCCTTGATGCGGCCGGGAACGGGCGACCACGTCTGGTGGATGATCCCCAGCGCGCCGTAGCAGTCCTTGACCGACGCCGTGATGATGCGGAGCGCCACGAGGTCGTACACCTGGTCGAGATCGATCTTCTGGCGCTTCAGTTTCTGGTGGATGCTGAAGAGACGCTTGATGCGGCCGTCGATCTGAATGACCGGGACCTGCGCCTCCGCCAGCTTCGCGGCGATCGTCGTCTTCAACTCCTCGATCATCCCCTCGTTGGCGCGGCGGCGGCTCTCCACGCGCGAACGCAGCGATTCGTAGGCCTTCGGCTCGAGATACTTGAAGGCGAGTTCCTCCAGCTCGTTCTTCACCTTGCTCATCCCCAGCCGGTTGGCGATCGGCGCGTAGATGTCGCGCGTCTCCTGGGCGATCTTGATGCGGCGCTCTTCGGGCAGGTGGTGCAGCGTCCGCATGTTGTGCAGGCGGTCGGCAAGCTTGACGAGGATGACGCGAATGTCGTCCACCATCGCCAGCAGCATCTTGCGGAAGTTCTCCGCCTGCCGCTCCTCGCTCGACGAAAACGGGATGGCGCCGAGTTTCGTGACCCCTTCGACGACGTGGGCGACATCGGGCCCGAACAGGTCCCGGATCCGTTCGATCGGGGTCTGGGTGTCCTCGACGATGTCGTGCAGGAGCCCGGCCGCGATCGCGACGACATCCAGCTTCATGTCGGCGAGCAGGTCCGCGACCTGGAGCGGATGAACCAGATACGGCTCACCCGAATGGCGGACCTGTCCCTTGTGCTCGAAGGCGGAAAACACGTAGGCCCGCCTGAGCAGCTCGATATCGGCCTCGGGATTGCTGGCCCTCACCTTTTCGACGAGGTCTTCGAACCGGATCATGAAAGTCGGTGTCTAAAATAGAGACGGGGGCAGGGCGCCGCGGGGTGCCGGCAGAAACCCTCCGGGATGGCTCAGGGGCGGAACCCGGCGGGTTGACGCCCCGTTTTTGCGTTCACTATACTGACCCGTCCTGCAACTCATTCTAAAGGTTCAAGAAGCATGATGACGCGATATCGGACAGTTACGGTGGCGGCCATGGTGATCGCCCTTGGGGTGGCCACGGCTGGCTGCGGCCGGTACTCGATCAGCGCCCTCAAGGCCCAGAAGGCCTACAAGGACGCCAATGAGCTCTACAAGGGTTCCAACTGGAAGGACGCTGCCGAGAAGTACGAATACGTGCTTCAGCAGGACCCGTCCCGGACCGAGGTGTATTTCTTCCTCGCCAACAGCTACGACAACGCCTATAAGCCGAGTCGCGCGGGCGAGCCCGAGAACGACGCCATGATCCAGAACGCCATCGAGAACTACCAGAAGGCGGCCCAGCTCGACGCCAACCCCGAGATGAAGAAGCTCGCCATGCAGTATCTGGTGGCCGCCTACGGGCCCGACAAGCTGAACGACCCGACCAAGGCCGAACCGATCGTCAAGGAGATGATCAACCTGTCGCCCAACGATGCCGGCAACTACTTCGCCCTCGCCAAGATCTACGAGGACGCGGGGCGCTACGAAGAGGCCGAGGAGGCGCTTCTGAAGGCCCGCGAAGTGGCGCCGAACGACGTCACCGTCTACGTCCAGCTGGCAGGCTTCTACAACCGCCAGGGTGACCAGTTCGAGAAGACCATGGAGGCCCTGCACAAGGCCGCCGACATCCGGCCCGACGACCCGCAGGGTCACCAGCTGGTCGCCACCTACTACTGGGAGAAGGCCCAGAAGGACTTCACGCTCTCGAACGCCCAGAAGCGGGACTACATCATGCGGGGCATCGAGGCCACCGACAAGGCCCTCGCGCTGAACCCCGATTACATCGAGGCGCTCACCTACAAGAACATCCTGCTCCGCATGCAGGGGAACCTCGAGACCGACATGGCCAAGCGGACGGCCCTCTACAAGGAAGCCGACCAGCTCCGCGACCGCGCGATCGAGCTGACCAAGCGGAAGACCGCCGGCGCG
>DASWVN010000180.1:0-65779 GCA_036401215.1 Vicinamibacterales bacterium | reverse complement strand
TGGAAGGGCCATCGCTCAACGGATAAAAGGTACGCCGGGGATAACAGGCTGATCTGAGCCAAGAGTTCACATCGACGCTCAGGTTTGGCACCTCGATGTCGGCTCATCGCATCCTGGAGCTGTAGCAGGTTCCAAGGGTCCGGCTGTTCGCCGGTTAAAGCGGTACGTGAGCTGGGTTTAGAACGTCGCGAGACAGTTCGGTCTCTATCTGTCATGGGCGGAGGAAATTTGAGTGGGGCTGTCCTTAGTACGAGAGGACCGGGATGGACGCACCTCTAGTGTACGAGTTGTCGCGCCAGCGGCAGCGCTCGGTAGCTACGTGCGGACGGGAGAAACGCTGAAGGCATCTAAGCGTGAAACCCTCCACAAGATGAGATCTCCCAGGTCGCAAGACCTCTGAAGGCTCCTGGAAGATGACCAGGTGATAGGTCGGGTGTGGAAGCGCTGCGAGGCGTGGAGCTAACCGATACTAATCAGCCGTGAGGCTTGACCATAATTATTTGCATCCGCCTTCGTTCCCTGACGGGAACTTCGGCGGGACAAGCTGCGTAAGTGGACGTCCGCCTTCGCCCTTCGGGGCTTCGGTGCGACAAGGAAGAAACTACCGTTTGCAGGATATTCAGTTGTAAGAGCGCCTGCCGCTCTTTACAGATAGTCTGGGACGACCGACGAACGACCGTTCTCGTATGTAGGCGCTACGCCGTCGAATCCCAGGCAACGAAACACGGATCGCCCGCTGCGATCCACGTTTCCCGGTGGCCATAGGAGAGGGGTCACACCCGTTCCCATTCCGAACACGGAAGTTAAGCCCTCTACCGCCGATGGTACTGCGTGGGCAACTGCGTGGGAGAGTAGGTCACTGCCGGGATTATTTCTCGAAAGGCCCGATGCGAAAGCGTCGGGCCTTTTCTTTTGTACGGGACCGGTCGCCTCTGACCCGTAGCCGGCGTGCAGCCCGTTCGCGAGCAGCACGGCATCCACGGACCCGTATTCGCGCGGATGCGCCAGGATCCACCGAAACGCCCTCCGGGGACCGATGAATCAATCAGCGCCCTGACTCGTCGAGCCCCGGTCGAACGATCGACTTCGCCTCCGGGAAGCGCGCGGCCAGTTCCCGCGCGAGCCGCGCCAGCTGCCGCTGCATCTCCTCCAGCCGCACATCCTCGTCCTCGGCCTGCAGCTGCGTCAGCGCGGTGCGCGAACGCTCGATGCCGATGAGTGCGGTCTTGGCCGAAAAGAGGGCATCCATCCGCAGGGCCTGGTCGCCCGAGCGCACGCCGGCGGCGTGACTCGTGATCGCTCGGTTGATCTTCGCCGCGATCAGCACGTGATACCAGGAGAACACCTCGAATGGCGTCGGACCCTCGGCGCGTGGCCGCATCTCAAAGGGAAATGCCGGATGCGACTGCAGGTAACGCGACGAGAGCACCGCGTATCGACGGCCCATCTTCTCGAGCGGATCGTTCACCGGCTCGAGGGCCGGCGGCGACCTGCGCGGGTCGTCGGCGAGCAGCGCCTCCAACTCCGGGATCGTGCGACCTTCGGCAGCGTTCAGCTCCCGCAGCATCTGCATCCCTTCGAAGAGGCGATGGGCGATGTTCTCGTAGATGCTGCCCGAGGGAGAGTCCTCCGTCGCCTCAGGCTGGCATCGATAGGCGAGGCATCGGTCGGTGGCCGGGCAGTACATGCACCACTGGTCGCACGTGTTGTAGATCCCGTCGATCAGCGCTGGATCACGTGTGGCCCTGACGAACGGCAGCTTCAGGAACTTCGTCCAGGTGGGAAGTGTCGGCATGCCGTCCTCTCGTGCAAGGAGCACGCTCGAGGTCGAAGCCCCGAATTCATTGGAAAAACAAACGGTTGTCGCCGGAGGTGTCGAAGAAACGGCAATGGGTCAAGGATGTGGATGTGGCAGAAATGATAAGGACCCCTTGCACCGAATCATCGCGCCGCCCCCCGCGTTTCCTCGGTGGCTTGCCTTTCCCGCGCCGCTTTCGATATGGTTCCGGAAAACTCGGACACGTCACCGGAGGGAGAAGACTCGATGGCTCAAGCCGCGTGGCCCCTGGTAGAACGCCGGTTCGGACAGACGCAGCGCCGTGACGCCTGGTGGGTGCAGCCCCTCGTCACCTTCCACGCGCTCTCGACCTTCATCGTCTACGCGACGTGGGCCGCCCTTCAGGGGAACCATTACGAATTCGGGCCGTACCTTTCTCCCTTCTATTCGCCGCTGCTGTTCGGTGACAGCACACACGCGTGGTTCGGGCCGGACCCCGGCTGGTGGCCCGCGGCCCTCCCCTACTCCGCGGCCATCCTGATCCTCTGGGCGCCCGGAGGTTTCCGGGTCACGTGCTACTACTACCGCGGCGCCTACTACAAGGCCTTCTGGGCGGACCCGCCCTCCTGCGCGGTTGGCGAACCGCGGAAGAAGTACCTCGGCGAGCGATCGTTCCCTCTCATTCTCCAGAACGTCCATCGCTACTTTCTGTATCTCGCCCTCGTCTTCCTCGTGATCCTCTCCTACGACGTCTGGCTCTCGTTGTGGTTCGATGACGGCGCGGGCGGGACGACGTTTGGTATCGGTGTCGGAACGCTGATTCTGGCGATCAACGTCCTGTTCCTCGCGAGCTACACCCTCGGGTGCCATTCGCTGCGCCACCTGGTCGGCGGACGACGTGATGAGATCTCGAAATCCGCGGTGTGTTCGGCCAGCTATGCCTGCGCTACCGGATTGAACAGGCGGCACATGCTGTTTGCCTGGTTGAGTCTGTTTTCGGTCGGGTTCGCGGACCTCTACGTGCGCCTCTGCTCGATGGGAATCTGGCGCGACGTCAGGATCCTGTAGGGCTATCTGGCGCGGACTGAAGCCGCGCCCTGCGACGCACATACGATGGACTACGAGACACACGGATACGACGTGATCGTCGTCGGCGCCGGCGGTGCCGGGTTGCGAGCGGCGATCGAGGCCTCGGCGGCCGGTGTGAAGGTCGGCCTCATCTGCAAATCGCTCCTCGGCAAGGCCCACACGGTCATGGCCGAGGGGGGCATTGCCGCCGCGCTCGCCAACGTGGACGATCGCGACAGCTGGAAGGTCCATTTCGCCGACACCATGCGCGGCGGACAGTACGTCAACAACTGGCGGATGGCGGAGCTGCACGCGAAGGAGGCGCCGGACCGCGTGCGCGAGCTCGAGGCCTGGGGTGCCGTCTTCGATCGCACGACGGACGGGCGGATCCTCCAGCGCAACTTTGGGGGGCATCGCTATCCGCGCCTCGCGCATGTGGGGGATCGGACCGGCCTCGAGATGATCCGGACGCTTCAGGACCACGGGATCCACCGCGGCATCGACGTCCACATGGAGTTCACCGTCGTGGCCGTCCTCACGAGCGAGGGGCGCGCCGCAGGTGTCTTTGGATATGAGCGCAAGAGCGGACGCTTCACGCTGTTCCGCGCGAGGGCGGTAGTGCTCGCGACGGGCGGCATCGGCCGCGCCTACCGGATCACGAGCAACAGCTGGGAAGGCACTGGAGACGGACACTCGCTGGCCTACCGGGCGGGGGCAGAGCTCATCGACATGGAGTTCATCCAGTTCCATCCGACGGGGATGATCTGGCCTCCGAGCGTCCAGGGCATTCTCGTCACCGAGGGGGTCCGCGGCGAAGGGGGCATCCTGCTCAACAAGGACGGCCGCCGCTTCATGTTCGACGAGATCCCCGAGCTGTACCGCGCGCAGACCGCCGACAACGAAGAGGAAGGCTGGCGGTACACCCAGGGGGACAAGGGTGCACGCCGCCCGCCGGAGCTGCTGACGCGCGACCACGTGGCGCGCTGCATCAACCGCGAAGTGAAGGAAGGGCGTGGAAGCCCGCACGGCGGCGTCTTTCTCGACATCTCGTGGATCAAGAAGCGGATCCCCAACGCCGAGGAGCACATCAAGCGCAAGCTCCCGAGCATGTATCACCAGTTCAAGCAGCTGGCCGACATCGATATCACGAAGGAACCGATGGAGGTCGGCCCGACGACGCACTATGTGATGGGGGGCGTGCGGGTCGATGCGGATACGCAGATGTCGACGGTGCCGGGCTTGTTCGCAGCGGGTGAGTGCGCGGCCGGGATCAATGGCGCCAACCGCCTCGGCGGCAACTCGCTCTCCGACCTGCTCGTGTTCGGCAAGCGCGCCGGAGAATATGCGGCGCGTTTCGCACGCGAGAACACGGCGGCTGCGATCGACGCGGCGTGCGTCGAAGCATCCGCGCGGGACGCGCTGGCCCCCTTCGACGGCGGCCGAACCGAGAATCCATACACGATCCAGCACGAACTCCAGGATTCGATGCAGAAGCTGGTCGGGATCGTCCGCCTCGAGAGCGAGATGCAGGAGGCGCTCGGCGTGCTCCAGGCCTTGAATCGGCGCGCGGCATCCGTCGCGGTGCAGGGCCGGCGCGAGTACAACCCCGGATGGCATACGGCGCTGGATCTTCGGCACCTCTTGACGGTGTCGGAGGCGATCACCCGGTGCGCAATCGAGCGCAAGGAGAGCCGCGGCGGGCATTTCCGCGAGGATTATCCCGACAAGTCGCAGGAATTCGGGCGCGTCAACATCGCGGTCCGGCGGGCATCAGATGGTTCGATGGAGCTGCAGCGCGTCCCGATACCGGCGATGCCGGAGGAGTTGAAAGAGGTCATCGAGGAGCAACAGGGGTAACGCCCAAACACCAACTCCCAACTCCCAACTTCCAACGCCCAACTTCCAAGGGCCGAACCCCCAAAGTGCCTGGGCTTGGACCTTGGACCTTGGGCGTTGGGCCTTGGGAGTAGGCCTTTGGTCCTTGGAAGTTGGCCCTTGGGAGTTGGCCCTTGGGAGTTGATATGCAACGAGCGATTTTCAGAGTCTGGCGCGGTGAAGGCACCCAGGGCGAGTTCCGCGACTACACGGCCGAGATCGTGCCCGGGATGGTGGTGCTCGATGCCATCCATCGGATCCAGGCGACGCAGGCGAACGATCTCGCCTGCCGCTGGAACTGCAAGGCGGGCAAGTGCGGCTCCTGCTCGGCCGAGATCAACGGCAAGCCGCGGCTGATGTGCATGACGCGTTTGAACGAGCTGCCGCTCGATGAACCGGTCACGGTCGAACCGATGAAGGCCTTCCCGCCCATCCGCGACCTCGTCACGGACGTGTCGTGGAACTTCGAGGTGAAGAAGAAGATCAAGCCCTTCAAGCCGCGGACACCCGACGCGCCCGACGGCACCTGGCGTATGGCGCAGGCCGACGTCGATCGCGTGCAGGAGTTCAGGAAGTGCATCGAATGCTTCCTCTGCCAGGACGTCTGCCACGTCCTCCGCGAGCATGCGATGCACGAGAACTTCATCGGACCGCGGTTCCTGACCTATGCCGCCGCGCTGGAGATGCACCCGCTCGACAGCGAGGACCGGGTGGCGGAGCTTCGCGAGCTGCACGGGATCGGCTACTGCAACATCACCCGGTGCTGTACGAACGTGTGCCCGGAACACATTACGAGTACGGAGAACGCGATCATCCCGCTGAAAGAGCGGGTGGTGGATCGGTTCTATGACCCGGTGACCCGACTGCTGCGGATGTTCACAGGCTGACGAACAGGAGGCGGAGATGTACGAGCTCAAAGCCCTCTCGAAGAACGCCATTCCGGCGGCGCTGGCGCAGGCCGAGCGGTACCGTCTGTTGAACGAGCCGGCAGAAGCGGAAAGCATCTGCCTCGACATTCTTCAGATCGAACCGGATCACGAGGACGCGCTCGCCACGATGGTCCTGGCCTTGACGGACCAGTTCCCGGAGAGCGTGCACCATCTGCGCGCGGCCGGCGAGGCAGAGAAGACGGTCTCGAGGATCCGCGACGAGTACCGGCGCCTGTACCTCACCGGCATCATCCGGGAACGGCGCGGGAAGGCGGTGCTGCGACGCGATCGGCCGGGATCGGGCCGGTCCGCGCAGGAGTGGCTGAAGGAGGCGATGTCGTGTTACGAGAAGGCGGAGGCGATCCGGCCCTCGGACACCGACGAGGCCTTGTTACGCTGGAACACGTGTGCCCGGCTGCTGATGTCATTGCCGGCCGCGGAGCCAGAGACGGAGTACAGCGCAATTCAGTCAGAATAGAGCCACAGAAGAGACACAGAAGAAACACGGAAGCCCACAGAAGGGCCACGGAAGAAACACAGAAGAAACACGGAAGGCCACAGTAAGGGCCACGAAAGAAACACAGAAGAAACACTGGAAGAACACGGAAGGTACCGGAGAACGCAGGAGATCCTCAAAGTGAGTATTACGTCCAGGCAAGTAGTGTTCGCCGCGGTGTTGATGGCGGCGGTGTCGGTCGTTGGGGCGCAGCAGGTTCAGCCGCAGCAGACACAGGGCCAGCAGACACAGCGGCAGCAGACGGTGCAACAGCCGCCGGCGGAAGGGCAGCGTGGTGGCGGACGCGGGCGGGGCGGGTGGCAGGGGCCGATCGACGAGTCTCGCGCGCGCCAGCTGTACGTCAGCAACGACCACGCAGACCACGGCCGGAACGTCAACTTCGAACGTCAGATCCAGGCCAAGGCCGAGACCGACAGGCGCTATGCCGAGGTGACGAAGGGCATCGTCGACTTCAAGAAGGTGACCTATCGCAGCAGCGTGGGCGATCTCGACATTCCCGCCTATCTGTTCCAGCCGCTCGAAAAGCGTGGTCCGAAAGGGCATGCCGCGATGGTCTGGGTACACGGCGGCGTTCACGGGGACTGGTCCGCGACCTACTGGCCCTTCGTGCGTGAGGCGGTCGAGCGCGGGTATGTCGTGATCTGTCCCGAGTACCGCGGCAGCACCGGCTACGGCGAGAAGCATTACAAGGAAATCGACTACGGCGGCTACGAGATCGAGGACGTCATGACCGCGGTCGACTACCTGAAGACGCTCCCGCACGTGGATCCCGACCGGCTCGGCATCATGGGCTGGAGCCACGGCGGCTACATCACGCTCTTCTCGGTCTTCCGTGAAGTGACGCCGTTCAAGGCGGCGGTGGCGATGGTGCCGGTCACCAACCTGATCCACCGGCTCTCGTGGTCAGGGCCCGGCTACCAGCGCAACTTCGCGACTCAGAAGCGAATCGGCGGCCTGCCGTTCGAGAAGCGCGAGGAGTACATCAAACGCTCCCCCCTGTTCCACGTCGACAAGCTCAACACCCCGCTGCTCGTGCACGTCGCGACCAACGACCAGGACGTCTGGTACTACGAGAACCAGCAGATCGTCGATGCGTTGCGTTCGCGGAAGCCGGAGCTGGCCGAGACGAAGGTGTACGTCGACCCGCCCGGATGGGGGAGCAGTGTCGGTCACGCGTTCAACCGCCGCGTCGATCCCAAAACGCTCGAACGCGTCGACACGCCGGAGCAGATTGATTCCTGGAATCGCGTGTGGGTGTTCTTCGAGGGGTACCTGCGGCCGTATTGGGATCCCGCGAAGACGTCCGCAGCCTCGGGCCGCTGATCTCGAGCGGCCGACAGTCACACGAACGCTGCACGGGCCCACGGCTTGCAGTCACGATGAGCACCAGGAACACCAGGAACACAAAGGGAAGAGCACAACGTCTCGAATTTTCTGAACGCTGACCGACGTGCAGTGATCTTCTTTGTGTGCCTTGTGTTCCTGGTGGCCTTGGTGATTCGCAAGCCGTCGGCTCGTTCACTGCTGCGAATCGCTTAGAAGCGGAGCAGCAGCGCAATCCGAGGTCCCACTGCCTCGATATCGGGGTTGCGATCCCGGCCGGCGAAGCCACTGTTCGACACGTGAATCCACTTCAGTCCGGTCAGCAGATGTGTTCCCGGCGCCACCCTCATCGTCAAACCGGCACCGCCAAGCGCGAGATAATTGAAGCGGGTGCCGCGCGGCGGGGTGTAGGATTCGGCGCGGGAGACCCCGACTTCCGCTTCCACGAAGAGGCCCACACGTCCGCTCCCCGCCACACGCCAGCGAACGCCCCACGTCGCGCCGAGCAGCCACGCGTCCGTGCCGCGCTGATCGACGTAGTAGAGAGGGGCCGAGACCACGAGCGCGAGCCCTTGCTTCAGGCCGTATGACATGCCCGCCACGCCGCCAGCCATGGTTTCGTGGTTGCTGTTGTAGTTCCAGGTTTCGATCGCGTAGTGCGATCCGAGTTCCAGGTGCCACGCGCGGTCGGCGAATGGATCGTCGGCTGCCTTCGGCTCCTGAGCGTTTGCAGGCACGGCCGGCAGGATCGAAAGCACGAACAGGATCGGGCAATACGCTAAGGTAAGGCGCATGATGCGGGCGGGGATCAGTATCGCACTTGGGGTGTGGCTGTTGGCCGCCGCAGTGCCGCTCCGCGCGCAGGATCGTCTGACCCTTGCCGCCGACGTCCTGTTCTACGGCGACAATACCGAGTTCAGAAACCCGTTTCGGGAGGGGGAAACGCTCTTCGGAGCCGCTCCACGGCTCTCGGCGGCGCTTGCACTCGGGGATCGGGCATCGCTGGAACTGGGCGCGTTCGCCAACTTGAGGTTCGGGAGCGAGCGCGCGAGTGAGTTCACGCGGCCCATCGTGGCTTTGCGGCTCACCAGCGGCGCGTCGACATTCGTCTTCGGCACACTCGATCCGCCTCGTATCATCGATCCACCGGGGCCGGACCGTACGGGTCCGCACGGGCTGCTGCCTCCGATCCAGCGCGAGACGCTGGCGTTCGAGCGGCCCTACGAAGCCGGGCTGCAATGGACGACGCGCCACGCGAGGATCCGGAACGACATGTGGCTCTCGTGGCAGGCGCTGAACACTCCCGAGCATCGTGAGCGGTTCAACGCCGGCGCGAACACCGCCTGGCTGGCCGCCGACGGGGTGACGATCCCGCTGCAGTTCCATATCGTCCACCACGGCGGGCAGCAGTTTGCGTCCGGTCCCGTCGCGGACAGTTACGCGGCTGCCGGCGGAGCGGCCGTCGACTGGCCGATAAATGATGCGAACTTCAGGCTCGAGCTTCTGGGATTGCTGTCGCGCCACGTTCCCGATCGCGACCGTCCCGCACGCGCACGGACGGGACGCGGCGTCTTCACGCGCGGCGCGCTCGAAGGTCACGGCTGGCGCGGCCATCTGCTCTTCTGGCGGGGGAAGGACTTCGTGAAGGAAGAAGGGGACCCGAACTACCTGTCTCTCTTCCGGAGCGGCGAGTATTACGCGGGAGTCCGCGACTACGCCGAGATGGGCGTGGCGCGCACCTTCGCGCCCGCGCCGGGCGTTCGGGTCGAAGCCTCCGCGCGCCTGCATCGGGTGGAGCGGCATTACGAGTACTCGTTCCGCATCGTGTCGCGCGCGATCTGGCGTCACGGGAGTTAGGATGCGTTTCTACGTCTTCGAAATGGCCGGGACTGCGATCTTCGCGATCACGGGGGTGCTCGCGGTGGCGCGCCGGGGCCTGGACGTGCTCGGCGCCCTGATGCTGGGCCTCGTGACCGCGCTCGGCGGCGGCACGCTGCGGGACCTGATCATTCGCGGGCCCGTGTTCTGGCTCGAGGACTTCAACTACGTCTGGGCGGGGATCGGCGGGGCGCTCGCGGCGTTCTGGATCGGCTGGTTCTTTCGCAGCACCTACCGCGGCCTGCTCTACCTGGATGCCGCCGGCGCCGCCATCTTCACCATCATCGCCGCGAACAAGGTGCTCGCCTACGGCCTGTCGCCGCCTACGGCGGTCGTGCTCGGCGTGCTCACGGGCATCGGCGGCGGGCTGATTCGTGACGTGCTCGCGGGGCGTCCCACGCTGCTGATGTCCCGGGAGATCTATGCCACGCCGATCCTGTTCGGGTGCACGGTGTTCGTTCTGTGCCGGATCATCGCTCCGGAGTTCCAGTACGCCTCGAGTCTCGGGATCGCGGTCATCTTCGCCCTCCGCGCGGTCGCCATACACGAGCACCTGCAGATGCCGGTCTGGTTGACGCTGCGAGGGGAGTAGCGAGAGGGATCAGGGATGGGGGATAGGGGATGGGGGATGGGATGTTTCAGGGCCGGGCCCGTCCATTCCCCATTCCCCATTCCCCATCCCTCATCCCCGCTACCGCGGCGTCAGCCGCAACCTGTGCGCCGCGGCCTTCTCGACCGCTTCCTTCGAGAACGCCAGGGTGAAGTACTTGTTGTCCGCCCAATCCTGCAGCAGGTTGCCGTAGAACTTGCTCCCTGGCTGCCCCGACTGGCCGGGCGTGTTGATCACCAGCGACCGATCCCAGTTCGCGACGTCGAAGATCTCCCGGTAGCTTGCGCCGTCGGCTGCCACTGTCCCCGCGCCGCCGCTCCGCTCGACCGTCGGGAGGTTGAAGGCGGGCACGAACGGATGCGAGAAAGAGCGCGTGTGCATCCGTCCCCAGCGCCACTCGCCCCAGTCGCCTCCCTGCGATTTCGTGAGCGACGCGAGCGCGGCCTTCAGCCTGTCCTCGATCTGTTCCCTTGTGAGTTCGCCGCCCTGACCGCGCCCCGCCGGCGCACCTGCACCGCGTCCGCGGCCGCGTCCAGCGGATCCCGTCGTCCGCCACGTCTCGTAGATCGCAGCCGCGCGGCTGTCGCGCGCGTAGACCGCATCCCACCCGGCGATCTCGGCTCTCGCGCGTTCGACCTCGGGGTCGCTCGAGGTCCAGCCGCGGAACCTTGGCAGATCGGCCGCCGCCCGCAGCGAGTGCGCGTCGTGCTGCCATCGCGCGTGATCCTCGAGCGTGTACTTCTTCCCCGGTTGAATCAGCTGGAGCAGTCTCGCGATGCGATCGTACGGGGACGGCTGCGACATGAACATCAGCGGCGGCGAGTATCCCTTCGGCTGGATGTTGTGATTGGCGGTCGCGATGAATCCACGCGTGGGGTTCAGCTCACGCGGAAGATCCCGGCGGAATCCCTGCCACTCGTATTTGCCCGTGCCCGGAACAGGGAGCCTTCCGCTCCAGCCTTTACGCGCTGGCGTCAGCGCGGAGGCCTGCCACGCGATGTTGCCGTCCACGTCGCCGCAGATCAGGTTCTCCGACGGATGGTTCCAGAGGTTTGCCACCTCGAGGAACGCCTTGCAGTCACTGACCTGCGACAACCGCAGCCCAGCCAGATATGGCGCCGTGCCAGGCTCGTGGAGCGCCGAGCGAAGCGCGTATGCCTTGTTGTTCGCACGGTCGACATGAAAGATCGGGCCGTGGCGGCTGAACTTCAACTCGATCGCGACCGGCGCGGCCCCTTTCACGGCGATCTCTTCGCGAACGATCCGCAGCGGTTCCCACGCGCCGTTGAACCGCACCTCGTTCTCGTTCGCGGGATTCAACTCCTCGACGTAGACGTCGTGCTGGTCGGTGCCGACGATCGTCAGGCCCCACCCGATCCGCTCGTTGTGCCCGATCGCCACGCCGAGGAAGGGCGGTTCGACGGCTCCGGCAACGTTCCAGCCGGGAGCGTTCAGATGGACGATGTATCTCAGGGACGGCAACGCGACTTCACGATGCGGATCGTTGGCGACGACCGGCTTGCCGGTCGCGGAAAGCTCTCCGCTGACCACCCAGTTGTTGCTGCCTGGTTCGGGAATACTGGCGTCGGGTTGATCGCCCGCGGTCGCTCCCGTGATCCCCGCATACTGCGGCAGCACCGCCGGTCGCGGAACACCTCCTCCCGCACGGGTGGCTGCCAGCACCTCGTCGCCGATGATCGAGACGTTCAGGCCGTCAGGGACGACGAGTTCCTGCCAGGGATCCTGGTTGCGCCGCCGGTTGGCTTCAGCGGCGCCGAGTTCCGCGACGCTGCGCGCGAACTGGAGTTCGGAGGTTGCGTTCCCGAACGTGTTCTGCCGCGAGATGAGGCTTTCGATCGTCCACGGCTCCGGGCGGATGCCAGTCAGCACGAATTCCACCGGCAGCTTTCCGGAACGGTTCGCCTCTTCGATGAACGCGTTCACGCCGGCGACGTAAGCACGCATGATCCGCCGCGCGTCGGGATGGTAGGCGGTCAACTCCTTGTCGTCGACGGGACCGCGATACTTGAGCAGGCGCGCGTAGCGGTCGCGCGCCACGGCGTTCGGCCCGAGGACCTCCGCCAGGCGTCCTTCGGCGCTCCTCCGCCACATCTCCATCTGCCACAGACGATCCTGGGCCATGACGTAGCCCTGGGCGAAGTAGAGGTCCTCGGTGGATGCCGCATAGATGTGGGGTACGCCCCAGCGGTCCCGCATCACCTCGACGGGAGCCTGGAGCCCGTTCACCGCGATCGTCCCGTCAATCTGGGAGAGGGCGGCCTGCGCCAGTGCTTCGGCGCCGGTTTGCCGTGATTGTTCGAGCGTCGTGGATGCGAGGGCGAGAGAGACCCCGAGGGCGAGCAACGCTGCGCGAATCATTCGCAGAGCCTACCTCAGCCCCGGCCGCTTTCGCCAGCGGCGGGAGTGCGCGATGATGACAGCATGAGCAGGGGGATAGACCGACGGGTCGAGATCGGCCATGTCCATTTGAAGGTGTCGGATCTCGAGCGCGCCATTGCCTTCTACTCAGGCGTGCTCGGCTTCGAGGTTCAGCAGCGCTGGGGCCGGTCGGCGGCATTCCTGGGTGCAGGCGAGCATCACCACCAGATCGTCCTGAACGCGCTGGATAGCGATGGAACAGCCGCATCGGGGGAGAGCGCGACGGGTCTCTATCATTTTGCGATCCGGTATCCGGACCGCGCCTCGTTCGGCGACGCGTTGCGACGGCTGCAGGCGGCATCCGTCCCGATCGAACGGGCCAGCGATCTCGGCGTCATGGAGGCCATCTACTTACAGGATCCCGACGGCAACGCGCTGGAGCTGTATCGTGACCGTCCGAAGCATGAGTGGCCCCGCGCGGCGGACGGATCTCCCCAGATGATTTCGGCGCCGCTCGATCTCGAGCTGCTGGCCCGCGAGGCTGCCGCGGCGAACGGTCCGGCGCCGGCGCCATCCGACGCACCCGCGATGCTCTCCGACGCGACCCGCAATCAGTTGAAGGATCTGCGGACGAAGATGCTGGACCTGCACAAGGTGCTGCTCGACGACGCAAAGGGGGCGTATGAGCTGGACCGGGGACGGGTCGGCAACAACGCGCAGCTGCTGCAGCTCGTGATCAGCGATCCATGGTTTTCGTGGTTGCACCAGCTCTCGGGCCTCATCGTGCGGATCGACGAATCGGTCTCCAGGGATGCGCCGACGACCGAGGCGGATGCGGCGGCGATCGTCGAAGAAGCCGAGCGTCTGCTCACCGCCTCTGAAGGAGGAAACGAATTTCAGAAACGGTACTTCGAAGCGCTGCAGCGTCAGCCGGCGGTCGTTCTCGCGCACGGTGACGTACGGCGCGCGCTGAAATCCACCCACCGTTCGTAACACGCCGTGGGTGCTATCATTCGCACTTTGCTTATTTCGTGTCGGTAGACTCGAACACCCCGCACGCGCCGTCGGCCGCGCAGGCATCCACCGGTTCCGCCAGCGACCTCACCCCGGGTGCTCCGCCGCCTGGACAGGCACCTCCTCGGAAGAAGATCGATCGGTCGATCGTCGAAGGGCCGATCGGCACCGCCGTGTGGAAGATCGCATGGCCCACCGTGCTGCAGAACGCGATCGGCGGCTTCCAGGGCATCATCGACCACGCGATGGTCGGCCATTTCGTCGGCTTCACGGGGAACGCCGCGATCGGCGTCAGCTGGCAGATCTTCCTCGTCGTCATCGTCTTCATCAGTTCGCTGTTCACCGGCATGGGCGTGCTCGTCGCGCGGTTCGCGGGCGCGAACGATCAGGACAAGGTGGACCGCACCGTCTATCAGGCGTTTCTCACGGCGTTTGCGCTCTCCGTACTGGTGATGGCGCCGCTCGGGTACGTCGCGTCTCCGTGGCTCCTCGACATGATCAACGCCACGCCCGAGGTGAGGGCGGAGGCGTTGCCCTTTCTGAGGACGATGTTCGTCTTCAGCATCGGCATGCTGATGTTCTTCATGCTGGGCGGGGCGCTGCGCGCCGCAGGGGACGCACGTACCGGGATGTACCTCGGTGTGGCGATGACGTTCCTGAACATCACGTTGAACGTGATCCTGATCCGCGGAGCCGGTCCGATCCCCGCGTTCGGCACGCAGGGGGCGGCGATGGGGACCGTCATTGCGAGCGGGACGGTGTCGGCGGTCGCCCTCTGGTTGATCCTGCGTGGGAAGCTCGTGATCCATTTTCCGCGCCATGCGTCGTGGAAGCCGGATTTCGTGATCATCCGGCAGTTGTTCCGGTTCGGACTGCCGGCCGGGATCCAGGGCATTGCGATGAACGTCGCCGGCGTCCTCATGCTGCGCTTCATCGGTTCGCTGGAGCACAGCGCCGAAGCGCAGGCCGCGTATGCCGTCGGCTACGCCGAATTGTTCTCGTTGATCACCTGGACCTCGGTTGGTCTCATGGGCGCGGCTGCCGCTGTGGCGGGGCAGAATCTCGGCGCCGGCAAGCCCGAACGCAGCAAGGAGGCGGTCTACCTGGCGGCGCGGGTCGGCGTCGGCGTGGCGGCGTTCGTCGGCTCGCTGTTCCTGCTGATCCCGGACCGCCTGCTCGCCATCTTTGGACTGACGGATCCGGACGTCGTGCGCCTCGGAACGGAGTTGCTCCGCTATCTGAGCGTCTCGGGTTTCTTCATCACCGTTGCGCTGACCTACACGGGCGGCCTCCAGGGCACCGGCGACACCCGCAGCCCGCTGTTCATCACCCTGGTGTCGCAGGTCGCCGTCCCGCTTGGCATCTGTTTCACCGCGCAGGCCATGGGATCGCTTCAGTCCACGACGGTCTGGAGCGCGATTCTTGCCGGTCACATCACGCGCGGCGTGCTCTCGGTGCTGCGCTTCCAGCAGGGGCACTGGCGGCGAATTGCCGTTGAACTGAATTGAACTCACCCTCTTGGCTGTAGGATTGCACTTTCCTCCCCGGGAGATGAACAGATGAGATGGACGCGCGGTGATCGCGGCAACATCGAGGATCGTCGGGGAAGCTCCGTCCGGATGGGGGCCATGCCGCTCGGGATCGGCGGGATCCTGATCCTGCTCGTCCTGAGCTGGTTCACGGGTGTGGACTTCCTGTCACTCGCCGGCGGGATCCCGCAGGAACAGACGGAGACGACCGGCACGACCGGTCCGATCGAGACGACCCCCGAGGAGGAGCGGACGGTCGACATGGTCGACGCGGTGATGGCGGACTCTCAGGCGACCTGGTCGGACCTGATGGGTGGACGCTATCAGCCGACCGTGGCCGTGCTCTTCCGCGATGCGACCAGTTCGAATTGCGGGTTCGCGCAGTCGGCGGTCGGCCCGTTCTACTGTCCCGCGGACCGCAAGGTCTATCTCGACCTCAGCTTCTTCAACGACCTGCGGACGCAGTTCGGCGCTCCCGGTGAGTTCGCGCAGGCCTACGTCCTCGCCCACGAAGTCGGCCATCACGTCCAGACGCTGATGGGCACCGAATCCCGCGTGCGGCAGCTCCAGCAGACCAATCCGTCCGCGAGAAACGAACTCTCGGTGCGGATGGAACTGCAGGCGGACTGCTACGCCGGAGTCTGGGGACGAGCCGCCGCACGGGCGGGAGGCCGGGTCGACCTCGACCAGGGGGACCTCGAAGACGGGCTGCGGGCTGCCGCCGCGATTGGTGACGACACCCTCCAGAAGCGAGGCGGCGGTCACGTCATGCCCGACAAGTTCACCCATGGCAGCTCGGAGCAGCGCGTCACCTGGTTTCGGCGCGGGTTCGAGTCGGGTGACCCAAACGCCTGCAATACCTTCCAATAGGGGTGCTTTGGAGGGCTGCACCTTGACGCACCTTGACGCACCCTGATGCACCCTGATGCACCCCGATGTACGATCCCCCCGATGCCCCTTACGCCAGCGATCGGTCGCGCCATTCCGCGGCGGGAGGGCGTCGCGAAGGTCACCGGACGCGCCCGCTACATCGATGACCTGACGCTCCCGGGGATGCTGCACGGCGTGACCGTGCGCAGCCCGGTTCCTCGCGGCATCATCCGCGGCATCCATTACCTGGACGGCGTCCCCTGGAACGAAATCACCGTCGTCACCGCCGCCGACATCCCCGGCCGCAACGTCGTCTCGCTCATCGTCGATGACCAGCCGTATCTCGCTGACGAGCGCGTCAATCACGCCGAAGAGCCCATCCTGCTGCTCGCACACCACGACAAAGGACTTCTCGAAGAGGCGCGGCGGCTGATCAAGGTCGACATCGAGGCGCTCGAGCCGGTGTTCAGGCTCGAAGACGCGCTCGCGGCGAAGACGGTGATCTGGGGCGACGACAACATCTTCAAGTCGTACCTGGTGCGCCGCGGTGACGTGGACGCCGCATTCGCGAGCGCCGCCATCGTCGTCGAAGGCGAGTACGAGACCGGAGCGCAGGAGCAGCTCTACATCGAGCCGAACGGCATGCTGGCCGTCGCCGATCCGGCGACCGGCGTGAGCGTCTGGGGCTCGTTGCAGTGCCCGTACTACATCCACAAGGCGCTTGCGGCGCTGTTTGCGCTGCCGGTCGAACGGATCCGCGTGGTGCAGATGGAGACCGGCGGCGGGTTCGGCGGCAAGGAAGAGTATCCGTCGATCATCGCCGGCCATGCGGCGCTGCTGGCGTGGAAGTCGGGGCGCCCCGTGAAGATGATCTACGACCGAGCCGAAGACATGGCCGCGACCACCAAGCGCCACCCGTCGCGCACGCGTCATCGCACCGCCGTGTCGGATGACGGCCGGCTGCTGGCGATGGACATCGACTTCACGATCGATGGCGGCGCGTACTGCACGCTCTCTCCGGTCGTCCTCTCCCGCGGAACGATCCACGCGCCTGGACCCTACTTCTGCCCGAACATTCGGATCAACGGACGGGCGGTCGCCACTAACGTTCCACCGCACGGCGCGTTCAGAGGGTTTGGCGCGCCGCAGAGCATCTTCGCGCTCGAGCGCCACATGGATCGTGTCGCGGCGGCCGTTGGCCTCGCACCCGACGAGTTCCGCCGGCGCAACTTCATCCGCGAGGGACAGACCAGCGCCGTCGGACAGGTGATGCGCGAGCCCGTGAACATGGACGCGATTCTCGCGCGCGCGCTCGAACTCTCCGGATACCACGAGAAACACGCCCGCTTCGCCGCCGAGAACGGCGGCCGCCGAACGCGCAAGGGGATCGGCTTCGCTACGTTCATGCACGGTGCCGGCTTCACCGGCTCCGGTGAGGATTACCTCGCCTCGATCGTCACGGTCGAAGGGACGGCCGAAGGACGTGTGCGCGTGCTGGCGGCCAGCACCGAGATCGGCCAGGGGACGAACACGATCTTCTCGCAGATCGCCGCCGATGCGCTTGGCATCGGTGTCGACGATGTCGAGATCGCACAGCCCGATACGTCGGTGGTCCCGAACAGCGGTCCGACGGTGGCGTCGCGCACGTGCATGGTCGTGGGCAAGCTGCTCGAGACCGCCTGTCGCAACCTTCGCGGGATGCTCGTGGACGCGGGCTATCTGGCGCCCGAAGCAGAGGACTTCACCACCGCCTGCCGGAACTATGTCGCCGAGCGCGGCGCCCTGCGGGCGTCGGCGCAGTATCAGCCGCGCGAAGGCGCGCGCTGGGACGATGACCGCTACGAAGGAGACGCGTATGGATCGTACGCCTGGGCGGCTTACGTCGCGGAAGTGACGGTGGACCTCGACACCTGCGCGGTGCGTGTCGATGATTTCGTCGCGGTGCAGGAAGTCGGACGCGTGATTCACCCGGTTCTTGCTACGGGTCAGATCGAAGGGGGTGTGGCGCAGGCGGTCGGGTGGGCGCTCTGCGAGGACGTCGTGTGGCGCGAAGGCCGGATGGCCAACGCGCAGATGACCAACTACATCATTCCGACGGCCGCTGACATCCCTCCGATCCGCGTCTACTTCGAAGAAGTGCCGTACGAGGGTGGGCCGGGCGGAGCGAAGGGCATCGGCGAGCTGCCGATGGACGGGCCGGCGCCCGCCCTCGCCAACGCCATCGCGAGCGCGACGGGCGTGGACGTTCGCCGCATTCCGATCACGCCGGAAGCGCTCGCGGAGCTGATCGAGGTGTCGCGTGTCTGACCGCGTCACGCAGTACGACGTCGACGTGAACGGACGCCGCGTCAGAGTCGAAGGGCATCCGATGGCTCGGCTCCTCGACGTGCTTCGCACCCAGCTTCATCTCACCGGAACGAAGGAAGGGTGCGGCGAAGGAGAGTGTGGCGCGTGCAGCGTTCTGCTCGACGGACGCCTGGTGAACAGCTGCCTCGTTCCGCTTGCGCATGCTGCGGGCGCGCGCGTCGTCACGATCGAGGGGCTCGCGGACGGCGAGCGGCTTCACGCCGTCCAGCAGGCGTTCATCGACCATGGCGGAGCGCAGTGCGGCATCTGCACGCCCGGCATGGTGATGGCGGCGGCGGACCTGCTCCGGCGCAATCCGGATCCCACGCGTGAGGACATTCGCACCGGCCTTGCCGGGAATCTCTGTCGCTGCACCGGGTACATGCGGATCTTCGAAGCGGTCGTCGCGGCAATGGGCCAGGGAGAGGCGCCGTGAGGACCTGGCTCGCGAATTACGAGATGCGCGCGGTCGAGACGCTCGACGGCGCCCTCGCGACGCTCGCGTCCGCGCCGGGTGAATGGATGCCGTTTGCCGGCGGAACCGACCTCATGGTCCTGATGGAAGCGGGCAGGCTGCCGGCGCGGCGGTTCGTGGATATCTGGAAGGTGCCGGACCTCCGCGGAATCCATGTGTCGGGAGAAAGGGTGACGATCGGAGCGCTCTCCACCTACACCGAGCTGCTGGAGCATCCGGTCGTGTCCAGCGAGTTCCCGCTCATCTGTGCGGCTGCGCGGCAGACGGGTGCGGTTGCGATCCAGAACCGGGGCACTGTCGGCGGCAACATCGCCAACGCGTCCCCGGCAGCGGACCTGCCGCCCGCGCTGCTCGTGTACGACGCAGAACTCGAGCTTGCCTCGATCCGTGGGCGCCGGCGCGTCGGCTACGATCGCTTTCATACCGGCTACAAGGCGATGGATCTCGCGCGCGACGAACTCATCGTCAGCGTGAGCCTTCCGAGAACGGATCCTTTCTCGAAAGCGTCCTATCGCAAGGTGGGCACGCGTGGCGCCCAGGCGATCTCGAAGATCTGCTTTGCCGCGGCGGTCCGTCTGAAGCCGGAAGGTGTCATAGAAGACGTGCGCATCGCCTTTGGCAGCGTCGCGCCCACCGTCGTCCGGGCGCGTGCCGCCGAGAGTGTGCTTCGCGGCAGCCGTCCGGATGGACGGTTGCTTGCGGCAGCCCGCGAGGCGCTCGCAACGGATATCAAGCCGATCGACGACATCCGCTCGACGGCGTCCTACCGGCTGAAGGTGGCCGGCAATCTGCTCCAGGAGTTCCTTTCATGATCGGACGTGTGTGTCTCGCGGCAGCAGTGGTGTGGCTGGTGTCGGGCGCCGCGGCAATCGCGCAGACCGAACCGGCCACGGTCGCCGCAGCCCAGTCGGCTGCCATCCAGCAGGCGCTCGCGAAAGTCGCGCCCAGCCTCGTGCGGATCCATGTCGTGACCGTGAGCCATACCGACGGCCGCGAGATCAAGCGGGAAGCCTCGGGCAGCGGGACCATCATCACGCCCGAAGGGCACGTCGTCACCAATCACCACGTCGCCGGCAAGACGCGCACGATCATCTGCACGCTGCCGACGCGCGAGGAGATTCCGGCGGAGCTTGTCGGGACAGATCCACTGTCCGATATCGCGGTCCTGAAGTTGAAGCCGGAGAAGCCACGAACGTTCCCGTTCGCGAAGTTCGGCGACTCGTCGACGCTGAAGGTCGGCGACCGTGTGCTGGCGCTCGGCAGCCCGCTCGCGCTCTCGCAGTCGGTCACGATGGGGATCGTCAGCAACACCGAGATGATCATGCCGGGACTCTTCTGGCCCTTCAACCGCATGACGCTCGAAGGGGAGGATGTCGGGTCGATCGTCAGGTGGATCGGCCACGATGCAGCGATCTTCGGGGGTAACTCCGGCGGGCCGCTGGTCAATATGAACGGCGAGATCGTCGGGGTGAACGAGATCAGCCTCGGCCTCTCCGGCGCGATCCCCGCGGAACTTGCGAAGCACGTGACGGACGCGCTGATCAAGGAAGGCCGCGTGCGCCGCGGATGGATCGGCCTCGAGGTCCAGCCGCTGCTCAAGTCTTCGGAGGTGGCGAACGGCGCGCTCGTCGGCGGAACGATCGACCGCTCGCCTGCCGCAGCCGCTGGTTTCGCATCTGGCGACATCCTCATCTCACTTGCCGGTCGTGACGTGTCGGTCCGGTTCGCCGAAGAGATCCCTCCGTTCAACCAGTTCGTGATGCGTCTCACGCCTGGAAAGACAGTGGACGCGGTCGTGCTGCGAAATGGCGAGCGCAAGACGCTGCGGGTCACCCCGGAGGACCGCGACAACGCCGAAGCGCCCGTCCGCGAGATCACGGCGCTGGGGATCACCGGCTCCAACCTGACATTCTGGACGGCGAAAGAGCTGCGACGCGACTCGACGGCGGGCGTGCACGTGCAGGGAGTCCGGCCAGGGGCGGCCGCCGACGATGCGAAGCCCTCGCTGCAGCCCGGGGACGTGATCCTCTCCGCCGATGGCGAGCCCATCAAGGATGTGGACGCATTGATCGACTTCGCCGAGCGCGTCGTCAAGGGGCGTACGGAGCCGCTGCCCGTGCTCGTAGGCTTCGAGCGCAAGGCCGAGCGGATGCTGACGGTTGTCGAATTGGCGAGACCGGGACTCCAGGATCCCGGGATGGAAGCGCGCAAGGCGTGGGTGCCGATCGCCGTCCAGGCTCTTACGCCCGAACTGGCCGAGAAGCTTGGCGTGCCGGGCCGGAGAGGTGTGCGGGTGACGCGCGTCCTCGGGAACGCGCCAATGGCGAATGGCCTCCAGGTGGGCGATCTGATCTTCGCGATCGATGGGGATCCGGTCGAGGTGTCGCAGCCGTCCGAAGCGGAGCTATTCGAGACGATGATCCGCCAGTACAAGATCGGGTCGACCGTCACGCTCACGACGATGCGCGGGAAGGAGGAGCGGCCGGTGCAGGTGCAGCTCCAGAGTTCGCCGCGACTGCCGCGCGAGATGAAGAAGTACGAGGACCCGAACTTCGAGTTTCGCGTGCGCGATGTGGCCGAGATGGACCGCGCGAAGCTGACGGTCCCGGCCGACGAGCAGGGCGTGCTGGTCGAGGCCGTCCGCGAAGGAGGATGGGCCGCGCTCGCGCACCTCGCGGACGGTGATCTGATCCTGTCGATCGATGGGGAGGCGATGGGGGATGTCGATGCGGTCCGCAGGAAGATGGAAAGCATCGCGGCGAGTAAGCCGTCGTCGGTGGTGATGCACGTGCGGCGGGAGTTCAGGACGTTCTTCGTGGAGATGCAGACGGGGTGGTAGGGCCGCTTCGCGGCGTGCGGCGTGCGGCGTGCGGCGTGCGGCGTGCGGCGTGCGACGTGCGACGTGCTGGTGCTGGTGCTGGTGCTGGTGCTACGTGCTCGTGCTGTGCGATTGTGAGGTGATGGGTTGAGGCGATTCTTGATGACCGCGGTCCTCGCGGTGGGGCTGCTGAGCGCGACGCCGGCGCTGGCCCAGGACGGGCGTGCGGCGATGCGCGAGGTGGCGAAGAAGTGGCAGGACGCGATCGTCAACGTCCGTGTGTCGTTAAAGGTGCGGATGTCGGTGGGCGGACGCGAAGTGCAGTCGATGGACGATACGGTTGAGGCCGTCGCCACCGTGATCGATCCGGGCGGCCTCACCGTCATGTCGCTCAGCTCGCTCGATCCCGGTTCGATGATGAGCCGCATCATCGGGGCTGCACAGCAGGGGGACGACAAGATGTCGATCGCGTCCGAACCGACCGACGTCAGGATCCGCCTCGCGGACGGAAAGGAACTCCCGGCGACGATCGTACTTCGCGATCAGGATCTCGATCTCGCGTTCATCCGCCCGACGACGAAGCCGGCGAGTCCGCTGACGGCGATCGACCTGGCCGATGGCGGAAGTCCGGCCGTGCTCGAGGACCTCGTCGTGCTCGGTCGATTTGGCCGGGTCGGTGGTTGGGCGCCGTCGGCGCTCCTCTACAGCGTCGCCGCCATCATGCAGCGGCCGCGCACGTTCTTCGTCCTCAACGGTCCGGCTGGAACCGGAATGCCCGCGTTCCAGGCGAACGGCAAGGTCGTGGGGCTCCTGACGATCCGGCAGGTGGATCCCGGCCGCATGAGCATGTTTGGCATGATGGGAGGGACGGAGGGTGCGGGCGTCATCGCCGTCGTTCTGCCCGCCGCCGACGTCCTCGAGATTGCCAAACAGGCAAACGATGGCAAGTAGCGCACCCCTTTACGGGGCGCTATGTGTAGGGCACCCCTTTACGGGGTGCCAGGTAGGGCGCCCCTTTCTGGGGCGCCATCAGAGGTTCCAGAATGCAAACCGAAACGTTTCCCGTAACCAAAACCGACGAAGAATGGCGTGCGCAGCTGACGCCGGAGCAGTACGAGGTACTTCGGGGGCATGCCACCGAGCGTCCGGGGTCCTGTGCGCTCCTGCAGGAGAAGCGCGCCGGCACGTTCAAGTGCGTCGGATGCGGACAGCCGCTGTTCGTCGCGGACCGCAAGTTCGAGAGCGGCACCGGCTGGCCGAGCTTCTTCTCGCCGCTCGAAGGCTCGATCGGCACCAGCGAAGACCGCAGTCATTTCATGGTGCGCACCGAGGTCCACTGCAGCCGCTGCGGCGGTCACCTGGGCCACGTTTTCCCCGACGGCCCGCCACCGACCGGCCTGCGCTACTGCATCAACGGCGTGGTGCTGGAGTTCGAGCCGAAGTAGGGCGCGCGTAGGGCGCCCCTTTACGGGGCGCCGCGCAACGGTGTCGGGCCGTAGGGCGCCCCTTTACGGGGCGCCATCCCGGCTTACGGCACGGTGTGCAGCATGCGGAACGTGCTGCCGCTCGGGAAGCTCACTACGGTGCTCACGTACCTGACCTGGCCCCTGCGCGTCATGCGAGGCGCCGAGGACTGAAGCCGGATCCGGCTCCCCGCCAGCCAACGTCGCGAATCGTCTGATAGCAAGCCGGTGGCGTCCAGTTCGGCGGCGTTCACCGCCGTTGGAATCTCGCCACGTGCTGCGAGCGCCGCCGCCGAGATCTGCTTCAACGCGGCGTCCAGTTCGCGGACGGGTTGCGACGCGTACTGATTCCGCGCGGCGGCGACGTATGCGCTCGGGATGAACGAGACGAGGGCGCCCAGCAGCGCAAGCTGAAACATGTAACGAATGATCCGGCGACGCTCCAGTTGCGGGGTCCGGAACGCAATGAGGCTGTGACGCGCGGCCAGGGACGCGAGCGCCGCACCCGAGATCAGCACGACGAGCCTGCTGAAGTCTCGGTAGGAGGCGCCGAGCGGCAGAAGATCTTCGGGCGACCATTGATTGGCAACCATGAGACTGGTCAGCCAGTCGCCTCCGATCCCGCCACGCAGGCCGGCTGCACTCGCTGCGACGATGCACACCCACAGCACCGGGACGATCACGGCCGTTGCCACTGAGGCCTTCACGGTGTGCCCGAACAGCGAGACCGACCAGAAGCTCGCGACCAGGAGCGCAGCGGCGGCTCCTGCGATCACGGCAGAGGGCGGTAGCTGGATCGATCCTGCCGGAAGCGGCACGACGAGAGGAGCGAGAAGCTTCAGTGCCAGCGGGAGCGCCACACCGAGCGTCAGTCCAACGATCGACGTGACCGTCAGCTTGATCCCCCACTGCGTGGCTGATGACACGGGAAGGGTCAGGTGCCACGCGTGAATGCCGAGCGACGTGTCTTCGCCGATCGAGATCGTTCCGCAGACGATCAGCACCAGCGGCACATAGCTCACGAACAGAGCCGCGAAAACGATTTCCGCGACCGCGGGACGCGACGACGGCATCGAGAACACCAGCATCGCTGTCAGCCAGCACAGCACGAAGAGCGCCGCGATGAGCATGCCTGGCTGCTGAAGCCGCAGTTCCTTGCGGACGAGATTCCCAATCGCTCCGGTGGGCCGGGACCGCAACGCGCGGACCGCGTCGAGGGCAGCCGGCAGAACACCGTGGATTTCTCCGGTCGCCTTCAGCTCGTAGTGCGCGAACATCCGCCAGCCGAGCCAGAGTGAGCCCGCGGCATATGCCAGGCGCACGGCAATCAGCGCCGGATGCGCGCCGAACGGATCGAGGTCGAGCCCGGTCACGCGCGACGCGATGACGCTGGATGCCATTTCGACCAGCGCCAGCGCCGCCAGGCTGAATACCGCGCCGCCGATCGTCGAACCCGCCAGGAGCGTCCAGAAGAAGCCGGAGCAGACGAGTGGCAGCAGGAACGTCACCGCGCGGATCTCGACGTGCGCATCTGGCGCAGCGCTCTGCAGGGCAACGAACTGGATCGCGACGAGCACCAGCAGCACCGCCAGCAGCGCACCCCATTTCTCGAACCAGACCCGTGCCCGGCTCGTCGGCTGGCTCAGGACGAGTCCGAGCGTCCGCTGCTGGAACTCCGTGCCGAACGGCAGTGCGACCAGGAACGCGTTGCCGAGAATGAACGCGGAGAGGGCCGCCGAAATGGGTTGCCCCGGCAGGGGCATCGCGACCCACAGCAGGGGTGCAACGGTGGCGGCAAGAACAGCGGCCGCCGGCCAGGCGAGCGTGCGAAGTTCCTTCTTCACTCCGGTCATCGCGTCCTCAGCTCAGCGTGGCCACGAATACTTCTTCGAGGGAGAGCGCTTCCGCCTGGCACCACTCAGGCGACAGGCGCTGTATGTCGGCGAGCAATCGATCGCCGTCGCCGGCAATGACGATGTCGAGATCGCGTTCGGTGCGGTGGACGCGGAGGGCGCCGGTAAAGTCGTGCGCGGGCGTTGCGTGAGGAAAGCGGGCGCGGATCCGTTGGTAGCGCTCGCGCGCGCGATCGGCCTCGAGCGTCAGGACGCCGCGTCCGCCGTCCATGATCGTGAACTCGTCGATCAGCCCCTCGAACTCGGAGATGAGGTGTGTCGAGACCAGCACGGTGCGGTTGCCGGGATCCGCGTCCTGGTAGGCGCCGATCACCGTCTGGATGAACTCGCGACGGACGATCGGGTCGAGCCCCGACGTCGGCTCGTCGAGCAGCAGCAGTTCCGGGTCCGGGCAGATCGCGCCGACGAGCGCGACCTGCGTCCGCTGCCCCTTGGAGAGCGCGCCGGTCTTCTGCGAAGGATCGAGCCTGAAGCGGCCGAGCAGGTCGCGCTCGGTGGCACGATTCCACCGCGAGCGAAACGACGCGAGATAGTCGAGCGTCTCGCGCACGGTCATCCACGGGTAGAACGCGACCGCATCGGGCACGAAGGCGATCCGCCGCTTGACCTCGACCTCCTGCTTTGCCGGGTCCATGTCGAACACGCGGATCGATCCGCGCTGGGGTTTCAGCAAGTTCAGCACGCACCGCATGGTTGTCGTCTTGCCGGCGCCATTCCTGCCGAACAGCCCGTAGCAGCGGCCGCGTCGAACATGGAGGCTCAAGTCGTGGACGGCTTCGGCCTTGCCATAGGCATAGCCGAGGCCGTCGATGTCGATCGCCGTCGGTGGAGCGCTCGCGGTCATCGATGTGTCCCCTGTTTGTCTGCGTGGCTGGATTGCCGGGCTGCCAGCGCGTCGAAGCGTTCGCGCACCAGGTCGAGCAGTTCCGCCGCCGGGACCTGGAGGTGGTGCGCCTGCACGATCACGTCGTCGATCTCGGCGATGAGCAGCCTGCGGCGCGCGTCCTTGCGGAGCGGCGACTGCGCCGAGCGTACGAAGCAGCCGCGTCCGGGCTGGGTCTCGATGATCCCTTCCGACTCGAGCTGCCCGTAGGCCTTCGCCACGGTGTTGCGGTTGACGCGGAGTTCCTCCGAGAGCGGGCGGATCGAGGGGAGCGCGTCCCCCGCCCGGAGCAGCCCCGCCGCGGCGGCGGCTTTCACCTGGTCGACCAGCTGAAGGTAGACCGGCTTGGCGGATTTGAAGTTGATCTGGAACAGCACTGTCTGCCTACTGTCATATGACAGTAGGACAGTTGTGCCGGTTTGTCAAGTCGGTGTCGCGGCGCCTCCGAGATATAAGCTGGTTCGCGCTCGCCCGTTACTGGCCGGGGTTCGGCGGTTGTTTGTGGCTTTGCCTGAGAGCAGCACGACAGATCATTCGAGCGGTTCAGAAGCGCAAGAAGCACGCATACATCACGAGGCGATACGGACTCGTCGCGTTCGTTCTCAAGCTCTTCCCGCGTCCAGGGTGAGCGCACGGCGACGTGCGACTTGTCCGGCGAAAAAAAGTTATGCGGGGCGGACGAAAGTACTTGACAGGTTTTTGCACCCCACCGGGCGAACGACGGGGTCTCGACGACGACGGCTTCTGAAACGGACGACGATGTCGCCAGAGCAGCGATCGCGTTCGATCCCGCGACAAAACGAGGTGCAGGGGACGATCACAGCCTGAAACCCATCCCCGGCCGTCGCAGAATGACGATGGTATAGAGGAGCATGACGCTCCTTTCATCGCTCCATCAACTCTCGAACGCTTCGCTTCTCGACGAGACCGCGCGCCTCGCCGCCCGCGAGCGCGGTGCGACCGCCGAACTGATCGCCGCGATCGGCGAAGTCGACGCACGGCGGCTGTATCTCGGCGAGAGCTGCTCGTCGATGTTCGTCTATTGCACGCGCGTGCTGCGATTGTCGGAGCACGCCGCCTACGACCGGATCGAGGCCGCGCGCCTGGCGCGCCGCTTCCCCGTGGTGCTCGAGCATCTTGCCAGCGGATCCGTCACGCTCACGAATCTCCGGTTGATTGCGCCGCACCTCATGGCCGCGAACGTCGAGGGGGTGCTGAAGGACGCCGCGCACAAGAGCAAACACGACGTCGAGGTGCTCATCGCCCGCCTCCGGCCGCAGCCGGACGTGGCCGCGACGATCCGAAAGCTGCCGGAGCTGAAGCCATCCGTGCCGATGTTTCGCGATCCGACCGTTCAACCCCTGACAAAGGGCGAGCCCGCCAAACTGTTTGTGACTCCTGTGGCGCCTCCATCAACGCGGCCCGCAGTCGTCCAGCCCCTCGCTCCGGAGCGCTACAAGGTGCAGTTCACCTTCTCGGGCGAGATGAGGGACATGCTCCGCCGCGTCCAGGACCTGATGCGCCACACGGTCCCGAACGGAGACCTCGCGGTGATCTTCGAGCGTGCGCTGCGCCTGTTGCATGACGATCTGGAGAAAAAGAAGCTCGCCGCAACCACCCGGCCGCGGAAGGTCCGTTCGCGGCGTCGCAGGTCGCGAGACATTCCAGCGAGCGTCAGGCGGGAGGTCTGGAAGCGGGATGGCGGCCGGTGCGCGTTCGTCGGACCGAACGGGCGGTGTACGGAGACCGGCATGCTGGAGTTTCATCACCTGCGGCCGTACGCCGCTGGCGGGCTCGCCACCGTCGAGAACATCGAGTTGCGCTGCCGGGCGCACAACCAGTACGAGGCGGAGCTGTTCTTCGGCGAGCAGATGCCGATCCTGGTTCGGGAGCGGCGCCCCGAGTGGCCTGTGGAAACTGGTCCCGGGACCAGTTGGACCAGTGTCACAGGAACGGCGATAGAATCGTCCGGCCTATGGACACTGCGCTGTTTCTTCTCGCCGTGGCCGCAATCGCTGTCTGGTGGCAGTGGAAGTTCGGGATTGGTTGGACGGTCCGACTGGTGAAACGCTGGCGAGGCACTTCGCAGTAGATCGCACCCAAGCTGTCCGCCTTGATCCACCCAATCGCTCCCCAAACCCATCCGAGCCCAACCCGGGTCTGCCATAATCAAACCCCTGCAGGGGGACTCTCGTCAGATGCACTCGATGCGCGACTCGGTTCGGCCGGACCTGCGACGGCTCTCGCGCCGCCTGGCGCTCGGACAGTTCCTCGACCTGTGGCCGAGATGGGGCGTGGTGAGCCTCTTCGTGGCGGGAGTCGTCGCGCTGACCTGCCGGATGTTCGTTCCGGCAGCGGCGGCGAGTCTGCCGTGGCTGTGGCTCGCGCCGATCCTCGCGGCCGCTCCCGTTCTCTTCCTTTGCTACCAGCGCGCGTATCGTCCCGAGGAGGTTGCGGCCATTGCCGACGTCCTCAGCGGCGGCGGCGGCGTGGTGTTGACGCGCCTCGAACATCAGGATTCCGCGTGGACGAGTTCGCCGTTGTTCGAGAGAAGCTCGCAGTTCGCGTTGCCGCGGGTGCGGCCGTGGCGACGGCTGGCGCCCGTCGTACCGGCGATCGCGTTCCTTGCGGTCGCGCTGCTCGTCCCCCAACGCGTGCCCGCGGTCACGAGCACTGCGCTTGCGGACGAAATCGCCGCGGATCTCGAGGCGACACTCTCCGAACTCAAACAGCAGGAGCTGATCAGCGAGGAAGAAGAGAAAAAGCTCGAAGAGGAGATCGAACGGATCCGCCAGGCCGCCGAAGAGCGCGTCGACGCATCGTCGTGGGAAGCGGTCGATACGCTGCGCGAGAACATGGCGGCGAGCCTTTCCGACAAGCAGGACGCGGTGCAGTGGGCGAAAGACAGCCTCGAGCGCTACGCGGCCGCCGCGCAGGGCGGCGCAAGCCCCGACGGCAGCGCTGAAGCCGCGGGCACGGAACTGATGAAGGCGCTCGAGAAGCTCGCGCAGAGCGGGATGCTGGCCAACGCGCCTCCGGAACTCCAGGCGGCGCTCCGTCAGGGAAAGCTGCCCGGCGAACCCAGAGGCATGCAGCAACTCGCCGCGGCGGTGTCCAAATATCTCGAAGAAAGCGGGCAGCGACTGGGCACCGTGGGGAGGCTGGCTCGGGATGCCGGCCGTTTCGATCCGACCGAGTTCCCCCTCGGCGCGGACGGCGCGGACGGCGGCGAGAGGCCCGGTCGAGGCGGGATCACTCGTGGGCGTGCCGACGCGGACCTCACGTGGGGCAAGGAGACGGCCCCTTTCGACCGCTTCAAGGCGAAGCCGCTGCCGCCCGGCGCCGCGCGCAGTCCGGACGACTGGGTGCCGATGGTCGAACTTCCCGGGTTGCCGCAAGAGTCGGCAACGCGAAGTGCAGGATCGACGGGAAGGCAATATGCCGAGGCCGCCGGCCAGGGCGCCTGGCGCCGGAACCTGGCGCCGCGCCACCAGCGCGCCGTGAAGAAATACTTCGACAAGTGAGCCGTACATGATTGCCGAGACTGCGTCACTCATTCCTCCGGATCGCGCCACGCACGCGCAGGCACAGATCGGCCGGCTCACCGGTGCGCTGCGCCGCGTCATCCTCGGCAAGGAGGACACGATCGATGAGGTCGTCACGGCCCTCCTCGCACGCGGACACGTGCTCCTCGAAGGACTTCCCGGGCTGGGCAAGACGGAACTCGTGAAGGCGCTTTCGCGACTGCTCTCGCTGGAGTTCCGCAGGATCCAGTTCACGCCGGACCTGCTGCCGACCGACATCACCGGCAGCCACATCCTCCAGGAACGGGACGGACGCAAGGAATTCGTCTTCCATCAGGGGCCGGTGTTCACGAACCTGCTGCTGGCCGACGAAATCAACCGCGCCTCGCCGAAGACACAGGCCGCGCTGCTCGAGGCCATGCAGGAGCGTCGGGTCACCACGTTCGGCGAAACGCGTCCGCTGCCCGAGCCGTTCTTCGTGCTGGCGACGCAGAACCCGATCGAGCTGGAAGGCACGTATCCACTGCCCGAGGCGCAGATGGATCGCTTCATGTTCAAGGTGGACGTGGCGGGCGTCGAGCGGTCCGTGCTCGAGGAGATCCTGGTCACGCGCGTCCACGGCGAGCCGCCGGCTCTCGAGCCGGTGCTCACGGTCGCTGAGTTGCACGAACTGTTTGCGCTCGTGGACTCGGTCCACATGCCGCGCGGCGTGGCCAGCTACATCGCACGTCTCGTGGCGGCCTCGCATCCCACATCCCCGGATGCACCAGAGGCCGTGAAGACGTTCGTGAAGTACGGCAGTTCACCGCGCGCGGCGATTTCGATAGGCGCTGCCTCGCGGGGCATCGCCCTCCTGCGCGGCAAACCCAACGTCGGTTTCGACGATGTGCGCCGTGTGGCGAAGCCGGCGATTGCGCACCGGCTCGTGCTCGACTACTCGGCGCGGCTGGAATCGTGGAACGGCGCCCGTGTCGCCGAAGCCCTGCTGGACGCGGTTCCAGAGGTCGAACGTGGACTTCCAAACACACTGGTGAGTTCATGAGGAGTCGAGCGGGGCTGGGTGTTCTCGTGGCCGTCGCCCTGGCGACAGCCTCCGTGGACGCCGCCGGCGAGTATCGCACCTTCGAAGTCGAATCACTGCGGATCACGATCGACTCGGAGTGGGCGCCGCGCATCGCGCCCGGCTACGTGCCGGTCCGCTTCGACGTCACGAATCTCGGCGAGGCCCGCGTCATCGAGATCGTCGGGCAAAACACGCGCTACTTTCGTCTTCCCAGGATGGGGCCAGGTGGCGGCAGCGACGTGCGCCAGGCGGTGAGACTGGCTCGGGGGGATCGCGTACGGTTCACGATCCCGGTGCCGGTCTACGCAGACAACGAGAACCTGCGGTTCGAGATCCGCGAAGAGGGCCGGACGCTCGAGCGCTTCGGCTTCGTCACCTACCAGAGTCGCGTGCCTGCCAGTGACGCGGCCGTCCTGATCGTCGCGGATTCGACGACCGTCGCCGGTGCCGCCGCGGCAGGCTGGCGAAGGATGAACGCGCCATCCTCGATGGGGGGGCGATCGGGATCCTCGACCCCACGCGATGTGGTGCTCGAGCCCGCCCGCATCCCGGAGAACTGGCTGGGGTACACGTCGCTGCGTGCCGTACTGATCGGGCCCGGTGAGTGGAAGATCCTGACCGACGCGCAGCGAGCGGCGCTCCTCTCCTGGACGGCCAGCGGCGGCGACCTCCTGTTCGTCGACGGCGAACTGAGCGCGCTCTTTCCGCCGGGGCAGGCGCCTCGCGATTCGGGACCGGCTCAGCGTGTGCGTGGCTATGGTTTCGGCCGCATCCACCTGGTCTCGTCGGCGACGATGGCCGCCGCGGGTATGAACGGGGTGCTCAAGACGGCCCAGAGTGTTCAGGATCCTGACTGGGCGCTGCCGGTGAATCGCTCGAGCGACTGGGGTGCGATCGCGGGGCGAGGCTTCCGGTTGCTCATTCCAGGCATCAACGGCGTTCCGGCACGAGCCTACCTCCTGATCCTGATCGCTTTCAGTGTGCTCATCGGTCCGGCGAACTACTGGTTCCTCTGGCGCAAGCGTCAACAGACGTTGATGGTGCTGACCGTGCCGTTGATATCGGGCGCCTTCATCCTGCTCCTTGGCGGATACGTCCTCGCCGGCGAAGGGCTTGGCGTCTATGGACGGGTCGTCTCGTTCACGATGCTCGACCAGGCGCGAAGGCAGGCATCGACCCGGTCGAGCGCGTCGTTGTACGCCGCGGGGATGAGCCCTTCGAGTGGCCTGCGCTTCGCGCGCGACACCGCGATCTTTCCGGTGGGCACGGACGGGCACGGCACGCGCGAGCGGTTCCGGCTCGACCTCACCGAGGCGCAGCGCTTCGCCGATGGCGTCATCGAAGCGCGCTCTCCAACCAACATCGACCAGATCGTCACGCGAGCCGCACGCGAGCGGCTGACGTTCACCCGTGAACCCGACGGTTCGATCGGCGTCGTCAATGGCCTTGGCGTCACCCTCAACAAACTGCTGTACCACACAGGCGGACGGCACTACACGCTGGTCGAACCGCTGGTGTCTGGCGGAAAAGGGACCCTGCAGCCGGGCGCACGCGCGGCTCTCGATATCGTGCCGTTCGATGTGCCGCTGTCGGTGAGATACAGGCACCTCGTCGAGAACCAGCCGGAAGGCTGCTACCTCGCCGTCCTCGAGCGATCGCCGTTCTGGGATCCCGGGGTCGATCACCTCCAGGAGCGGGACAGCTTTCACTTCGTGATCGGCTGGCCGGAGGGACAGCCGTGAGCGCGATGATCCAGCTCGACGGGCTCGTGCGTCACTTCGACGGCGTCTACGCAGTCGACGACGTCTCGTTCAGCGTGGATCAGGGCAAGGTGCTCGCGTTCATCGGGCCGAACGGTGCCGGCAAGACCACGACGATGCGCATCCTGGCGACGCTCGATACGCCGCAGGGTGGCGATGCGCGGATCGGCGGCTACTCCGTCGTCGACGAGCCGGAGAAGGTGCGCCGGCTCACCGGCTTCATGCCCGACTACGCCGGCGTATACGCCAACACCACCGTCGCCGAGTATCTCGACTTCTTCGCCCGTGCGCACGACCTTCGCGGCGAGACGCGGCGCAAGGCGGTCGAGAACATCGTCGAGTTCATGGGGATCGGCGACCTGCGCGAACGGAACATCGACGGCCTGTCGAAAGGCCTTCAGCAGCGGATCGCGCTGGGGCGCGCGCTCATTCACGATCCCGAGGTGCTGATCCTCGACGAACCGGCCGCCAATCTCGATCCGCGGGCGAGGATCGAATTTCGCACGCTGATCCGGGAGCTTGCCGCCGACGGCAAGACGATCCTCCTCAGTTCGCACATCCTCACCGAGCTGGCCGAGATGTGCGACGTGGTCACGGTGATCGAGAAGGGAAAGATCCTGGCGTCGGGCACCGTGCAGGAGATCCTGCAACGCGTCCGCAGCCGGAAGACCCTGTCGGTCCGCCTCGCGGCAAAGGACGAGTCGATCGAACGTTTTCTCCTCGAACAGCCGGGTGTGATGAACGTACACGAAGCCGGACCGCGCATCCAGTTCGAGTTCGCCGGTGGAGACGACGAGCAGGTGGCGCTCGTCAGCCGTCTGGTCGCGTCGGGATTCCCGGTCCTCGAGTTCAGTGCGCACAGCGCCGGCCTCGAGGACCTGTTCATCGAGATCACCAAAGGGCGTGTGCAATGAGCCGCGCACGACCGCTCCTCGCCTGGCTCGAGGACAAAAGCGACCTGCTCAGCCCGATCGTCGTGAAGGAGGTCCGGCAGATCGTCCGCGGACGCGAATTCAACTACGCCTTCGGTGCGAGCCTCGTCGTTGGGCTGGGGGTTGCGTTCTTCGGGGCGGCGGATGCGCTGGCGGGCAACGGCACGGCGGGGCGATGGACGTTCACCGCGCTGATGTTCGGCCTGGCCGTACTGGGGATCGGGGTCGTTCCGCTCGGCGCGTTCAGCGCGCTGCGCAACGAACGGATGGAGCAGACACTCGACCTGGTCACGCTGACGGCGCTCTCTCCACGCCGCGTCATCATTGGCAAGTTGCTGGCCCAGGGGGTCAAGCTCCTGACGCTGTTTGCCGCCATCGCGCCGTTCATTGCCACGAGCTTCCTGCTCGGCGGGATCGACTTTCTCACGATCCTGGTCTGGCTGCTGATCGTGTTCATGTGGTCGCTATGGGGGAGCGCACTGTGCCTCTTCCTGTCCACGCTCTTCAAGTCTCGTGCGATGTCGGGAATCGTCTTCGGGGCGTTCGGGCTGGCGCTGTTCCTGCTGTTCCTGCTGGTTCGCAGCGCCGTCGGGGTCATTCGCTTCGGGGGAACGCCAGGCCCGCTGTCGCCCGGAACGGCCCCCTGGTGGGTGCTCGCGGTCATGGGATCGATCTGTGTCGTCACCATGATCAACCTGGTACTGCTCGCCGAGAACCGGCTCACACTGCCGACCGAGAACCGGGTCACGAGGCTGCGGGCGGGTTTCTTCGTGCAGTTCCTCCTGATCATCGGGTGGATGCTGACGTTCATCAATGAGACTCCGAACCTCAAGTCGAACGCCGTGGAAGGGCTGGTCATCCTGGGCGGGCTCCACCTGACCCTGGTCGCGATCTTCACGGTCAGCGAGGACCTGGTCGTGCCGCGCCGCGTCCTTCAGCAACTTGGCCGGACGAAGGGTTGGAGCTGGCTTGCCGCGTTGTTCATGCCGGGCGGCGGGAGAGGGGCCACATACGTGCTCGCGCAGATGGGGCTTCTCTTTCTCACGGCGTGGGTGCTCGACGCATCATGGCAGGCCCTGCGGCAGCTGGTCACGATGTGCGGATACATCTGCTTCTTCACCGGTGTCCCCGCACTGGCGTGGCGTGTCGTGGAGCCCGAGCGAGAGGGGGCGCTGCGCGTACGGCTCTCGATTCTCATGCTCGCCTTCGCCTCGACGGTGCTGCCCGATCTGGTGCACTACGTCTTCGTTCAGCCCGATGTTCTCGACCTGTCGTACGGCGCGCGGCACGTGGTCAATCCGTTCCGGACCATGGCCAACTGGCGGGTGGTGGAGGTTGCGGAATGGTTCACCATTCCGTTCGCGCTCGGTGTGGCGGGGCTGATCGCCTACGTCATCCTGATCTATCACGGCATGCGGGTCACGCAGGGACCGGTCTCGGTGAGCCCGCTCGGCACCACGCCCGCGGCGGAGGAGGCGGGCAGTGCGAACGCGCTCTATTGATTGGGCGGCCGTGCGGGCCGCGGCAGCGTTCCGTCTCGCGATGCCCCGCACACCGATCGCCGGCCGCATTGGCGAGCGGCTCGGTTCAGGAACGGGCAGCTCTCTCGAATTCCAGGACTATCGTCCATACACGATTGGCGATGATCTTCGCCATGTCGACTGGGCGGCCTACGCACGGTCCGAATCGCTCGCCGTCCGGTTGTATCGCGAGGAGGTCGCGCCTCGCGTCGACCTCGTCCTCGACACCAGCCGCTCGATGGCGGTCACCGAGGTCAAGCTCCGCGCCTACGGCGAACTCGCGGGGTTGCTCGCGTGCGCGAGCGCCTCGACGGTGGGCGACGCACGAACGATCGTCTCGTCATCGCGTGCGCCGGAACCGCTTGTCGCACCTGAGGAGATCGAACGCCTCCTGGTGTGCGAGACGAACCAGTCGGCGCTCGAAGGGATGCATCTGCCCCTGCGCCGCCGGTCCCTGCGCGTCGTCGTCAGCGACTTCCTCTTTCCACATGACGCGCAAGGCCTCGTGACACGGCTGGCGCGTGATGGCGCGTCGCTCTCACTGGTGCAGATCTCGCTGAAGGACGAGGCGGAGCCGACGGTCGAAGGGGGCCGGCGTCTCGTTGATGTCGAAGGGGGCGGCGAGATCGATCTGGTCATCGACGCTGCCGCGGTGGAGGGCTACCGGGCGAGGTTCAACCGCATGCGGCTCGAACTGGCGCACGCGGCGCGGCGGGCGGGCGCGCGGTTCGTCCACGTCGTGGCCGGCACGCCGATTCGGCAGGTTGCTCGTGAACTGGCGGCTGCCGGCGTGCTGGAGGCCGCATGATCTTCACGACTCCGCTGGGGCTGCTGGCGCTGCTGGCGATCCCGGCGATCGTGGCGATCCACCTGTTCCGCCGGCGTTTCCCGCGGCGTCCGGTCGCCGGGCTCTTCCTGTGGCAGGACGTTCGACAGCGGCCCGAAGGCGGCGGCCGCATCAGCAAGCTCCCGATTTCCGCCAGTCTGCTCCTCGAGTGCCTGGCGGCTCTGGCTCTCGCGCTCATCCTGGCCGGCGCCCGCATCACCCCATCGTCTGTCAGTCAGCACCTCGTCGTCCTGCTCGACGATTCGGCGTCGATGGCGGCCGTGAACGCGGCCGGCGAGAGCGCGCGGGATCGCGCCGCACGACGCGTGCTCGCCGAACTCGAGGCGTTGGGGAACCGCGCGCGCGTCACGCTCGTGCAGAGCGGCGATCGTCCGTCCGTGCTCGCCGGCCCCGCGGCACTCGCGGCGGAAGCGCGCACGGCGCTCGATGCGTGGACGCCGGACTCGCCGCACCATTCGCTCGCGATGGGGATGCGTCTCGCTCGTGAACTTGCCGGCAATACCGGCATGCTGATGGTCCTGAGCGACGTAGCGCCGGACGCCGCGTTCGACAACGGTCTGTGGGTTTCCGTGGGGCAGCCGCTCGCGAACGCGGGGATCACGGCCGCTCAGCGGACGCTGTCGCCGGACGACGGACGTGGAACCGTATCGCTCACCATCGTCAACCATTCGGATTCTGTGGCACGGCGCCAGGTCACCGTCTCCGCCGGTGAGAAGGCGGTTCTCACGAGAGATGTCGAGCTTCCCGCAGGGACGTCTTCGCTGACGCTGCCGCTGCCGCCCGGGCTTCCGCCCGTGCGGGTCGCAGTATCAGCCGACGCGCTCGCGCGCGACAACGAGGTGGTTCTCGCTGAGCCGAGGCCGCGGGTCGTGGGCGTCGAGAACCACCTGCCGGAAGGGCGCGGATGGCAGGCGCTCGAGAAGGCGCTCGACGCCGTGTCCGGTGTCACGCGCGCGGACGCAGGGCACGTCGCGTTCGTGGACGCCGCCGATCTCACGCTGTCATCGACACCGGGACGATGGCGGGTCGGGTTCGGAAAGGCGCCGGCGGCGTGGGTCGCATCAGGTGAATCGGTGGACTTCGCCGGGCCGTTCGTCCTCGAGAAACGTCACCCGTTGCTCCTCGGCGCGACCTTCGATGGCGTCGTCTGGACGGGCGCCGCGCCACTTGCAGACGCCGCCGCGATGCGCCCTGTCGCATCCGCCGGAAACCATCCGCTCATCGGGATGTCGTCGACGGCGAACGCGAGCGCCGATCCCACGATCCTGTTCAACCTGGACCTCGATCGCACGAACCTGATTCGTTCGCCCGACTGGCCGATCCTCATCTCGAACGTCGTCGAGATGCGGCGGGCCGCGCTGCCGGGACCCGAGCGATGGAACTATCGCGTTGGGGAGTGGGTGCGTGTTCACCTTGATCGTGAACCGAAGGGCACGGTGCGCTACCGAATAGGTTCCGTGGAACGGGACCTGCCGCCTGGGCGGACGGTCGAGTTCATCGCGCCGTCTCCCGGCGGGCTTCTCCAGATCCTCGAAGGTGGGGAAGGCCTCGACGACCAGAGCGTGCTGTACGAACTGGGCGTGAATTTTCTCGACGAGTCGGAACCCGATCTGCGCAATCAGAAGACCGCCGAGGCCGGCGCGCTCGTCGATGTTGCGGGTTTGCGGGCCGAATCCGGTCCTGCGTCGGACCCGCTGTTCTGGATCCTTCTTGCAGTCGCCGCGACCGCGATCCTCTCCAACTGGTGTCTTCTCCCCGCATGGACGGGACGGGCATGACGCGGCTGTCGTTCCTCTTCCCCGAGCTGCTCATCCTCATCATCCCGCTGCTGTTCCTGTACTTCTGGCGGGCGCGATCCGCGGCGTTCGGCGGCGGCGTCCGGGTGGCGATCCTCGCGGTCGTCGTCCTGCTCGCGGCGGTTCCATTCGCGCCGCTGGGTGGGAAGGGGATCGACGTCGTTGTCATTGCCGATCTGTCGCGCTCGATGCCTGGCGAGAGCCGGGCCAGGCTGCTCGAGATCGTCAGCCTGCTGGAGCAGCAACGGTCAGAAGGAGATCGCGTCGGGATCGTGACCTACGGACGCGATGCCCGTATCGAGCGTCTGCCCGAGGAGTTCGGTGAAGCTGCCGCTTTCGTCCAGCAGGTCGATGGCGACGCCAGCGACCTGGGCAGCGCGATTTCGCTTGCGGCAAGTCTGGTCCCGCGCGGACGGCCGGGACGCATCGTCGTGCTCTCCGACGGCGAGGCCAACGGCGCCCCCGTCGATGCCGCGGCGCACGAGGCCGCCGTTCGAGGTTTACCGATCGACTTCCGCATGTTCCGCCGGGGGGAAGCGGCAGACATCGCGGTCGAGTCACTCGATCTTCCCGGTGTCCTCGACGAACGCGAGCCGTTCCAGTTCACGGCGACGGTGCGAACCGATCGCACTGTCACGTCCGACGTGATCCTCTTCCGCGACGACGTGGAGATCTCTCGAACGTCGAGCACCTTCGAGCCTGGCGCGACGCAGATCACCTTCCGTGACCTCGTCGACCGCCCTGGTGTCGCGCGCTATCGTCTCGAGCTGACGGCGAAGGACGATCGTGTCCCGGAGAACAACGTCGGTGACGGGGCCGTGCGAGTGGAAGCGCCGGCGACGATTCTCCTGGTCAACTCGAGTGGACGCCCCAGCAATTTGAGCCGTGCCCTCGCTGCCGGAAAGTTGAACGTCCACACCATCGCACCGTCGGCGCTGCCTCGTGACGTTGCCGGGCTGTTGGCGTACCGCGCGGTGATTCTCGAGAACGTGCCCGCGAGCGATGCGGGTCCGGAAGCGTTGTCCGCCCTGGTGCGCTTCACCAACGATCTGGGCGGCGGACTGCTGCTCACCGGCGGCGGTGCATCCTTCGGTGTCGGCGGATACTTCAAGTCAGCACTGGATCCGTACCTCCCGGTGTCGATGGAGATCAAGAACGAGCACCGCAAGCTCTCGCTCGCGATGGCGGTCGTGCTCGACCGTTCCGGCAGCATGGCGATGGCGGCGGCCGACGGCCGCACCAAGATGGATCTGGCGAACCTCGGGACCTGCGCCGCGATCGAGACGCTCGGACCGTTCGACGAGGTCGGCGTCATCGCGGTCGACAGCGCGCCGCACGTGGTCACGCCGTTGATGTCCGCGGAGAACAAGGACCAGATCTGCGACGAGGTCCGCCGGATCCAGTCGATGGGTGGCGGCATCTTCACCTACACGGCGCTCGTCACCGCGGCGACGATGGTGCAGGAGTCCGACAAGGGGACGCGTCACATCGTCCTCTTCGCGGATGCGGCCGACGCCGAGGAGCCGGGCGAGTACCAGCGGTTGCTCTCGACGCTGACACCGATCGGCATCACGGTCAGCGTCATCGGCCTCGGGAGCGAGTCGGACGCCGATGCGGCGTTCCTGAAGGACATTGCCGCGCGCGGGGGCGGACGCATCCACTTCACCGAAAGTGCGGAGGAGCTGCCGCGTCTCTTCGCGCAGGAGGCGATCACGGTTGCGCGATCCAGCTTCGTGACCGAGCCGACTGCCGCGCGTGCGCTGGGCGACATGGTTCTGCTCGGTGACCCGCCATCCTCTCCATTCCCGACCGTGGATGGCTACAACCTCACGTATCTCCGGCCGGGCGCGACCATGGGCGTCGTCACGACCGACGAATACAAGGCGCCCGTGCTGGCGTTCTGGCATCGAGGTCTCGGCCGTGTGGCTGCGCTGACGACGGAAGTGGACGGGGAGTACTCGGCCCGCCTGAACGCCTGGCGTGACTTCCAGGGGTTCGCGATCGGATTGGGACGGTGGCTCCTCGGCGGCGATCCGCCAACCGACACCTTCGCGCGAATCGAGCGCCAGGGCGGGCAGGGGATCGTCCGCGTGGAGCTGAATCCGGATCGGCCGAAGAGCGGGAACGACGTCCGCGCGGCGACCGCAACGATCATCGTTCCGGGTTCTTCCAGCGCCGAGCCGATGAAACTTCCGATGGCGTGGGTTGACGAGGATACGCTCGAAGCGCGGTTCCCGGTCCACTCCGCTGGCATGTATCTCGGCGCGGTTCAGCTCGGGAACGGCGACATCCTGTCGCTCGCGCCGCTGAGCCTTCCGTATTCGCCTGAGTTCGAGCCGCGGCACGATTCCGCGGCAGGGGAGAAGACCCTGCGCGAGATCGCGCGGGTGACGGGCGGCATGGAGCGGACGACGTGGAACAATGTCTTCGACCCGCGGGGGCTTGCGGGCCGGCAGGTGCGCGATCTCGTTCTGCCGCTCGCGCTCGCGCTGCTGCTGCTGCACCTCATCGAAGTCGCAGGCCGGCGGCTGCTCTGGTTCAACGCGGCGCAGGCCTGGTTGCGGTCCGTCCAGCTGCCGCGGCTCGCGTGGCCGCGTCGCCGCAGGCCCGTACCGTCGTCCGAGCCTGTGGTCGCCGCCACCCGGCCGGCCAACGCCGAACCAGCGGCTGCCGCAGCCCCGGCGGAGGAGCCACCGCGCAAACCAGCCCTGTCCCCGCTGACCCGTGCCAAGGCGAAGGCTCGGGGCCGCATCGATCGGTCGTGACCGGCGGGCCGATTCAGTAGAAAATACTTCGTCTTCCGGCCATTCCATGCTCGAGTACCTCGAACAGCTTCTCGTCGTGCTGGCGATCGGGTCCGGTGTCGCGATCCTCGCCAAACGCATCAACGCCCCCTACAACGTCGCGCTCGTGGTGGTCGGCCTGCTGCTCGTCCTGATGGACGTGCTGCCGCGCACGACGATGGATCCCCACGTCGTGCTGCTGCTCTTTCTGCCGATCCTCGTCTTTCAGGGGGCGCTGTCGGCCGACGACGTCAGCATGAAGCGCGCGGCGCGGCCGATCCTGGCGCTCGCGGTGCCGGGCGTCGCCATCTCGCTCCTGGCGACGGCGACGATTGCCTCCTGGGAGATCGGCCTGCCGTTCGCGGTGGCGCTCCTGCTCGGCGCGGTGCTCGCCATCACCGACACGGTGAGCGTGCTGCTGGCCTTTCGCAGCGTCCACGTGCCGCACAAGCTCGCCGCGATCATGGAGGGGGAGAGCCTGTTCAACGACGGCACCGCCCTCGTCCTCGTCAGCGTCTGCGCGACCGTCGTCATGCAGGGCTATGCGGAGCCGGCGGCCATTGGACGGATGTTGCTCGTCGCGATCGTGGCGGGCCTGCTGCTCGGCGCCGTGGGAGGGACCGTGGGCGCCTTCGTGCTGCGCCACGCGCCCGACGACCTGACCGCCATCCTCGCCTCGCTCGTGGCGGTCTTCGCGACGTCTCTTCTCACCGAGCACCTGCACGGATCCGCGGTGATCGCCGTGGTGGTGGCGGGCGTGCTGGTGGGGCACGAGATGCGTGCGCGGCTGGAGCCGTCTCGCGTCCTGGCGCTGCAGGGCTTCTGGGAAGTCGCCGCCTTCGTCATCAACGTGTGGTTGTTCCTGCTGGTCGGCATTCAGCTGAGCGGAGACATGCTCATCCGCGAAGCCTGGCCGATTCTTCTGGCGGTGATCGCGCTGCATCTGGGTCGCGCGGTGGCCGTGTATCTCTGCTTCGGCGCGCTGCATCTTTCCGGCGAGGGCGTCCCCTGGCGGTGGCAGCACGTGATGGTCTTTGGCAACGTGAAAGGCGCGCTGTCGATGGCGGCCGTGCTCGCCCTGCCGCAGGGCATCCCCTATCGCGACCGGCTTATCGCCATCGTCTTCGGCGTCACCCTGGTGACGCTCCTCACGCAGGCACTGCCTTTTCGCCGGTTCCTGACCTGGCTCGGCGTGGCAGGGCAGGCCGAATCTCGCGAGGTCGATGAAAGCCGCGCGATCCTGATCAGCGCGCGTCGCGCGCAGCTCGAACTCGACCAGTTGCTCGCGTCGGGTCTGATCTCCCGCCACGAGCATGCCGAGCGCCGCGCGGCCTTCCAGCGCGACATCATCGAGGCCGAGCGCACGCTGCGGACCGCCGCGGCGCACTCCCATGGGGATGCCGTGCTGCCGGCGGTCCTGACCGCGCAGAAGGCGGCCATTCTCGACGCCTCGCGGCGCGGCCTCATTTCAGACCGGACGGCCGGCGAACACGTGGCCGCCATCGACAAGCGGTTTCTCGAGGTCACCTCGGGCGAGCACTCAACGGAGCCTGGACAATGAAGATCCTGATCGTGGGGGCCGGACGGGCCGGCCTCGAGGTCGCCACGCATCTGTCGCGCATCGGCCACGCCGTCACCCTCGTCGACACCGACACGGCGCTCCTTCGCCGCGCCGCCGAGCAGTTCGGCCTGGTCGTGATCGCCGGGGATGCGACGACCGCCGAAGTGCTCGACGATGCGGCGATCGGGCAGATGGATATCGTGGTGGCGATGCTGCGCCGCGATGCCGACAACCTGGCGGTCTCGCTCCTGGCCCGCGCCGCCGGCGTCGAACGGGTGATGGTGCGCATGCGCGACAACGCGTACCGCGCGGTCTATGCGAATGCCGGCATCGACCGGGTGCTCTCGGAGACCGATTTGATCACCGGCGCGATCAGCACGGCGATCGAACACGATGCGATCCGCCACGCGATGCTGATCGGCGACGGCGCGGCGATCGCGTTCGAGTTGACGATTCCGGCCGGCAGCGCTGCCGCCGGCCGTACCGTGATGGAGCTTGCCGCGCGTCCCGACTTTCCGAAATCGGCCGTCTTCGCAGCGCTCTATCGCGAAGGGGGCGGCGTCGAAGCGCCGCGCGGCTCGTCGGTCGTCGATGCCGGCACCACCGTGCTGCTCGTCACGCAGCGAGAGGACGTCATCCGGGCAATCCTCGCCCTGACGGGCGTACCTGTAGAACGGTGATGACAAGTGGAGCGATGCGACCGCATCTGGTCATCGTCTACGAGGGACGATGACCAGCTGACAGTAGGGATCAGAGCCCCAGCAGCGCCGCGGCGTTGCCGCCGAGGATCTTCGCCTTCGAGGCCTCGTCGAGATCCAGCGCCCGCACGGTCTCGAGCATCAGCGGGATGCTGCCGATCTGGTGCGGGTAATCGCTCCCGGCGAGGATCCGGTCCACGCCGGCGAAGCTGATCGCGAACTTCACCGCATCCGGGTTGAAGTTCACCGTGTCGTAGTAGAAGGTTTTCAGATACTCGCTCGGCGGCTGATCGATGTGCTGACGGCACTCGCTGAATGCGCGGTAACCGCGGTCGTAGCGCTCCGCCAGATAAGGGGTGGCGCCGCCCATGTGCGTGAGCACCCAGCGGATCCGCGGATATCGCGCGACCACGCCGCTGAACACCAGCCTCGCCGCGGCGAGCGTCGTGTCCATCAGAAAGCCCACGAGCGGCATGAGCCAGTAGTCGAGCATCGCCTCGACGCCGGCCGGATCGGTCGGATGGATGTAGATCACCGCGCCCAGTTCGTCGGCCTTTTTCCAGAGCGGCTCGTACACCGGATCGGCAAGAGCGACGTGGTTCACGTTGCTGAAGACCATCGCTCCGGGCATCCCCAGGTCCTTCATCGCGCGCTCGAGTTCTTTGACCGATTCCGCCGGATCGTTGAGCGGCAGGGTCGCCAGGCTCGTGAACCGGCCCTTCTTCTCGCGCACCACCCGTGCGAATGCGTCGTTGACCTGTCGCGCCAGGCGCACGGCCGTGGCGGGCGCTTCGACGTGCACGCCCGGCGTCGTGAAGGTCAGCACCTGCGTGTCGACGCCATGCTCGATCAGCACCCGCTCGCGGTAGTCGATGTCGCGATGCCCGGGCACGAGGATGTTGTAGTCCCCAGGGTAGTGCACGCAAGGATTGCCGTCGGCGTCGTAGGTGACGCGCACGGACGACTCGGACGATTCGAGCGCGCGGACGTACTCGGGTGGATAGTAGTGGTTATGAAAGTCGATGATGCGCATGCCGGAGATAGTAGTAGACGGGCGCGCCGATTGCCACGAGACCGAGGCCGATGGCGGCTTCGACAGGATCGATCGTGAACTGATGGACGACAATGAAGAGCGAGGCCGCGACGAAGACGAGAGGGACGGCGGGATAGCCCCACGTGCGATACAGCGGCCGATAGTCTGGCCGGCGCCTCAGCACGAACAGCCCCGCGGCCATCAGCGCGAAGAACAGCCATTCGGTGTAGACGACGCGGGTGAAGAGTTCGCGATAGGCGCCGGTGCCGGCGAGGAGGCTGGCCCAGGCGGCCTGCGCGAGGATCGCGTGCGACGGCGTTCCAAACCTGGGATGCACGTATCGCAACGCCCGCGGCGCGAGGCCGTCCTGCGCCATCGAGTAATACATGCGGGGACCGGTGAGGATGATCCCGGTCAGTGATCCCACTGCCGAGAGCAGCACGAGCACCGACAACAGCTCCGCCCCGCCGCGGCCGAAGATGACGTCGGCGGCGTCGGCCGCGATCCGGTTCGACGAGCGGACGGCCTCGAGCGGCAGTAGGCTCAGATACACCAGGTTGAGCGAGATGTAGCACGCGGTCACGACCAGCACGCCGACCACCAGCGCGACCGGGATGGTCCTGGCCGGCATCATCGTCTCGCCCGCCGTATAGGTCACCATGTGCCAGCCGCCGAAGGCGAAGAGGCCCGCGACGATCGCGAGCACGAACGGGGTCATGCCGGTCCCGGTGGTCGCCTGGTCGACGGGCACCGGCGTGCCACCCACGAAGAGTCCCGCGATGACGAGCATGAGGATGGCGGCGACCTTCACGACCGTCAGCGTCGTCTGGAGCCGTCCGCCCGCGCGGACGCCAACGTAGTTGACCGCCGACAGCGCGAGGATCACGGTCACGGCCGCGAGGCGGATCGACAGGTCCCCCTGTGCGCCGTCCGGCAGCAGCACCACCGCATAGCGTGCGAACACGACCGCGATCGCCGCGATGATGCCCGAGTGCACGCTCCAGAACATCGCCCAGCCCCAGAGGAACCCCGCCAGCGGCGAGAAGGCCTCCCGCAGAAAGACGTACACGCCGCCGGTCTGCGGAAACGCGGATGCCAGTTCCGCGCAGATGAAGGCGCCGAAGAGCGTCAGCACGCCGCACGCCGCCCAGGCCAGCATGATGGCCGCGGGGCTCTCGAGATGCCGCGCGATCTCGGACGGCTGGACGAAGATCGAGGCGCCGATGATCGTGCCGGCGACCATGGCGATGGCGTTCAGACGGGTAAGCGATCGGGGAAGCTCGGACACAGGGAGATCGATAGCCTACCCCACAAGCGATAGTCGCGCGCGAGACAGCCGCTGCCGCAGCGGTCGCAAGAGATCCACAGAGCTGATCGAGCACGCGTCATAAATGGCGAGCGCCGACCGCCATGCCATGCAAGTCGGCCGATTCGGGACGCGCTGTCTCCCGTCGGCCGTCGCCGCCAACCGACGTCAACCCACCCGCGTCTAACGTTCATGCCCCGATCGTTCCTGATGGTGGTGGCGCTGCTGGCACTCATCGCCGCGCTCGTGCAGGCGCAGAACCCTGTCCCGAAACAGTTCGTCCTGGAAGGGCGCGCCCGTGCGGAACGTGAGGCGCCGCACCTGATCCAGGCTCTCGAGTTGAAGCCCGGGATGATCGTCGCCGACGTCGGCGCGGGCATCGGCTTCATGACGGTGCCGCTCGCGCGCTGGCTTGGCGACGGCCGCGTGATCGCCACTGAGATCGACGAACCGCGCCGTCGGGAAACCCGGGATTACGCCCGACGCGAGGGCCTGACGAATGTGACCGTGATGGAAGGCGCGGCCGCCTCGACGAATCTGCCCACCGCCTGTTGCGACGCCATCTTTCTCAGACGCGTCTATCACCAGATCACGGAGCCTGCCGCCTTCAACCGCAGCCTTGCCACCGCGCTCAAGCCTGGGGGCCGCCTGGCTATCATCAGCTTCATTCCCACAGGGACGCCGCCCCTGCCCACCGGCACCGTCGTCAATCGCGGCCCCACAGGAGTTCCGGTTCAGACGGTGATCCAGGAGATGAAGGCGGCCGGGCTCGAACATGTTCGAACGATCGAAGGGTGGCCGCCAGGAGAGCCGGCTTCGACGAATTTTCTGGCATTGTTTCGGAAGTGAGCGCTGCGCCCGCGCGGGGACGACGATCTCGCCTTCGCGCTCGAGGCGCTGCGGTCATTGAACCGTCGTCTCTGCGTCCGTCGAGAACCGCACGAGCCTCGAGCTTGATATGTCGAGGGTCAGAGCTCGCGATAGTTCTGCACGGCAAACGTGTCGCACTGACGCGCATCGCCGCTCTCGAACCCGCGGCGGAACCATCGCTTCCGCTGCTCGCTCGAGCCGTGCGTGAATTGCCGCGCATCAGCGTGACCGAGCGTGTCGTCGCCGATCGCGTGCGCGGCGTTGAGCGCTTCGCCGAGGTCCTCGTCCGTAATCTGGAGCGCCGCCCGCGCCGAATGACCCCAGACGCCGGCGAGGCAGTCGGCCTGAAGCTCGACGCGCACCGAGGTCTGGTTCGACGTCTCACCTCTGTGTTGCACCCTGGTGGCGCCGATCAGGTTCTGCACGTGGTGACCGACTTCGTGCGCGATCACGTACGCCTGCGCGAAATCGCCGGGCGCGCGTAGACGCCTCTCCATCACGTCATAGAAGCTCGGATCGATATAGAGGTTCCGATCCGCCGGACAGTAGAACGGGCCGACGGCGGAGGTGGCGTTGCCGCACCCGTCAGTGGAGACGGCATTGGCAAACACGACGAGCGTCGGATGTTGATACCCGCCCGAAGAAGCGCCGTAGGTCGGCAGAGCGCCGCGTGCGAAGATCGGCGTCCACACGTCTTCGGTCGACCCGAGTACGGCGCGCGAGAAATCGCAGGCCTCGGCGTTCGCCTGCGATGCTCCGCACACGCTGGCTGCACCTGGTGCCGACGTTACCTCGCCGCCCCCGGTCAAGGCGCCGAGGATCTGCTCCTTGATCGCCGCGGGCATGAACAGGAACCCGACGATGACCACCGCGGCCGCGATCACGGTGCCCTTGAATCCAAGGATCCTCACCAGTCCGGTGAGCGCGTAGAGGGGAACGCCGCCGCCCCCGCGGGCCCGCCCGCTTCCGCGATCTTCAAAGTTCTCGGATCTTCGTTGATCGTCGAGGCGCATGGTGTCTCCCTGTAACTATGCCAGAGGGCTATGTGCCGAGCTTGTTCCGCAGGTAGTCGCTGGTCAGGTGTTTGAGCACGTCCATCGGCTCGCACTTCTTGTCGCCATCGCTGAAGTCGATCGGACCGATCGCTTTGGCGACCTTGATCGCCGCGGCGTTCAGCTTCTTGTTCCGCTTGCCGATGCTGATGAGCGCGCCGCCCATCCCGACGCGCACCCGCTTCTCCTCCTTCGCGATCGTGTTGCCGATCTTCTCGATGCAGCGGAGAAAGAAGTCGTCGGTGAGGCGCGTGTCCTTCTTATCTTTGGCCAGCTCGTAGACGAGTCCGTAACCGCAGCCGCGTCGCACAGGATCTTGACTCGCCATCCAGTCCTTCGCGATCTCGAACGCGAGAGTAGACTTGGGGAGCGTCGCATCGCACGAACTGAGCACGTGGCTGAGCATCCCCGGCCCCGCGCCGTCGACCTGCTTTTCGACCTGGTCCCGTGTGAGTTGCCTGGGGTCATCGATGAGCAAGCCGATGACCTTGGCGTCATGGTTGGGTTCGTTCCACAGCTCGAGTGCGAGATCGTGGTCGCGCCCAACCTGCTTCGCGATCGTACGGAGCCGGGTGAGACCGATGCCGAAACTGGTCAGCCCGCCTGTACGGTCGCCCATCTGCTTCCAGTTCGTCACACCACGCGGGTCCTGGTTCTGCTTCAGCAGGTCGAGAACCTCGATCTTGGTCATGGGGGGATTTTACTGTCGACTTTACATCGTTACGGTTCGTAGAGATCGACGAATCGTCGGGACGATTCAGGCGCTGAGGACGCGCACGGCAGGACGATCAGCTGGCGTAGGTAGGCGAAGGGCACTCGCCGGTAGCGTGACTATCGCCACCGTGTTGCCGGTCATGTCGAAAGTACGCAGCCCGCGCTTGGTGACGTCGCGGGTCAAGATCACGTCGCCGTACATGTCGAAGGGCATGCCCTATTTCAGGACCCAGTGTGCTTCCGCAGGTCGTGATACTTCAGGGAGACGGACTGCAGTCCGAGCAGGAAACATCCACAGCGAATCGCAGCTGTCACGTTCTAGAATCGCTCGAGCAAATCCATGATGCGCCTGCGAGGATCTCGTCGGCTTGCGATCGCGGCGAGCATCGCGATCTCTGCCCATGTCGCATGCGACCGCTCAACCGGGCCGGCGCCCCTGCCCCCTGGCTACGTTGGCGAGTGGACGGGAACTACCCAGCATGGAACCCCGATCCGCTTCAGCGTCTCCAGTGCCGACGAGGTCACCTCTTTCACCCTCACGTACAACGTGTCGCCCACCTGCGCCGGCAGATTGACGTATACAGACCTGGCGGTGCCGATCCGCAAACTGGAGCCTCCCGGGCCGCCGCCGTTCGATCAGCCGGGGTTCGCCTTCGGCCGCATGAGCGACGACAGAGTGACCGCGGCGGCGATTAACGGAGTCTTCTCGGAGGACCGTCGGTCGGTATCGGGCGAGTTCGTTCTGGTTGGGTACACGGGCTGTGGGGCCAGCATCCTCCACAGGTGGAACGGCCGTCGGCGGTGATCGATGACAGTCGCCAACCCCGACACAACGTGACACGCTACACGGCGATGACCTCGAGAAGGTCCGACAGCCCAACGAAGTCGTCAGGATTCCTCGTATACAAGGGCAAGCCTTCGGAAAGCGCCGTGGCGGCGATGAGAAGATCAACCGCGCGCCTGCCACGGGCCTTGCGTCCAGACCCGATCAGCGCCGCGTAGATTCGACCGTAGGCCCGGCCGGCCTCGGCCCCAAAGGGCAGCGGTTCGAAGGTTGCCTCCGTTCGTTGGAGACGATCCTGGCGTTTGGCTCGCTCTGCGGGATCGCTCGTGGCGTGTGGGCCCGCCGCGAGTTCCGCCAACGTGATCGCACAGATCGCAATCTCGACCGGCAGACGTTCAGCGTCGACGTCAGGCAAGTCGATGACGACGGATGTGTCGATGAGTCCGCGTGGTCGACGCACGGTCAACCCCGAGGCGTTGGGTCCTGATCGAGGAAGGCGTCGACGTCCTTCCGGAAGCGGGCGCGGCGGATGCGCGGCGAACCGGCGAACGCGGCACGCACCACGTCCGAGGAGACGAACAATCGCTGACGGAGTGGGCTCAGCTCGGCTACAGGTACGCCGTTCCGCGTCACGATAAAGGTTTTCCCTTTGTCCACATCCCGCATGATCCGGCCGCTCTCGTTCCGAAGTTGACGCTGTGTGATCTGGCGGCGCATCGACTCAGTGTAGCACGCGCGCTACACGTCGACGACCGTCCGCCGCACGATCTCGAATCTATAGATCCTTGCCGTTGGTGGCATGCGCGTCTGGTGGGCCAGAGGGCGGAACCGAACCGGGGTACTCAAACCGGGAACCCCGGCCGTGGTGTCCTGGTCCCCTGGCGGACCGCTGCGATAAACCGAATCAGCTGTCGTGCAGGAGCGAGATCAGGCTGTCGAAGCTCAGACCCAGGCTGTACCCGGTATTGAGATGGAGCCCGCGGTCAATGCTTCCCTGGTAGCGCGTGTTGGCGAGGCGCGATTCCTGGTACTTGAGCCGGCGTTCCTGCTCGCGCAGGTCCTCGATCTGCCGCTGCCGCGCGCGTTCGAGGCCGCCGCCCTGGATGAACGACACGATCGCCTGCAGCTCGCCGCGATCGAGGAACGTGCCGTGCCCCTTGCACACGTCCACGATCGTGCCCGACAGCCGCGCGAAGTTCACGCGGTTCATCATCGTCCCGCAGCGGACGCACGGACGATAACTGACGCGAGTCTCGATGGCCGCCGGGCTCGAAGGCCCGCTGTGCAGGACCGCCGCCTGCGCCTCCCGGTCCGCGCAGATCCGCTCGAACGTTTCCGCATCCACCCACAGCCCATCGCACGACGCGCAATCGAGCAGCGTGAGCGCGCCCACCCCGATCGATTGCATCTCTCCACGGCAGGCCGGGCACCGGGCCGTCGACGGTCCTGCGGCCGCTCGGGCGCGCCTGGCACCGCAGGATCCGCAGAACTCGGCGTCGGCGAACATCAGCCCGAGACACGACGGGCAGCTGACCGTCGCCAGACGGGCGCGGCAGTAGGGGCAGCGCTGCGCCCCGGAACGGGTCGCGGCGCCGCATTGCGGGCATCGTAACGATTGGGCATCCATGCGGCTACAATCGTGCCATGGGAATCATGGATTTCTTCAAGGGCGAACTGATCGAGGTCATCGAGTGGACCGACGACTCGCGCGACACCCTGTCGTTCCGGTTTCCAGACGATGACAAGGCGATCAAGAACGGGGCGCAGCTGATCGTCCGCGAATCGCAGCAGGTGCAGTTCGTGTACCTCGGCGAGTTCGGCGACACGTTCGGTCCGGGCAAGCACACGCTCACGACCGACAACATCCCGATCCTCACCCGGTTGAAATCCTGGAAGTACGGCTTCAACTCGCCGTTCAAGGCGGACGTGTACTACCTGAACACGCGCCTGTTCACCGGCAACAAGTGGGGCACGGCCAACCCGATCATGATGCGCGACGAGGACCTCGGCATCGTCCGCTCGCGCGCGTTCGGGACCTATGATTTCCGCATCAGCGATCCGAAACTGTTCCTCAAGGAAGTCGCCGGATCCGATCACAATTTCCGCGTGGACGAGTTCGCCGACACGATGCGCTCGCGGATCGTCAGCGTCTTCGCCGATGCCCTCGCCTCCTCGAAGATTCCCGTGTTCGACGTCGCCAGCCGCTACGGTGAGCTGGGCGAGGCGCTGCTGCCGCTCATCAATCCGGTGCTCGGCGCGAAGTACGGCATCGAACTGGGCAGCTTCATCATCGAGAACGTCTCGGTTCCGCCCGAGGTCGAGCAGGCGATCGACAAGCGGTCGAGCATGGCGGCCATCGGGAACCTCAACGACTACGTGAAGTTCCAGATGGCGCAGGGGATGGAGAAGGGGGGCAGCTCCGGCGGCGTCGCGACGGAACTGGCCGTGGGACTGTCGATCGCCCAGCAGATCATGCAGCAGCAGGGGATGCCGGCGGGCGCCGCGAAGACGGCGACGACCAACGCGGTGGTGCTGCCGGACCTGCTCGCGCCGGCCGATGTGGCGCAGGCGCTCGGCGTGCCCGAGTCGGACGTGATGGCGATCATCGAGTCGGGCGAGCTGGCGGCGAAGAAGATCGGCTCGTCTTACCGGATCAAGAAATCGGCGCTCGACGAATACCTGGCGAGCTGACACAAAGGGGCGCAGAGAAGGCAGAGAGCGCGGAGTCAGTTGACGTTTACTGCGGAACAGAAGCATGCCTGCGCGGCGTGCGGGGCGCAGGCGGAATGGAATCCCGCGAAGGGGATGCTCGTCTGCTCCTTCTGCGGGACCGAAGCCCCGTTCGTCGTCGATCCGAATACCGGCGCGCTCGTCGAGCACGATCTGGTGAAGGCGCTCCGCGAGATTCCCACTGAAGATCGCGGCTGGCTGACCGAGAAGCGCACCGTCCAGTGCCAGAGCTGCAAGGCGGTGTCGGTGTTCGACATCAGCCGCACCGGGCAGCATTGCGACTTCTGCGGCTCGCCCGCGCTCCTCGATTACAGCGAGATCAAGGCGCCGATCCGTCCGCAGGGCGTGCTGCCCTTCAAAGTCGACGAGGGCCGCGTCCGCGAGCAGATGCGCGCCTGGTTCCGCGGACGCTGGTTCGCGCCGAACAACCTCGGATCGAAGGCGCTGGTCGACCGCGTTCACGGCGTGTACATCCCCTACTGGACGTTCGACGCGCACGCCGTCTGTCCGTGGACGGCCGAAGCCGGCCACTACTACTACACGACCGAAACCTACCGGGATAACCAGGGCCGCCGGCGGACACGGCAGGTCAGGCACACGCGCTGGGTGCCCGCAGCCGGCGAGGTCCGTCACTTCTTCGACGACGAGCCGGTCCCCGGCACGCATGGGCTGCGTCTGGACCTGTTGAGAAAGATCGAGCCGTTTCCGACGCAGGAGGTCCAGGGCTACGACACGGCCTTCCTCTCCGGCTTCGTCGTCGAGCACTACCAGGTCGTGCTCGTCGACGCCGCGGCGCGCTCACAGGAGCAGATGACCGGCCAGCTGCGGCTGATGGCGTCCGCCCAGGTGCCGGGGGACACGCAGCGCAACCTCCAGATTGATCCCCGATTTTCGGGACGGACGTTCAAGCACGTGCTCGTCCCGGTGTGGGTGCTGTCGTTCACCTACCGGGCCAAGCTCTACCAGGTGCTGGTGAATGGCTACTCGGGCACGATCGCGGGAGACTATCCCTACAGTCCGTGGAAGGTTTTCTTCCTGATTGTTGTTATTGTGATCGGAGCGGTGATCTTGTTCTCGATCGCCGGTGAATCGTGAGGTCGACATGTTTGGAAAGCCGATGACCATCCCCTCAAAAGCCGACGCCCTGTCGGGCCGTGCAGAGCGGATGCCTGTGCCTGCAACACACCATGTAACCGGTGCGCGGCTCGAAGCGCCGTTCCCAGAGGGCATGGAGAAGGCGTTGTTCGCGCTGGGCTGCTTCTGGGGCGCGGAGAAGAAGTTCTGGCAGCAGAAGGGCGTCTACACCACCGCCTCGGGGTATGCCGCGGGGCACACGCCGAATCCGACGTATCGCGAAGTGTGCAGCGGCATGACCGGGCACGCCGAGACCGTGCTCGTGGTGTTCGACCCGAAGCAGATCACCTACAACGACCTGCTGAGGGTCTTCTGGGAAAGCCACGATCCGACGCAGGGGATGCGGCAGGGCGGGGATGTGGGCACGCAGTATCGCTCGGGCATCTACTACTACGACGACGAACAGAAGGAAGCGGCGGAGCGGACCCGTGACGCCTACCAGGAGCAGTTGACGGCGGCGGGATACGGAAAGATCACCACCGAGATCCTGCCCGCGCCGGAGTTCTACTACGCCGAGGACTACCACCAGCAGTACCTGTCGAAGAACCCCGACGGCTACTGCGGTCTTGGTGGCACGGGCGTGACCTGTCAGGTGGGTCTCGAGGTGCGCTGACGCGCACGAACGCCAAGGGGCCAACTTCCAAGGGCCAAGGGCCAAGGGCCAAGGGCCAAAGGCCAAAGGTCAAAAGGCCAAGACCCAAAAGCGAAGGAACCAGGGGTCAAGGGCTGGTTTGGGATCTGGGTCTTGGGAGTTGGCCTTTAGGCCGCACGCGACGGGGCCTGCCTCGTTCCCTTCTCAACGTTTCAGCTGAGTGACACCGCGGGCCGCGAGCGCCAGGCCCGCGCCGGACCGGAATAGAAAGAGTGATCTTTGGCATTACCTCAGTAGGAGGGTGACAGCCAGAGATGAGGCCGGACCGGTCGCGCCGTCGGGAGTTCGAGCAGGTCGCCGTCAAGCACCTTGACGAGATCTATCGCTACGCCTGTCGGCTGACTCGCCAACCGCCCCTTGCCGAGGATCTGACCCAGGAGACGTTTCTTCAGGCCTGGTCGTCATTCGCGCGTTTTGAGCCGGGCACGAACTGCCGCGCCTGGCTGTATCGCATCTTCCACCACGTTCACAGCCACGCACGGCGCCGATCGAATCGCGAGACGGCTCGCGTCGAAATGGCCGATTTGCCGGACCATGCGCTTCTTTACGATCCCCCGTTACCGCGTGTGTTCGATCGCCGGCTCGTTCAGGATGCGTTTGGTGCCCTGCCTCCCGATGCCAGAGAGCTGCTGTTGCTGGCCGAAGTGGAAGGCTTCACGTATCGCGAGATCGCGTCGATTCTGGAAATCCCGATTGGAACCGTCATGTCGCGCCTCAATCGCGCCCGAAAACGGCTTCGGGCACTAGTGATATCGAAAGTGAACGAGTCGGCGCCGCCTCGCGTCAGCGGAGAGCGGGGATGATGAGCCGCGACTGCCAGGAGATTCGAGAGCTGCTCGACAGCTACGCCGCCGGCGAGCTGCTGGTCGAAACCAATCACCGGGTCCTCCGGCACCTTGGCGGTTGTGCGGCGTGCCGAGAAGAGTTGGCGGGACGCGACGCGCTTCGGGACAGCCTGCGCAGGATGGACGCCCCCGATCGGGCGCCAACCCGACTCGCCGCTGCTATCCACGCGGAAGTCAACGCCCGCCGAAGACCTCGCTTCGCAGTCGCGGCGGCGACCTGTCTGCTCTCGTTGTCGGTGGTACTGGCCTGGCAGCTCCTCAGGGAACAGCCACTCAGCGCGGCAGTCCTCCTCGAGCAAGCCACGAGTCGGGAGCATCAGGCGCAGATGACACCAGAGGTCGTCAAGCGCGTGCTGGTGCTCGAGGAACGGCTGCTGCCGATGCGGGAACTCGTCGGGCGGCGACGTGTCGAGGTCTGGCGTGACGGCCGGCGAGGTCTGGTGGCTCGCCGCGCCTTCGACGATACCAATCAGCTGGTAGCGGGAGAGTGGCGGGGGCCGACGGGTGGCCACATCTACCGGCGGGGGGCCTCCCCAACCGAGCATGCCAGACTCGGTTCGGCGGAAGCCATCGTCTCGTCGGGCGAGATCTGGCGCCTCGATCTTTCCGTCGCGACCGTTGCCGCTCTCCGACCCCGAGCCGGGTCGGGGCGAGTCTCGAAAGCATCCCCGTTTCTGATGCTCGAGTTCGAGTGGCCCGAATCGGAACGAACGGTGTCCCGCGTGCAGCTCTTCCTGCGGCCAGACGACCTGCACCCGGTCGAGCAGCGGCTGACGATTCAGCTGGACGGTTCGGTCCGCGAGGTGCGGTTGCTCGAAACCGAGCACACCAGCGTCGACGTGGCGGACGTAGCCGAGCGGGTCTTCACTCCCGATCCCGAACTCGTTCCGTCCGAAGCAGCACCGGAGCCTCCCCGCAGGGTGGCAACCCGGCCCAAGCCGCCCGTCATCGTCAAGCCGACGGCTTCGCTCGACATGGAGATCTCGCTCCTGCATGCCATTCACCGGCTCAACCTACTCGCCGACGGGCGAGCCACCGTCGTTCGCCTCCCTTCGGGACGGCTCGAGCTCGAGGCGGAGGCCGGGCTCGTTGAGGCCGGTACGCTCCAGCCGCTCCCACGTCAATACGCCGCATCCGTTGTTGTGCCGGAGATCGCCGTTCGAACGACAAATCCGCCCGAGATCCAGTCCGCTGTCGACCCGTTGTTCGCGACTCACCAACGTCTCGGCACACGGATTTCGATTCTGGTCGATCTTCTCGATCGCCTGCCGAGGGAAGGCATGCCGCTCTCGCTCGACATGGCTGCTGCATACCAGTCGATGGTTCGCGATCTCGCCCGGGCCATCGGCCGTGATGCCCGGTCGGCGCGGCTGGCGTTCCCGGCCGCCATGGACGAGAGTGGATCTCCAGTCGAGCCGGCCGTGGTCGTCCATTCCGTCGCGCAAGCACGCCTTGCCGTGCGCCGGCTCGAAGCGTTGGCCGCCTCCGCCAGGGAGGCACCAGCCTCCCAGGTCTCCCGAGTGTTTCTGGCAATCGAACGTCAGGCCGGCGAGTTCGACAATCCGTGGCCGCTCGAGACCGAGGATCGGCGTTGACGAGACCGAGCGCGAGGTGGTTCGTGCTGCTGGTCCTTCTTGGTAGTCAGGCGAGTGCCCCACAGCCCCAACCCGCGGGGCGACTGAAGCTCTTCAAGGACAGTCGCGCGCACCTGGCCAGTGCGATTGCCAACGATCAGCCATGGGCGACGGTGGTGATGGCAACCGCCAGCGGGGAGGCGGCCGCAGTCGTTTCGGCGGTGGTCGACCTCGGCGGTCGAGTGAGGATTCGGGAAGACGAGGTGGGCTATGTCCGAGCCGACATCCCTCCTCGAAGCGTCGATCGACTGGTTCAGCACCCTGGCGTGGTCGCCGCGGCTCTCAGTGTCGTCGGCGACAACTTCCTCCCCTCTGAGGTCCCGGAGGACGCGCCACTCGCAAACGAGCAGACGCCTGCCGATGTCCGCTGGCTGCAGGAGCATCCATACCGGCCCCAGGCCGATCTGGGTATTGACGCGTTGCGGAAGGCACATCCCGAATTCGACGGCCGCGGAGTCACCGTCGCGGTGCTGGACGGCTTCATCGATCTACTCCTGCCGGCGTTTGCCGACGCGCTCGACGTCCGCGGTAGCCCCGTGCCGAAGGTCATCGATCAGGCGAACGTCACCGACCCGACCGATGGAACGGATCCTTACTGGATCGACATGAGCCGCCGTCTCTCCGCCGGAGACAGCGGCATCGTCTCCGTCGACGGCGAAGACGTGGTGCTTCCCGGCTCCGGCGAATGGCGGCTCGGCCGGCTGTCCGAAGCCAGATTCGCGGATAACGCGTACTTGCGCGGTGACTTGAACCGGGACGGCAATCCGGAGGGGGCGTCGCGCGAGTTCCTGGTTGCCTGGAATCCGGCCGACGGTCGTGTGTGGGTCGACGCGAACCAGAACGGGAATCTCGCGGACGACCGGCCACTTCGAGAGTACCGGATGCAGCGGGAGATCGGCGTCCTCGGCGAGGACCGCCGGAGCACGGCCGAACGAGACACTGTTGGCTACACCGTGACGATCGACGAGGCACATGAGGCGATCAGTATCAACCTCGGTGCGGCGTCACATGGCACGGAGATCGCCGGCGCCCTGGTCGCCGCGCGCTCTCAGGACGGCCTGACGGAGGGCATCGCTCCGGGAGCCACGCTGATCAACTACTGGCATGGGAGCACCGCGCACGGTCTGATCGAAGGGGCGCTTCGCGCGTTCCGGGATCCACGGGTGGATCTGGTCGTGATCCAGCAGAACGTGTTCCTCACGATGGACTACGCGCTCGACGATGGCGGCAGCGTCATCGCGACGATGCTGGACCGCCTGGTCGAACGCTACGGCAAACCGGCATTCGCTCCGGCGAGCAATATTCCGGGGCCCGTCCAACTGAACGACGTTGGTCTTGGTCCACGCGTGTTTGCCGTGGGGGCTTACGAAAGCCGCGCCTCGTGGTTGACGTTTGCCGGCGTCCGCGTTCCCGCCCACGACAACATCAGTAGTACCGGGTCGTTTGGTCCGGCAGGTTCCGGACGACTGAAGCCGGATTTCGTCGCGCCTACTCACGCCGTGACGCCGAATCCCGGCTTCCTGGCTGGAGGGCGAAGCCGTGACCTCTATGCCCTTCCGCCAGGCAGGGCCGTGTGTGGCGGCACGTCCTGCGCGACCCCGATGGCGGCTGGCGTGGCGGTGTCGCTCCTCAGCGCCGCACGCCAGCACGGAATCAACGTGACCGTCGACGAGCTTCGCTGGGCGCTCACGGCTTCGGCGCGGGCGGTGGATCTCCCTGCGCACGCGGCCGGCGCCGGATTGCTCAGGGCGGACGCTGCATGGACGCTGCTGTCCTCGACCAGCCGGCCGCCACGCATCGAGGTCCGCGGCGATGTGCGGACCGCGCTGTCGTCGTTGAGGCGATCCGGCGTCACTGCCGGGACGTTCGTACGCGAAGGCGATGTCGAGCGATTTGCGGTGACGTTGAGACGTACCAGTGGCCCGTCGGGCGTCGTGGTCGCCGCCCTGCACTGGCGGACGAAGCACCCGCCGTTCCGCACGGCAGACACCGTCGAACTTCCATTGAACACGGAGGTATCGATCGAGGTCGAACTCGTCGCCACGGATCCGGGTCTCCACAGCGCCGTGCTGGCGATTGCAGATCCGTCGACCCTGACGCCCTGGCACCTGTCCCTTCACGCCGTGGTGGTTCCACTCACTCCGGGGACTGATCCGGGCGCAAGTACCGCGATTCGGCTTGAGATAGATCGTCCCGGCATCGCGACGATCCCGGTTCGTGTTCCGGAAGGGACGGCCGCGCTGAACCTCCACGCCGACGCGTCCAGTCCGATCAGGATGTACGTTGCCCCGCCGGACCGCAAGCTGGAGCCGTTCTTCGGCCCTTCACAATCGACGATCGATCACGTCGTGCCCGCTCCGTCGCCAGGCACATGGTTCGTCACGCTGTGGGACGCGGCGATACAGCGCGATCGAACGTCTCCCACGCCGGAGGCCGGCCGCACGACGATCAGCTTCTCGGCAGACCTGCACCGGATCGACGTGTCGGCCGGAACCGATGGCGTGTTCGAGGTGCGAAATGCAGGCGCTGCGGTCGAGGCCGCAGCGCGAAACTCGGCCCTCGCGCTGCGCACCGTCCACCCCCTCGAAGGTATGGGTGCGCATATTGTCGATCTGCAGGTTCCTGCCGGAGCAGAGTGGTTGACAACGACACTCAAGGCCGATGCCGGATTGGCCCCCGATCTTTACCTGTTCCAGTGCAAGGCCGGAGCATGTGGACTGGTGCGAACCGCGATGGGGGCACGTCCGCGCCCGAGCGTCTTCGTGCCACGTCCGGCCAGTGGCCGATGGCGACTGGTCGTGGATTCGCTGACGACATCGCCTGGCGGAGCGACCGTAGTCGTCGATGTCGCCGACCCCGCCCTCGGATCCGTCGTGACGAACGACACCCTTCTCTTGCGCCGGCCTGGAGATCGCTGGTCGTTTCAGGCGCGCGCCGTGCGCATGTCTGCCGAGGTAGACGGTCCAGTGGTTGCGCGATCGCCGATCGTCGCTGCTGCGTTGCTGGCGCCGACGGTAACGGCGCCGCCCCCGCCACGAGGTGGCGGACTCATCTACACGCCGTCCTGGTTTCCGCTGGCCTGGATAGAGGAACCGTCTCCTGGACCGCTTTCCCCACAGTGAGGTACGCCATGCTGTTTCGATTACTTCCTTCCATGCTTCTGGGCCTTCTTGTCGCCCTTCCTGCTTACGGCCAGAACACTGGCACCGGATCCATCCGAGGCTACGTCAAGGATCAGCAGGGAGGCGTTCTCCCTGGTGCCGTCATCACCGTCACCTCAACGGCGCGCGGTACGACGCAGCAGGTGGCATCGGACGATGAAGGTTACTTTCGTGTGCTCAACCTGCAGCCCGGCGAATACACGGTGGCCGCGACGATGAGCGGGTTCCGCCGCTACGTTCGTGAAGGCGTGATGGTGCGCGCGGGGTTGAATCTCGGTCTTGACATTGTCATGACCGTCGGCGGCACGGAGGAGACGGTGCAGGTCGTAGCGGACACGCCACTTCTCGAGAACGAGAGCGCTACGCAGGCCGTGAACGTCAGCGGCAACTTTCAGCGGGATCTTCCGCTGTCCTCCCGCCGCTACTGGAGTGACTTCATGCGGCTCGTCCCCGGAGTCGCCAGTACTGAGCTGAACGAAGGATCGTTCTATCTTCACGGCGCCGACTTCGATACGCACGTGACGCTGATCGACGGCGCCGACATGGGATCTCCACAGCAGGCCGCGCTCCTCTACACCAATCTGAGCGTCGAAGCCATTCAGGACGTGCAGATCCAGACTGGCGGTGTCGAGGCGTCGTCGCCACTCGGGACCGGAGCGATCATCAATCTCGCGACCCAGTCGGGCACGAACCGGCTGAGTGGCGCCGCTACGATGGTGCTGCAGCCGGCCGACTGGTACTCGAATAACAACCCGGGCGGGACCGTGAGTTCCGCCGAGATCGTTCAACCCGACTTCTCGCTCGGCGGACCGCTCGTCCGCGACCGTTCGTGGCTGTACGGAAGCTACCGATACCTGCGTACCGACACCGGTGTGAGCCGGTCAGCGCAGCAGATCGCCACGTTGCAATCCATCGAGCCGGGATGGCAGCCGTTCGATGCCCGAAGCGAAGGTCACTTCTTCTTTGTGAAGTCGACAACGCAACTCGGTCCTCGTCATCAGGTCCTGGCGTCCTTTCAGTCCGACCCGATCGACAAGGATGCCGTGGGACCGACGAGCCTGGCCCGCGGCGTGTACTCGACAACAGGCGGAAGCGGTGTGACGGGTCGCCTGACATCCGCCTGGTCCCATACGTTGTTGTCGCGCATCGCCCTCTCCTATAACAACAAGCACATCGAGATCGGCACCGTCCCGGATGCGCCTGAACGACCCATCCACCGCGCCGCGACGCTCTCCTCGGGACGCCTCGTCGGGTCGGGCGCTCTGGCATTTGCCGATAACGGCAATACCGGGCTCGGAACACGCGCACCCTACGGCAAGACCACGTTCACGGCCGACCTCACGTACTTCAAGCAGGGGTGGGCGGGATCTCACGAGGTCCAGACCGGACTGTTCGTCCAGCACCTGAATCAGGAGCTGTACCTTGCGTATGCGAATGGCGGATTCGTGCAGGAGGAACTGGTGCTGGTCGACCCGAACGATCCGGCCGGCCCGAAGCGACCGTTCCATCGCCGGTACATCGATGTCGCCGAACTCCGAAGCACGTATGGGCTGACAAGAGACATTGCGCTCTACGTGCAGGACACGTGGCGCCCGCACGAGCGGCTCACGGTCACGCCGGGACTCCGGATCGACTGGATCAAGAGAAACGACAAGCAGTTCGATCTCGTGACGCAGGACAGCGTCGAAGTGGGACCACGGTTCGGCGTCAACTACGCCTTGACGAACTCGCGAAAGGATATGGTCCGCGCCAGCTGGGGACGGATTCACGAGCAGCCGTGGATCGGTGGTGGCGCGGCGGGGAACACGACGGCAGGCTTCCGGGACGAGTACGATCTCGATCTGGACGGGACGTTCGAGACGGTGTTCGCCACTCCCGGGAGCACGTTCTTGAACCCGGCGATTCAGTTCGACCCCGACCTGCACCAGGGCTACGTGGACGAGTGGACGGCCGGATACCGGCGCCAACTGCCGGCGGCGAGCAGTCTGGACCTTGGTTTCGTGGAGCGGCGGACGCATACCCAAGCGCGGATCGATGTCAACTCGATCTTCGAAGGACGCCGATTCCTGGGGTATCGCAACGAGAGTCAGAACGCCATCCAGCTGCTTACCAACAACGACTGGAACTATCGCCGGTATCGCGCGCTCGAGGCCCAGTTTGCCCATCGCCGGGGGGACTTGAGCGTGTTGGGCAGCTATACGCGCCAGTGGTTCAGCGACGAAGGGACGTGGCTGCCGAACGACGTCAACGGCATTCTGCAACCTGATGCCTTCCCGAATGACCGGGGAACCGGCGCGCCGCAATGGCGCGACCACATCTTCAGGGTCGGTGCGGCCCTTACGACCCCGTACCAGCTATTGATCGGGTTGAACTATTCGGTTCAGTCGGGCCCATGGTCCGGACCAATCATCACCCGGCTGAGCGAAGCCGATCCCGCGTTCGGGCCGCCGACGGTGACCCTCTCGAACGGCCGCGTCGTGTCGAATCCGCTCGCCACGACGACGCGTTTCCGCTACACGACGCGCGGGGAGGGGCAGTTCACCCTTCCGTCCGTACACGCGTTGAACCTGAGAGTCGGGCGGGAGTTCGAGCTGGGTTCGAGCCGGCGCCTCGAGCTGGCTGCAAACATTTTCAATGTGACGAACGAAGGGACACCGACCACGTTCCTGGGGGGTGCGGCCCAGGATTTCAACCCGAACTTCCGGCGCGGGGGCAACATCCAGCTGCCGAGGACGTATCAGGTGTACGCGCGCGTGGTGTTCTAGAGTCGGCCGGCCCCTGCGGACTTCGGCGTATGATGGAACCGCATGGCGACGCGGCCCCGGTGCTCGATCGTCGGCATTCTCGCCCTCGCAGCCGCGTGGTCCGCCTCGGGCCATGCCGAGCCGACACGACCGCTCGTGTCCGTTCCCCTGGTCGTCACCAATCTTCGTGGTGAGTCGATCCGCAACCTGAAGGCCCCGGAGATCGAAGTCGCCGAGAACGGGGCCGTACAGAAAATCGCGTCGATCGTCTTCCGGGGCGGCGCGCCGCGGCGGGTCGCGTTCTTTCTCGACGAGTATCACGTCTCTCCCGGCGGAAATACGGAGCGCGCCCGCGCCTCGATCGCGCGATTCGTCGAGCGGCATCTGCGTCCCGACGACCAGGTCGTCATCATGAAACCCCTCGATCCGCGCGTGGCCGTGGCGCCGAAGCCGAACATCGAGGCGGTCCACGAAGCCTTGGGGCAGTTCGACGGCCGGCGCGGCGTGTTCGAGCCCCGCGGCGCGTTCGAAGCGCAGTACATGAGCACGGCGGCTCCGGCGGTGGAGCGGCAGCGCGCCCAGGTCGTGCGCGCCGCGCTCGAGAACCTCGCGCTCTCGATGCGCGGCAACGACACCGCGCAGGCCCTCGTCATCGTCACGGAAGGTTTTGAGTCGGACGAGAGGCTGCGCTCGCGAACGACGACGCTGCGGTCGGTTGCACGCGCGGCGCGCCTCGCCAACGCGCCCATCTACATCGTCGATCCCTCTGCCAAACCCGGCAACGAGTCTCCGCTCGGCGAACGATGGCGCGCGATGACGACGGAAACCGGTGGCGTGCTGTTCTCGGCCGGCACGGACATGGATGCCGCGCTCGGGCGGATCGCCGCGGACCTCGAAGCAAACTACCTGATCGAGTTCCAGGGCGCCGCGAAAGAGGACGGCCGATTCCATGACATCACGGTGAACGTGAAGCGCCGCGGGGCGACGGTCCGCGCTCCGTCGGGATACTGGGCGCCGTTCGACGTGTCACGGTTCACGACGCCGCCACGCCGGCCGTATGCGAACCTGCTCACCCCGCATGTCAGCGGATTGATCCAGCCGTGGTTCCGGATGGCGCCGGCCGAAGGAGGACGGACGCGCGTGACGTTCTCGTGGGCGCCGCGTCCGGGACGCAAGATCGTCCCCGAACGAGTGGAGTTCTCAGCGATCACCTTCGAAGGGGACCTCGTCCAGGCGTCGACCGTCCTGCCGCTGAGAGGGGAAGCCGACGGGCCGGCAGAGACGTCCTTCGTCGTCCCTCCGGGGCCGCTGCAGATCTCGATGGCGATCGGGGCGGCGAAGCTGCTCGATACGGACGTGCGGTATATCGATGTGCCGAAGCTCGATGCCGAACGGCCGCACGTCGCCAGCGTGGAGTTCCTCCGCCCGCGGTCCCTGCCCGAGTTCAAGGCGATGCAGTCGGATCGAACCGCGCTGCCGACCGAAATTCGAGATTTCCTCAGACGGGACCGGCTGCTCGTCCGCGTCCGCGCCTTCTCGGCGGCGGGCTCGGCGCCCGTGACCATCACGCTGACGAACCGCTTCGGCGATCCGCTCCTGGAACTCCCTCAACTCGAACGGGTGGATGATGCGGCGCAGTTCGACCTGCCGTTCGCGCGGTTCGCGCGCGGAGAATACAAGCTGCACATCCACGTCGGCACGGGGGAGAACGCGATCACCCAGATCGTCACGATTCGCGTGATCGGCTAGCCGATCACACTCCGCGGAGCCGTTCGGCGGCCGCTTCGAGCGTCTCGTCCTTCTTGGCGAAGCAGAACCGCAGGACGCGCGGCGCCTCCGACGCATAGAGGAACGAGGACGTCGGGATCGATGCGACGCCGTGCTCCTTCGTCAATCGAACGGCGAAATCCGCATCGCGCTCATCGGTGATGGCGGAGTAGTCCATCAACTGGAAGTAGCTGCCGCGGCAGGGCAGCGGGCGGAAGCGTGATTCCTCCATCAGCCGCAGAAAGAGGTCGCGCTTCGCCTGGTAGAACGGACCGAGTTCGCGGAGCCTGTCGGGATCCGCCATCATCTCCGCCAGTGCGTGCTGGACCGGCGTGTTCGTCGAAAACGTGACGAACTGATGCACCTTGCGGAACTCCGCGGACAGCGCGGCGGGCGCGACCGCATAGCCGACCTTCCACCCAGTGACGTGATACGTCTTCCCGAAGGAACCGATGATGAAGCTCCGCGCCGCGAGTTCCGGGTCGCGCGCCATGCTCTCGTGCTGGACGCCGTCGAAGATGATGTGCTCGTAGACTTCGTCGCTGACGATCAGGATGTCGGTGCCGCTGACCACCCGCTTCAACTGCTGGACATCGTCGGCCGTCCACGTGGCGCCGGTTGGGTTGTGCGGCGTGTTGATGATGATGACGCGGGTGCGCGGGGTGACCGCCGCCCGCACCGCATCCCAATCCACGGAGTAGTCGGGCAGCTTCAGGGAAACCACGACCGGTTTCGCGCCGCTCAACTCGATGGCGGGAACGTAGCAGTCGTAGCAGGGTTCCAGGACGATGGCCTCGTCGCCGGGGCCGGCGACGCAGTTGACCGCGTCGAAGATCGCCTCGGTCCCGCCCGACGTGACGGTGACCTCGGTGTCCGGGTCGTAGCGGCGGCCATGGAACCGTTCGTATTTCGCGGCGATCGCCGCGCGCAGCGCCGGCACCCCCTGCATCGGCGCGTACTGATTGCGTCCTGCCCGCATGTGCGTGGCGACCGCCTCGATGAGGGCGGGATCGGCGTCGAAATCCGGGAATCCCTGGGAGAGGTTGATGGCGCCGAGATCGGCGGCCAGTTTGGACATCACCGTGAAGATGGTCGTGCCGACGTTGGGCAGACGCGACTGGAGTCTGTAGGTCGTGGTCATATCGCTTCGAAGCAACCGCTGGCCGTGTTCTTACGGACGGCGTTCCAGAGGAAGTGCTGCCCGTTCATCGCCACGTAGACGCCAGGGGGCAGCACCTGGACGAATGAGAGCGCGCTGCCGAGATTGAACAGCCCGTCGGAGCTGCCGAATGCGTACGGCACCATCGCGCCGGTGAGCACGATCGTCTTGCCGAGGGCCGCGTCGGCGAGTGCCCGGGCGGTCTGAACCATCGTATCCGTGCCGTGGGTGATGACGATCGACGATTCCTCGCAGTCGCGGGCGCGTTCGACGATCCGCTGACGTCCGGCGTCGTCGAGTTCGAGGCTGTCGATCATCATCACGGTTTCGGTGACGACATCGAGCAGACAGCGGCCGCGCCGGAGCATTTCGGGCAGGTGGGTGTCCTTGAAGAAGAGGCGCCCGGTCAGTTCGTCGTATTGCTTGTCGAACGTGCCGCCGGTCACCAGGATGCGGATGCGCATGGAAGCGATTGTAGACCGGGGTGCTTCAGGGTGCGTCGGGGTGCGTCGGGGTGCGTCGGGGTGCGTCAGGGTGCGTCAGGGTGCGTCAGGGTGCTGCGTCGATGCACCTCGACGCACCTTGAGGCACCCCCGAAGCACCCTGACGCACCCTGATGCACCTTGAAGCACCCTGACGCACCCCGGTCACTTGGCTACCCGGAACAGATCGTCCGCCGACGACAGGACGATCCGCCGGAGCCGCTCTGGATACTCGGGCGGCAGCGTCTCGAGGAACGCTCGAACCGTCCGCGCGACCTCCGGCGAGGTGTGCCCCGAGAGCGTCGCGTCCATCCAGCGCTTCGGGAAGAAGATGTCGCCGGTGCGCTGGATCTCGCGGAGCATCTCGAGGCTCGGCTTCACGTACTGGGTCGCGCTCGCCGCGCGAAGCGGATGATGGATATAGCCGATCCCTTCGAGGACCCACGCTTCGCGCCGGCGGTTCACCGGATCCGTGAGGCGCGAGAAGAATGCTCCGCGCGTCTGTGGATCCGCGGACAATGCCGGACGAACGAAGATCATCCGCGCTTTGCGATCCGGGTTCTGCGTTCGTGCGATCTGTTCTTGGAGGATCTTCTCCGCGTTCGGCACGCCCCGCACGGCCAGCTCCTGCGCCAGCGTGATGTAGTCCGGTTCGGCCAGGACGAGGCCGGGCACGTCTTCAGCCTTGCTCCACACGCGCTCGAGCCACGCGAGCGTCTCGTTGGTGACCGCGACGTCGCGCAGCGCATTGAACCAGGCCGACTTCAGGCTCGGTGTCTTTGCCGTATCGAGCCCGGACCGCAGCAGCGCCTCGAGTCGTGGCGCGAGCGCCGCTCGTTCGTTCGCCGGGATCCAGCGCCAGTACGCCTGCTGCGTGTAGCCGAGCATCCGCTGCACGCTCAGCTCGTTCGGCTCCACCGCCACCGCACGCATGAGGGTGTCGAGCATCCGCTTCGGCTCGATGCGGCCGTCCAGCATCTCTTCCCACAGCGTCACCGTCACCACGCCGCGCCGCAGTTCGTCGTCGAGCGCATGGAGGTTCTTCAGCAGGTAGTCGCGGCTCGCGGGATCGAGGACGAAGTTGCCGTAGCCGACGCCATCCCAGTTCGGGAGCACGTAGAGAGGCTGTGTTGCCGGAATACCTTCGAGCGGAACGCGGACCCGGTCGCGATCGAGCCGGATCCGCTGCACGATCGCCTTCTCGCGGAACACCCCGCCAACGGTCAGCGGCTGAGGCCAGCGCAACCCTCGCGCCTCGTACGGATCCTTTTGTGAAATCCCGACACGGACAGGGAAGGGCCCTTCGGTGTTCACGGCGCTCTGGCCGGTACCGACGCTGAACTCGGTCGCAATCGTTGGACGTCCACGCTCGTCGACCCAGGCGGTGCTCCACGCGGCGAGATCTTCCGGCGTCCGCTTGTCGAGCAGCGCGATGAGGTCCGTCCACGTCGCGTTGCCGAAGGCGTAGTCCTTCAGGTACTCGCGCATGCCGTCGCGGAAGGTGTCTTCCCCGAGCAGCATCTCGAGGTGACGCATGACGATCGGCGCCTTCTGATAGATG
>DASWVN010000179.1:0-2732 GCA_036401215.1 Vicinamibacterales bacterium | reverse complement strand
CGCCGCGGCGTCGTTAGGTAAACCGGCGTGTCGCCGGACCTCACCCTAACGCACCTGATCCTGATGAAACCCCAAGCACCCGGAGCGGCGCTGACCCGTCGTCTCCTTTTCACCGGCCTCTGCACCGCCTGCCTCGCGCTCTCCTCCGCCTCCGCGCAAACCACGTCAGCCGACCCAGTCGAACCCGCCCGGGCCGGCGATGAAGTCGTCACCCTGCCCCAGTTCACCGTGTCCGGCGAAGCCGTCGACCGCTACCGCGCCGCCGACGCCGTGTCCGCCGTCCGCGTCCGCGCCCCGCTGCTCGAAACGCCGAGCACGATCACCGTCCTCACCCGTGAAATGATGGACGACCTCGCGCCCTCGCGCATCTTCGACGTCACGCGCTACGCCGCCGGCGTGCAGGAGGGCCGCGGTATCCAGTTCCAGGATCGCATGATCCTGCGCGGGTTCGAGAGCAACGGCCAGCGTGTGGTCGACAACTTCCTCCAGCCCGACGACGCCGACAACATCACCGAGGTCGTCATCGAGCGGCTCGAGATTTCGAAGGGCCCCAACGCCATCCTCTCCCCCGCCGGCGGCCCCGGCGGCGCGGTCAACGTCATCACGAAGTCGCCGCTCTATAAACGCCAGCGCAGCATCACCGGACTCGTCGGCACGTTCGACGCGCAAAAGCTCACGCTCGACATGACCGACGCCTTTTCGCCCGGCAGCCCGTTCGCCTACCGGCTCGTCGGCATGTGGCAGGACACCCGCCGCTACTGGGCCGAGGACGCCCGCATGCGCAACAAGGCCGTCGCGCCGATGTTCAGCTACAAGATTTCCGACCGCACGATGCTCACGCTGAAGCTCATCGGCTCCACCCAGTGGATCTTCCGCGAGCCGCTGCTGATCATCGATCCGCGCGTGGGCCCGGACACGGACGATCCCTACGTCGCGCCCGGTCTCTCGCGCAAGGGCCGCAACGGCATCCAGCCGTGGAGCCACACCGCCGTGGATACGGCCGATCTCTTCGCGCTGCTCACCACGAGCTTCAACGAACACATCAGCCTGCGCGTCGCCGCCAACGGCCGCTACTACTTCACCGATTCGGTGCAGGAGTTCGTCTCGCTGCCCGGCTTGAACAACACGCGCTATCAGCCGCTCACCGGCGAGTTCACGCAGGATTACGTGTGGCGAATGGAGAACGGCCAGCCGGTGTCGACCTACTCGCCGCTGTTCCAACCCGGCAACATCCCCGTGCGCGGTGACGCGCAGTGGACCCGGCTGCGCTACGCCAACATCCAATCCGACGTGGTCGCCCGCTACAATTTCGGCAACGTCACCACGCAGACGGTCGGCGGTTTCGCCATCTCGCGCCGGCTGAGCGTGAACAAGGTCAAGAGCGGCCAGCTGCCCGGCATCGACCTCAGCCGGCCCTTCGTCCGCGCCACGCCGCTGTGGGATGCCAACCTCTACGCGAACAACGTCGGCAACTTCACCAACTGGCAGGTTTACGTGAACGAGCGCCTCGGCTTCCTCGACGACCGCGTCCAGGCGACCGGCGGCATTCTCCACTACGACACCTACACCTACGCCCGCAACGCGATCAACGCGACCAACGCGCCCAGCATTCTCGACGACGCGAAGAACGTCTGGATGGGAAGTCTGCTCGTGAAGGTGCTGCCGAACGCCTCCGTCTACTACAGCCACTCGACCAATTCCTCGCCCGTCATCGCCAACAACCAGCCGCTCTGGCGCGACGGCGAACAGGACGAGATCGGGTTCAAGAGCGAATGGTTCAACCAGCGGCTCGCGTTCAACGCCGCCTACTTCGAGATCTCCCAGAACAACGTCACCACGCCGAACCCGCTCCGGCAGACCGATCCGACCCAACCCGAGCAGATCGTGCAGGACCTCGGGAACCACGGCTACGAGCTCGAGCTCTCCGGCGGCATCACGAACGCGCTCTCCGTGCTCGCCAGCTATTCGGAGCTGAAGATGCGCGACTCGCTCGGCCGGCACGTCCGCGGCGTGGCCGACCGCAATGCGTCGGTGTTGATGAATTATCGATTCCTGCAGGGCGCGGCCGAGGGGCTTTCCCTGAGCTTCGGCGTCAGCTACAGCGGCCGTCGCGCCGGTGATGCGCCACCCGCCTACACGATTGCCAACGTGCCCGCCAAAACGAGCTTCTTCCTGAAGCCGTATTATGTAACCAACTTCAGCGCGTCGTACACGTGGAAGCACCTCGTGTACCGGCTCTATGTGGACAATGTCCTCGACGACAAAGGCTACATTCAGCAGGCCGGCGGTCGCGTCTCCGGCACCGGCATCACTACGGCGCCTGGGATGAACGTGAAGTTCTCGCTGACGGTGAACTTCTAGCGCAGAAGCCTGCTGAAGGGTCGGGTTGCCGCGTCGGCGCTTGGCGCGCGCCCGACCCCGTCCGGGTGGAGCCCGGCGTCCCCGCCGGGCTTCTCGCATCGCGTCCGCGGTGCTCGCCCTCAAACCAGCCCGCCGGGACGGCGGGCTCCACCTTCTCGGTCCAGGTTTTTCCTGGGGACGCGACGCCCGCTCTCGGCCGCCAGGGCCGAGAGAGTTTAAGTGTGAAGTTGGGGCTGAAGTAGCTGCTCTTGGGGCCGCGACGCCCTCGTCGCGTCGGTTCGATCTAGCCGGGGTCCGGTGTAGCCGGGGTCGCTGACCCCGGCCCCGCTGCCGAGGGCACCGACCTCGGCTACATCAAGCGCCCACCGCTT
>DASWVN010000178.1:0-6965 GCA_036401215.1 Vicinamibacterales bacterium | reverse complement strand
CGATACCAGGTCAAGGACGTCGCACGCGCGGTGGCGTTCTACACGCAGCGTCTCGGATTCACGTTGAAACGCGAACAGCTCCCGGCGTTCGCGAACGTTGCGTTCGGCGACGTCCAGGTCCTGCTCAGCGGTCCCGGCGCCTCAGGCTCCCGGCCGATGCCGGACGGACGCGCGCAGGAACCCGGCGGCTGGAACCGGGTGGTGCTGCGGGTCGTGGACCTGCCAGGCTTCATCGCTGAATTGAAGAAGGCAGACGTTCGCTTCCGCAACGAGGTCGAGCGCGGGCCCGGCGGCCGTCAGATCCAGATCGAGGATCCGGATGGGAATCCCATCGAGCTGTTCGAGCCGGGCCGGTAAGAACGCGTTCACAAAAAAAACGGGAGGGCCCGGTGTGGAGCCCTCCCGTTGCGGAAACCTTGACTGCTCTGGCGGGTCCTACCAGGATACGCGCCAGACGATCTGGCCGATGCGGCCGCCCGGGTCGTTCACGTCGACGCCGGTGTCACGGTAGCCGCTCGTCACCTGGAAGATGGTGGCTCCCGTTCCAGGGTTCATCGTGGCGTTGTAGTTCACCGTGTTGAACACGTTCATGAACTCGAAGCTCAGGTCGAACGCCGCCTTGTTCCCGAAGGGGAACTTCTTGGTCATGCGGATATCGAACTTCTTGAACATCGGTCCATGGAGGAAGAAGCGGCGCGAACCGCAGTCCCCCTCGAACATGTAGATGCAGTCCGGCGTGCTGGCCGGCGCGATGTAGCGACCCTCGGGCGCGCCGAGCGCCGCACTGTAGCCGTCGGCCGTCGTGGCGCTGACGTTGTACGCCCGGCGCGTGTTGAGGATGATGTCCTCCGGCAGGCTGTAGACGTTGAGCACCCCGGTGGCGGGATCGACTGCCTTCCGGATCTTGAACGCAGCCTGCAGGTCGTCCTTCGTCATGCCGACGAGGCGCACCCCGGTCAGGGCGAACGACTGGATCTGCACGCGGCCCGTGCCCGAGAACTCCCAGTTGCCCAGGATCCCGTTGAGCACGGGGTTGAGGTCGTTCCCGAAGCGCCGGCCATGGCCGACGGGGATCTGCCAGTTCCAGTTCATGCGCCACGCGTGCGGCACGCCGGCTGACTCGAGGTAGAACCGTTCGCGCGCGTACGACTCGGACGCGTAGCTGAACGACCGCGCGTAGGTGTAGCTCGCGTTGACCAGGAGACCCTGCGCCAGGCGCCGCCGATACTCGATCTGCATCGAGTGGTAACGGCTGCCGCCGGTCGACCGCATGATGTTCGCGTTGTTGACCTGCGGGTTCATGACGAAGAAGTTCGCCGGCAGGCCCGCCCTCAGCGCGTTGGCGCGCCGGCCGAGGTCGTTGTACAGGTCGTTGGCCGCACTCGACACGTTCGGGTTGTGGAGCGCCAGCCGGCCCGAGAACGTGGTGTTCGTCCAGTTGTTGCCGGTGTAGGCAGCGGGGTTGCCGGCGTCAGCCGACCCGTTCAAGTGCGCTAGGTAGATGGGCAGCGGCGCCGTGCCGGGCGCGCCCGTGTAGGCGAACGTGTTGCCCCTTCCGGCGGCGATGTTCGCCCGGAGGTTGGCCTGCGCGACCTTGAACTCGTCATAGAAGCCGTTCTCGAACAGCACCCGCTCGTTCCAGTTCTCGGTGCCCCATGCCCGGGTGTTCTGGTTGCCCACGTACCGAACCTCGATCGCCGAGTTGGCGCCCAGCGACCGCTGGATGCCCGCCGACCAGGACTGCACGTAGGGCAGGTCGATGTCCGGATCGTACACGTTGATGTTGTTCGAGGTCGTCGCGAGGATCGGGTACTGCGGCGCGCGCGGGACGCACGACGCATTGATGTCGTTGTCGTCGCAGACCGCCGGCGGACCGAGGCGGCTGCTGTCCCTCAACAGCACCGGCCACGTCTCGCCGGGGAGCACGAGGTTGCCGTTGGTCGCGTTCCGGTTGGCCGAGGTCGTCCCGCCGGGGTTGTTGCCCACCAGGCTCGTGAACCGGTCCATCCGCTCACGGTTGTAACTGAGCGAGTAGCCCGCACGCAGGGTCGCCTGCTCCGGGTCGCCGAGCACCGTCCTGAGGAACCCGGACTGGACGTTCGGCCGCCACGCGACGCCGATGTTGGGCGCGACGTTCCCCCACTTGGTGTCGTACCCGGGATTGTCCGCGTCATAGGCGCGGTACTGCGGCACGACCCCGGGATTACCGATGACCCCGGGCTTGAACATGTTGCACGGCTGCCCCTGCGGACCCGATCCGACACCCGAGAGGCCGCAGAGGTCCTCGAGCGTGGCCGCCGACCACGTGTCGGTGATGCCGTAGAACGGCAGCTGCACCTCCCAGCGGAGACCGCCGTTGAGCGTCAGCGTCGGCGTCACGCGCCACGAGTCCTGCGCGTAGAAGCCGAACTCCTTCATCCCGGCTCTCTGCTCCAGGCCGCCCAGATAAACGTACTCACCGGTCGTCACATCCTGCCGCGCGGTGCCGTTCACGGCGGTGACGCGGCCGGTCAGCAACGCATAGAGCGCCCGCGCGTCGCTGAGATTGGCGTTCGACGCTCCGGGGAAGTTCGCCGTGGTGAACATGGCGTTGGCTGGATCGTTGTTCTGATCGAGTCCGAGCGAGACGGTCGGCGCGATATTCCAGCTGTTGCTGATGTTGGTCACGCGCGTGAACGTGCCGCCGAACTTGAAGCTGTGCTGCCCCTTCAACCAGTTGAGCGAGTTTTCGAGGCTCCAGCTCGGGGTGTTGCGGATGTTCGGCGAATTGACGCGATGCGCGTTGTCCAGGCCGAACCCCAGGCTGATGGCGTATCCCCCCTGATTCGCAAACGACTCAGGGCCCAGAACGCTGTAGAAATCGACCGGTGACGACTGGAAGCCGAACTTGGCCTCGTTGACCACCGCCGATGACATCGTCGAGCGCAGGCTCACCGAGCCGGTGCGCCGGTAGGACGTCTGATCGCCCCAGTTCGGGAACCCCGGGAACGTCGGCTCGAAGCTGTTCAGGAAGTCGGGCCGTGAGATGATCCGCTGCCAGTAATAGGTGCCGCTCAGGCGATGGGCATCGGTCAGGTTGTAGTCGACCCGTCCGGTCGGCGCGTACTCGTCGCGCTTCGACGGCGCGAGCCGCGCGTAGGCCTGGGTGTTCGGATTCGTGTTCTGCGTGATGGTCCCTTCCGTCAGCGCCGCCGCACGGATCTGGGCCAGCAGGTTGGTGATCGTCGGATCGGGCGTCGCCACCTGGCCGTTGCGGGCGGCCAGGTCCAACAGGTCCACGCTGGCGAGGCCGTTGCTCGTCTCGTACTGGAACACGCCGCTCTGGGCCGTGGGGCTGATGATCGTCCGCGTGCGCGTGGCCTCGTTCGGCAGGTAGAACTGCTCGTAGTTGAAGAAGAAGAACGCCTTGTTGCGGACGATCGGACCGCCGACGCGTCCACCGAACTGGTGCACGGTGACGTCGTTCTTCGGCAGGTCACGGATCTCGTTGAAGTAGTAGTTCGTGTTCAGCTTCGGTGACCGGTAGTAGTGATAGACGCTCGAATCGAAGCGGTTGGTGCCCGAGCGGGTGACGAAGCCGATCTGCACCGACCCGAGCGCGCCGCCGTCGGCGCCGGGCGTCGCGCCCGAGACGGTGACCTCCTCCACCGCGTCCATGCGCGGGAACACCTGGGCGTAGAAGCCGTCGCTCGTCTGCAGGTTGTTGCTGACGCTGATGCCGTCGATCGCGATGTTGATCGTGTTCTGCGGCAGGCCGTTGATCGTCGAATTGCGGACCGTGCCCGTCTGCGTGACGCCCGGCAGGAGGCTGACCGCGTTCAGGCCGTTGCGCGACACGAGCGGCAGCGACGTGAGCTGCTCAGTCGTGAGCGTCGACGTGACCGTGGTGCTCTGGGTCTGCACGAGCGTCGCGCCGCCCCGGACCTCCACCGTCTCACTCAGTTCGCCGACCTCGAGCGTCGCCTTGACTTCCGCGGTCGTGCCGCCAATCAGCCGGATGGCGTTGATGACGTAGGTTCTGAATCCCGTGAGGGAAACCGTGACCGAATAGGTCCCGGCGTTCAATCCGGGGACCGAAAAGACCCCCGAGGCGTTGGTCACGACCGACTCGACCACTCCGGTCGCGTCGTTCTTGACTTCCACGGTGGCGCCCGGAATGACGCCCCCGCCGGAATCCACCACGGATCCAGTCAGCGTCGCCGTATTGCTCCCGGTCTGGGCTCGAGCCCCTGCGACGCCGAGGAGCAGGATGCAGATTGCGGCTGCACCCGCTCGAAACACACTTCTAGTGATCATCCTCCAACCCCCATTTATTGTCAGGAATCGATTTGACGCAGGCATCCCCTCCTGCCTCGAGTGGAGCTTGTATATCGCACGGTCACAGGACCGTCAAGGATTTAGGGCTGGATTGGCGCCGGATGTCCTGAAGGGGCGCCTCCAGAACCCGGCAAGCGGGGTCTAATGTCGCGGAGGTCTTGATGCTCTTCGATGTGCGCCTGGCGCTGCGCTCGCTCGGCAGTCAACCAGGCCTGTCCGCGGTTCTCATCCTGACGATCGGTCTGGCAGTGGCGGTCAATACGGCCTTGTTCTCGATCTTCGATGGCCTGCTGTTCCGGCCGCTGCCGTTTCCCTCCGCCGAACGGATCGTGCACATCGACATTTCTCCGTCGGTTCGCGCCAGCCTGTCGCGCGAACAACTCAGACGGATCAACGAAGCGCTCGACGCGACACCGCTCCTCGAACTGCGGGTGAATGCCAGGCCGTCCGCCCTGCTCGAGGAAGGCGCGGCGGAGGTCGAGGCGCTGAAGCTCCGGCCGGTGAGTGTCACCGCGGACTGGTATCGCCTGCTTGGCGTGGTTCCGGTTGCGGGCACGCTACCGGGTGCCGAGTCTGGTGTCATGATCGGCGAGGACCTGTGGCGGACCCGATACGGCGCAGACACGACCCTCATCGGCAAACCGCTCGATCTTCCGGGCCTGACCTTTCGACGGCGGCCGGTGCTGCTCGGCGTGCTGCCGCGGCACTTCAGCCTGCCCGACGGCGCGAATCTCTGGTTCGGCAGCCAGGTGCTGAGCGGATTCAATTATGCGAGGCTCGCCGACGGCGTGTCGATCGAACAGGTCCGGAGCGCGATTCCGGGCGTGACCGTCACGCCGCTGCGGGAGCACGTCCGCCCTGACGGCGCGTTCGCCCTGGGCGTGCTGCTCTCTGCCACTGGTCTGCTGCTGCTCGTCGCTTGGGTCCAGGTGGCGGCATTGCTCTTTTCACGCGCTGCCGGACGCGCTTCGGAGATCGGCGTCCGCCTCGCGCTCGGCGCAAGCCGCTTCAGACTCGTCCGTCAGTATGCGGCCGAAGGCCTGTGCGTCATCGTCGCCGCGCTCGCGCTGGCCTGGGCCCTCACCCCGGCGCTGACGTCCGGCGTCGTCCGCCTGCTGCCCGAGTCGATGACGCGCGGTCAGCTGCTCGATCCGGACATGCGTGCGCTGGCCTTCGCCGCCGGGCTCTCGATCACCGGCGTGCTGCTGCTCACGCTCGTGCCCCTCGACATCGTCCGGCGCAGTTCGCCGCTCGGCCTGATTCGAGGATCACTCGCCGGCCGCGTGGGGATCGGGGCCGCGCGCGTGCGTTCCGGCCTGCTGGTCGCACAGCTGGCCGTGACCGCGATGCTGCTCTACATGTCGGCGCTCGCGCTCCACAGCTTCGATCGGATCACGAGCGTGGATCTGGGCTTCGAGCCGGCGAACGTTGCAGGTATTCGCTTGCCTCCCGTCACGGTGAGCGGCGCGACGAACGCCGAGCGGCGTGCGCATCTGGACCGGCAGGTGCAGCAGACGACGGACACCTTCGATGCGATCGGGGACCTGCCGGGCGTGCAGTTCGTGGCCGGCGGACCAGCGCCCTTCTTCGAAAGTGCGCTCTACGGCACCCGTCTGGTGCCGGTCACGGCCGGTGTGGACGGCAGCTCGAGCCTCAGCGCGACGATCGCCAGCGTCACGCCGGACTACCCTCGTGTGCTGGGTCTCCGCGTCATCGATGGCCGGGTGCCGGCCGACAGTGATCTCGTGTCCGGATCGACGCAGGCCATCGTCAACGAGACGCTGGCGCGGCAGCTCGCCGAACACGGTCCGGTGATCGGACAAACGATCACGGCCGCAAACAGCATGCGGGTCGCGGCCGTCGTGGCGGACTTCTCGACGACGCGGCCGGATCAGCCCGTATTGCCGCAGATCCTGATGTTGTCGCGGCGGCCGCAGATGTTCATCCTCGCGAAACTCGAGGACGGCCCCGGAGCGGAGCAGGCTCTCGCCGCGATTCGGACGACGTTCGAGCGGATCTGGCCCGACAGCCCCGAGCGCGAGATCATCAGCCTGCCGGCGCTGGCCGAGCGGGCCGTTGCGGATTACCGGGCGCGCGCGACGCTGCTGTCGCTGATCGGGCTGATCTGTCTGCCGCTCGCGGTCACCGGTATCGCCGGTGCGCTCAGTTACGCCACGCGACAGCGGACGAGGGAGATTGGGATCCGGATGGCGCTCGGCGCCGAGCCCGGCGACATCCTGCGGGCCGTCGGACGCACGGCGCTGTCGATGATCGTCGCCGGCACGGCGCTCGGTGTCGCAGGGGGCATCCTGATGGGACGCGCGATGTCGGCGTACCTGTTCGGCGTGCGCACCGCAGATCCGCCGGCGATCCTCGGCACCGCGGCACTGTTGCTGATTATTGGATGGCTGTCCGCGCTTCTTCCCGCCAGGAGAGCCGCCCGGATTCTGCCTGCCGCGGCCCTTCGCGACCGCTGATCCCCCCCGAACCCGAAGGGGTCAGACTCGGGTCAGACTCGGGTCAGACTCGGGTCAGACTCGGGTCAGACTCGGGTCAGACTGGTGTCAGACTGGTGTCAGACTGGTGTCAGACTGGTGTCAGACTGGTGTCAGACTGGGGTTCCAGCCTGGGGTCCAGACTGGGGTCCA
>DASWVN010000177.1:0-9877 GCA_036401215.1 Vicinamibacterales bacterium | reverse complement strand
AGCAGACGATCCCCGCCGACATCCGGCTTCAGAAGCCGCTGGAGATGCCTCCGGCGGACACGGAGTACGGGTATCTCCGGCGGCTGAGGACGATCGCCTCGCGCAACCACGTCACGCGCTCCTACATCGGCATGGGCTACTACGACTGCATCATGCCGAGCGTCATCCAGCGGAACGTCTTCGAGAACCCGGGCTGGTACACGCCGTACACCCCCTACCAGGCCGAGATCGCCCAAGGCCGGCTCGAGTCGCTGCTGAACTTCCAGACGGTGGTGAAGGACCTGACCGCGATGGACATCGCGACGGCCTCGCTCCTCGACGAGGGGACGGCCGCGGCCGAAGCGATGACGATGTTCCACCGGCTCCAGACGAAGAAGGCGCCGGCGGGGGAGGAGAGCGTCTTCCTGGTGTCGCGGCGCGTGTTCCCGCAGACGCTCGACGTCTTGAAAGGCCGGGCGGAACCGCTCGGCATCCACCTCGAGATCGGGGACCCGGACACGCTGCCGATGGACAAGGCGTTCGGCATCCTGCTGCAGTACCCCGACGATCACGGCGAGGCTCGTGACCTTCGTCCGATCATCGAGCGCGCGCACGCCGCCGGCCTGCTCGTGGCCGTGGCTTCCGACCTGCTCGCGCTGACGCTGCTCACACCGCCCGGAGAGATGGGCGCCGATGCCGTCGTCGGCAACTCGCAGCGGTTCGGCGTGCCGCTCGGGTACGGCGGTCCGCACGCGGCGTTCTTCGCCACCCGTGAATCGTTCGTCCGCCAGGCGCCGGGGCGCATCATCGGGGTGTCGGTCGACACGAAGAGCCGTCCCGCGCTACGGATGGCGCTCCAGACCCGCGAGCAGCACATCCGCCGCGAGAAGGCGACGTCCAACATCTGCACGGCGCAGGCGCTGCTCGCCAATATCGCCGCGTTCTACGCCGTCTACCACGGTCCGCAGGGCCTGAGGGCGATCGCCGAACGCGTGCACAACCACGCCCGCGTAATCGAAGAGGCGCTCCTCGCGCTCGGCTACCGTCAGACCAACGGCGCGTATTTCGACACGCTGCGCATCGAGCGGGCCGACGTGGGCGCGATCCGCAAGAGCGCGGAGACGGCGGGCATCAACTTCCGCTACGACGGCGATGCGATCGGCCTTTCGGTCGACGAGACGACGACCGTCGACGACGTGCGCGAGATCATCGAGCTGTTCGCCGCGGCAAAACGCGAGACCGGCACGCCGATCTTCAAGCCGGCCGCCGGCGGCTTCTCGCTCAAGGCGCCGGAGTCGCTCAAGCGGACGTCGCCGTACCTCACACACCCGGTGTTCAATACGCATCACTCCGAGACGAAGATGATGCGCTACATCAGGAGCCTCGAGCGCAAGGACGTCGGCCTCGACACGTCGATGATTCCGCTCGGTTCCTGCACGATGAAGCTGAACGCCGCGTCGGAGATGATCCCGGTGAGCTGGCCGGAGTTCTCACGGCTGCACCCGTTCGCGCCGGTGGAGCAGGCACGCGGGTACCGGCAGATCTTCGACGAGCTGGAACTCGCGCTCTGCCGCATCACCGGGTTCGCCGCGGTCTCGCTTCAGCCGAACTCGGGCGCGCAGGGTGAGTTCGCGGGATTGATGGTCATTCGGGCCTACCATCGCGATCGCGGTGACGCGAAGCGGACCGTGGTCCTGATCCCGTCGAGCGCGCACGGCACCAATCCCGCGAGCGCCACCATGGCCGGTCTCAAGGTGGTCGTGACCAGGTGCGACAGCAACGGCAACATCGACCTCGCCGATCTGCGGGCGAAGGCGGAGCAGTACAAGGACACGCTGGCCGCGTTGATGGTGACCTATCCGTCCACGCACGGCGTCTTCGAGGAGGAGATTCGGGAGATCTGCGCGATCGTGCACGAGCACGGCGGCCAGGTCTACATGGACGGCGCCAACATGAACGCGCAGGTGGGCCTCACGAGCCCTGCCGCCATCGGCGCCGACGTCTGCCACCTGAACCTCCACAAGACGTTCGCGATCCCGCACGGCGGCGGCGGCCCCGGCATGGGGCCAATCGCCGTGGCGAAGCACCTGGCGCCCTACCTTCCGGGGCATCCAGTCGTGAAGGTTGGCGGCGAGAAGGCGATCCACGCGATCTCCGCCGCGCCGTGGGGGAGCGCCAGCATCCTGCTGATCTCGTACGGCTACATCCGGATGCTCGGCGCCGAAGGGCTGACGAATGCCACGCGGTTCGCGATCCTGAACGCGAACTACTTGAAAGCGCGGCTGCAGCCGCACTACGACGTGCTCTACGCGAATCACAACGGACGCGTGGCGCACGAGATGATCTTCGACCTGCGTCCGTTCAAGCACGCCGCGGGCGCGTCCGTCGACGAGTCGGACGTGGCCAAGCGGCTGATGGACTACGGATTCCACGCCCCGACCGTCTCGTTCCCGGTCGCCGGGACGATGATGATCGAGCCGACCGAGAGCGAGGCGAAGGACGAACTCGATCGCTTCTGCGACGCGTTGATCGCGATCCGGAAGGAGATCCAGGACGTGATGGACGGGAAGGCGGATCCGAAGGACAACGTCCTCAAGAACGCGCCGCACACGGCGGAGGAAGTCAGCGCGGACGAGTGGTCACACCCGTACAGCCGTCAGCAGGCGGCCTATCCGCTGCCGTACGTGAAGGCGAACAAGTTCTGGCCGGCGGTGTCCCGGGTCGACAACCCGTATGGCGATCGCAACCTGATCTGCGAGTGTCCGCCGGTCGAGGCGTACGCCGAGACGGCGTAAGTTGGAGGATTGTGAGTTGGGAGTTGAGTGCAACTCCCGACTCACGATTTACGACTTGCCCACGACGGCAGCTGTGAGTTCCCGCGCTTTCGCGCGGAACCGCTCCAGGAGCAGCTTCGTCACGGCTCCCACCTTTCCTGTTCCCACCGGCTTTCCATCGATCGACGTGACGGGACTCAATTCGCGGGTCGTGCTGGTGATGAACGCCTCGTCGGCGGTCTCGAGATCCCCGGGGTAGAGCACCTCGGTGCGGACGTCGATGCCGGCATCCTTGCCGATCTCGAAGATGAATCCGCGCGTGATGCCTTCGAGCAGGCCGGCCTCCGACGGCGGCGTGAGCACGGCGCCGGCGCGGACCATGAAAAAGTTGGCCTGCGCGCACTCGGAGATCTCGCCCCGGTAATTGAGCATCAGGCCCTCTTCACCGCCACGGCGATTCGCCTCCTGCATCGCCAGCGCGTTGTTCAGGAGGTTGTTGGCCTTGATCAGCGGGTTGACCGACTGCGGGTGGTTGCGCAGGATGTCGACGAGGCAGATGTTGATGCCGTTCTCGAACACGCGCGACGGCGGCTGGTCGAGCGGCTTGACGATGATGACCGTCGTGGGATTCGGCGTTGACCGCGGATCGTAGTTCAGCTCTCCCACACCACGCGTGAGGAGCACGCGGATGTAGGCTTCCTTCATCTCGCCGGCGGCCGCCACCGTCTGATCGATCCAGCCCGCAAGCTCGTCGTCCGTGAAGGGCACGTCGAGATGGATCCGCTTCGCCGACGCCCGCAGCCGCGCCTGGTGGCGATCGTACAGGAAGGGGACCTTGTCGTAGGTCCGCAGCGTCTCGTAGACGCCTTCACCGTACAGGAAGCCGTGATCGTAGACAGGCACCACCGCCTGATCCGCCGGCGTGATCACACCATTGACGTACACCGCTCCGCGAAGGGCCATCGATCCTTCTACCTTTCCGATTGTCGAGTTCTCAATTCTGAAACGCCTGTAGGTCAATTGTAGTGCGGAGCAAGGGTCGCGAGCGAGCGTGTAGGGGAGTTCCGCCTTCGCTGAAGCTACGGCGGACATCGCCGTAGCCTTTGGCGGAGGCGTGCCGAGGGGCGAAGCCCGGGCTCAAGGCGCGAGCGAGCGCAGCGAAGCGAGCCACGCGAACGGAGCGAGCCGGCGAAGCGGCTCGCGAGAGAGCGTGTAGGGGAGTCCGAGGGGCGAAGCCCCTCGGTGAGAATTGACGCGGCTTCAGCCGTGCGGATACGCTCAATCGGATGCGCGTGCTCAACACTCAGCAGATGCGGGAAGCCGATCGACGGACCATCGACGAGATCGGCATTCCGTCGGTCGTGCTGATGGAAAATGCGGGCCGCCAGGCCGTGGCGGCGATGGAAGCGGCGTTCGAGGGCTTGTCCGACAGCCGGGTCGGCGTGTTGTGCGGGCGCGGTAACAACGGGGGAGACGGGTTCGTCGTCGCGCGGACGCTGGTGCAGCGCGGGGTCGACACGATCGTGTTCCTGCTCGGCAGCGTCGGCGAGGTCCGCGGCGACGCGCGCACGAACCTGGAAATCCTCGGACGGCTCGGACTCACGGTCGTCGAAATCACCGACGCGCAGGAGTGGGAACTGCACTTCACCGAGGTGGCCGAGTGCGACCTGATCGTCGACGCGCTCCTCGGTACCGGTTTTCACGGGCAGCTCACCGGTCTGCTCGAGACGGTCGTCGCCGACGTCAACGATCTGGCGGTTCCGGTGATCGCGATCGACCTGCCGACCGGCCTCTCGGCCGACACACACGAAACCGCGGGTCCGGCGATCGTCGCCGCGATGACGGTGACGCTGGCGGCGCCGAAGCTCCCGCTCGTCCTCCCGCCCGCGGATCGTCACGCGGGGGATCTCGTCATCGCCGACATCGGCATCCCGCTGCCGCTCCTCGACGAGGTCGAAGGTCCCTACGTGGAACTGCTGACGCGGGAGCGTATGCGCGAGCTGGTGGCGGTCCGCACGCCGGAGTCGCACAAGGGTGACTTCGGCCGTGTGCTGATCGTGGCCGGATCCGTCGGCAAGACCGGCGCCGCACACCTGGCTGCGCTGGGAGCGCTGCGTTCCGGCGCGGGCCTCGTCACGATCGCGGCGCCGAAGTCGTGCATCGGGGTGATCGCGTCGATGCAGCCCGAGTACATGACGATCGGCCTCGAGGAAACGCCCGAAGGGACGATTGATTTCGGGGCGCTCGACCGCGTTCTCGAGATCAGGACGGATGTCATCGCGGTCGGTCCGGGGATCGGCACCGAGCCGTCCACCGCAGCCTTCGTCCAGGGACTGGTCGAGCGCGCCGGCGTGCCGCTCGTGCTCGATGCCGACGCGTTGAATGCCTTTTCCGGCGATCCCGACCGGCTCATCGCCCGCGATGGCGTGGAGATGATCATCACGCCGCACCCGGGCGAGATGGCGCGCCTCGTGAACAGGACGATCGAAGAAGTCCAGCGCGATCGCCTCGATATCGCGCGCGACTTCGCCGCGTCGCACCGCCTCCATGTCGTGCTCAAGGGACACCGTACGATCGTCGCCGGTCCCGAGAACCGCGCCTTCATCAATCTCACGGGCAATGCCGGGATGGCCACCGGCGGCACTGGTGACGTCCTCACCGGGATGATCGCCGCCTTCTTCGCGCAACTCCTCGATTCTGAAGCCGCGTGCAAGGTCGCGGTGTACCTCCATGGGACCGCGGGCGACCTCGCCGAAGGGGAAGAAGGGGAAGTCTCGCTCATCGCAACCGATCTCGTCGCGCACATCGGCCCGGCGATCGTCCAGCTCACGACCCGTCGCAAGGCGCGGCCGTCAGAGTCGTGAAGCAGGGCAGCGGCTGCGTACCCGAGTGTGCAGGATCGTCACTGCCGCAGTGTGGATGAATGGTCAAAACTCGGTTTGAACCGAGTTCAAAAACTGCAACGAGGGTTTGTGAGCGAAACGATCACCAGGAGTGAGGACGAGACGGTCGCGGCAGGCGAACGGCTGGCGCAATTGCTTGGTCCGGGCGACGTGGTCCTGCTCTACGGCGATCTCGGCGCAGGCAAGACGGCGTTCGTCCGCGGGCTGGCGCAGGGGCTCGGTGCGGATCCGGCCGAGGTGTCGAGTCCGACGTTTACGCTCGTGCAGGAGTACCACGGCCGGGTCACGCTCTACCACGTCGACCTTTATCGCCTGGAGGAACGCGAGGTCGACGATCTCGGTCTCGAGGAACTGGTTCTCGGCGATGGCGTTGTCGCCATCGAATGGGCCGAACGCTGGCGTGGACGTCCTGACGATGTGATCGAGGTGAGGATCGAGGACGTGGGAGAGGAGAGGAGAAGGCTCACCATCGATCGGCCTGGATCTTTGTGACCGGCGGCCTTCATCAGAACCTCTCGCGCGCCTGGAGCCGCAGATCGATCTGCGCCTGCTCGGGCACCGGCGCATCGGCGGAGCGTGCCATCGACATCTGAAGTTCCCCGGCGTGATATCGCGCGCCATTCGGCAGGAACGCGGTGAAATGCACGTGCGGCGGGTTGTTGCTGTTCGGATACGAACCAGGCCGGATCGTTTCGAAGGTGAAGGAGCCGTTCTCGTCCGTCTTCACCCAGCCGCGCAGCCGCCACGAGTGCGGCCCGTTCTCCCGCTTGTCGTAGAGCCCGCCCTGGTCGGTGTGGTACGCGAAGACGATCGCGCCGGGCGCAGGGGAGCCGTCCACGTTGAACAGCCTTCCTCGAATGACGAGTGGGTCGCCCGGTTCGCTCGTCGGCGCAATGCGAGCCGTCGAGGACAAGCTCGCAGGACGTGCCTGCTGTGCGCGCTCCATCGCGCGGATGTACTCGACGTCCTGCGCGGCGGCCCTGATACCAAGGTGTGCGGCAATCGTCGTCGCAACCGTCAGTCCGATGAAGTGTCGCCGTGTCATGTGTCCTCCCGATGTGCAATGGCACGCAGGTGGATCCGCACCGTGCGGCCGACCAGCCGGCTCATCACCCGTCCGCCGACGACGCCGAAGTCGTAACGATCCAGCTCGAAGCGCGTCTCGAAGCCGCCGGCGATCGGAGTCGCGATGAGCGTCAGCGGCCGGCGCGTTCCACGAATCGTGATTGCGCCTTCGACCTGCAGCCGTCCCGCGTCGAGCGCGCTCACGCGTGTGCTGCGGAACGAGAGTTCCGGATGACGCGCCGCGTCGAAGTACTCCGGCGCCTGGAGCGATCGATCACGGTTGGCGGCGTCGGTTCGCACCGACGCGACCTTCACGATCCACTCGACGGAGCTGTGCTCCGGCTGCACCGCGTCGTAGCGGACCGTCCCTGCGAAATCCAGGAACCGTCCGGTCACGTCCGCGAACCCGAGCTTCGTGACGGTGAATTCCACCACGCTTCGCTGCGGATCGAGCTGCCACGTGCCAGCAGGGGGAACATGCGGGTCGAGGCGAGAGGGAGCAGGGACGAACGTCAGCGCGGGTGCGAGCGCGACGATCACGGCGAGCAGAGGCAGTCGACGCATGCGGTCTCCTTCGCCCATGAAAGACGGAGAGAGCCCGGCAACCGTTAACGCAGGTTGTCGCGTGCGAAACCGAAACCGTCGCGCCAGTTCCAGATCCAGCCGTTCTTGGGTGAGGGCAGCGGCAGCGACGCCATCCATCGGCCGACCGCGGCGCGATCTCCCGAGCGCGCGCGCTCGATGTCGCGCTCATCGTCTGGCGGATCCAGTTCGGCTGCACGCGCCAGCAACGCGTCCGCGGCCGAAGGGTAGCGGAGCACGAGCTGGAGGAGCGTCAGGACGTCGCGATCCCGCGCGCGGTCCACGATCGACCGTACCGATGTCGCATCGCCAGGCGTCCGTTCGTAGGCCAGTACCGCCTCCCGGAATCCTGCGTGCGCATCGTCGTAAATCGCGACCGCGGGAGGCGTGTCGGCGGCCATGTGGCTCGAAGCGCCCGCTGGAACCAGCGTTTCTCCGAAGAGGTTGTCGAGCTGCACCCATCCGGACGTGACGCGCACGCGGGTCGTGCCGTCCCGCGCCGTGAGCTCGAATTCGCATCCCAGATCGCGGACCTCGCCGGCCGGCGTCTGGAAGCCGACGCTGAACGGCGGTGCCCACACGCGAACATGGACCGTCCCGTGTCGAAGCACCAGCCGGTGCCTGCCGCCACGTGTCTCGCGCAGTGTCACGGCGCTGTTCCCCTCCACTCGCATAGTGCCGATGCGTGCGACGCGGACGAGGGCCGGGGAGTCCGCGCTGGTTCGAAGGGTGTTCCCCACGGCAAGCGGGTCCGATCGGCCGGCGGTGGTGGTGACGGGCCACGGACGGCTGTCCGGCCAGCTCCAGCGCCAGTTCGCATAGATCGCGATGGCGAGGACGAGCGCGGCAGCCGCCGCCAGGGGGAGCGTCCAGCGACGTCGCGAGTGTGAGGCAACCGTGGCGCCGGCCGCGAGATTCGAGTGCTGCGGCAGCGGACGCGCTGCCGGGTCGAACCGAATCGGAGAGAGCCGCCGTTCGAGTTCAACCACTGCCGGATCGGGCGGCGCGGCCGGGTCCCAGAGATAGGCATCGAGCCGGTCGTCTGGCGTGATCTTCACGATCTCACTCCGAGTCGGGACCGCAGCAGGCGGAAGCCCCGGTGCAGGTTGACGCGAACGGATTCCGGCGTGAGGCCCGTGGCGGCGGCGATCTCCGGGCCTGAAAGGCCGCCGACAAGGCGGAGAGCGAGCGTCTCTCGGTAAGCCTCGGGCAGTTCCTGGATCGCGGCGACCGCCGCGGCGGCTTCCGCGGCCACCTCGGGTGAAGCGGCCGAGGCCGCGCGCTCGACGAGCGGAGTTTCCGCCGGCTGACTCCGGTAGTGATCGATCGCTTGACGACGGGCGAGAGTGCAGATCCACCCGCGAAAGGCCGCCGGGTCGCGAAGGTCTGCGATCTTCGTCATGGCATGCAGAAAGACGTCCTGAACGAGATCGTCTACCTGCGTGCGTGGGAGTCTTGCGAGCAGAACCGCCTGGACCGTCCGGGCGAAGCGTTCGTAGAGCCGGCCGTACGCCTCCCGGTCACCCGCCTGCGCGGCGCGCACGAGGTCAGCCTGGTTATCGGGTGCCTGCCACGACGCTACGCTCGCCGCGCGCGCCGGCGGTGTGCTCATTCAAGGGGAGTAGACGGATGTGGAGGAGGAAGTGTTAACGCCCAACGCCCAAGGCCCAACGCCCAAGGGGCCAAGGTTCAAGGGGCCAAGGCCCAAGGAGCCAACGCCCAAGACGCCAAGGGCCAAGGTCCAAAGCCCAAGCCCCAAAGCCCAAAGCCCAAAGCCCGAAGCCCGAAGACCAACCAGAGCGCCGCCTGCCCACCGTAGCGCGCACCGCGCCCATCGACTCGCTCCGCTCGCTCAGGGCAGGCACCGCGCATCCCCGACGCCGGACCGCACACCCCGGACCGCGCACCCCGGACCGCGCACCCCGGACCGCGGACCCCGGACCCCGGACCCCGGACCCCGGACCCCGGTTACTCCACCCGGTAGTTCGGTGCTTCCTTCGTGATGATCACATCGTGGACGTGCGACTCGCGGTGTCCGGCCGGCGTGATGCGGATCAGGCGGGCGTCGCGCTGCAGCGCGGGAATCGTCGCCGCCCCCGTGTAGCCCATCCCGGCCCGGAGCCCGCCCACGAGCTGGTGAATCATCGCCGCAACGGATCCCTTGTGGGCGACGCGTCCCTCGATCCCCTCGGGGACGAGCTTCTCGCCGCTCTCCGGATTCGCATCGAGGTCGAACTCGTCCTGGAAGTAGCGGTCGCGGCTGCCCCTGCGCATCGCGCCGAGCGAGCCCATGCCGCGGTACTCCTTGAAGCTGCGCCCCTGGTAGAGGATCATCTCGCCCGGACTCTCGTCCGTCCCGGCAAACAGGCTGCCGATCATCACCGTGCTCGCGCCGACCGCGATCGCCTTCGTGATGTCGCCGGAGTAGCGGATCCCGCCATCGGCGATGACCGGGACGTTGTGACGGGCCGCGGCGCGCGAGCACTCGGCGACCGCCGTGATCATCGGCACGCCGATCCCCGCGACCACGCGGGTGGTGCAGATGGACCCGGCGCCGATTCCGACCTTCACCGC
>DASWVN010000176.1:0-9520 GCA_036401215.1 Vicinamibacterales bacterium | reverse complement strand
TCCGACAAACGTCTCTCGGCTCTCGAATCGCTGTTCAAGGCCCTGGCCGACGACACGCGCCTGCGCATTCTCGCCCTGCTGCAGGCGGGAGAGATCTGCGTCTGCGACATCCACGGCAGCCTCGACCTGCCCCAGCCCACGGTGTCCCGGCATCTTGCCTATCTCCGCAAGGCCGGGCTGGTCCACGGACGGAAGGACGGCCTCTGGGTCCATTACAGACTCGCCCACCTGCCCGATCCCGTCATGCAGACCGTGATGCAGGCCGTCAATCACGCGCTGGGTCACGTGGATTCAGGCCAGAAAGACCGGCGGCGCCTCATGAAGATCGCCGACGTCACGCCCGTTGAAGCCGGACCGCGCGTGAGGTGCTGCTGAGTGTTCCAGCCGCCCTGATCCGTGTTCCGGTTCCCTGATCCCTGATCCCTGTTCCGGTTCCCTGATCCCTGATCCCTGATCCCTGATCCCTGATCCCTGATCCCTGTTCCCTGTTCCCTGATCCCTGTTCCCTGTTCCCTGATCCCTGTTCCCTGATCCCTGTTCCCTGATCCCTGTTCCCTGATCCCTGACTACAATCACTCGATGAACGACGTCCTCACCCTCATCCTCGGAGGCGGCCGCGGCACGCGCCTGTTCCCGCTCACCCACATGCGGTCCAAACCGGCCGTGCCCATCGGCGGCAAGTACCGGCTCATCGACATCCCGATCAGCAACTGCCTGCACGCCGGGCTGAAGCGGATCTTCGTGCTGACGCAGTTCAACTCGGCCTCGCTCAACCGCCACATCGCGCAGACCTATCGCCTCGACGTGTTCTCGGACGGCTTCGTCGAGGTGCTCGCCGCCGAGCAAACCCCCGACAGTTCCGACTGGTTTCAGGGGACGGCCGACGCCGTCCGCCAGGCCGCGCGGCACTTTGCCGGCTACGACGCGGATCACTACCTGATTCTCGCCGGCGATCACCTCTACCGGATGGACTTCTGCGAGATGATCGATGCGCACATCGAGTCACGCGCCGACATCACGATCGCCGCGCAGCCGGTGACGCCGCACGACGCGACGCAGATGGGCATCCTGAAGTTCGGCAGCGACGGCGAGATCAGCGGCTTCGAAGAGAAGCCCAATCCGGACCGGCTCGCCGAGATCGGAACGAGCGTGCCGAGAGGCGCGACGGTCGGCAGGGTGACGCCCGACAAGCCGTTCGTCGCGTCGATGGGGATCTACGTCTTCACGCGCGAGGTGCTCCTCGAGATCCTGAAGCAGCCGGGGATCGACTTCGGCAAGGAGATCATCCCGAAGTCGCTGGGCAGCTACCGGGTGCATCCGTACGTCTACCGCGGCTACTGGGCTGACGTCGGCACGATCGAGGCGTTCTACGACGCGAATATCCAGCTGACCAGGCGCAACGCGGCATTCAACTTCTTCCATCCGCGCTTCCCGATCTACACGCATGCGCGCTTCCTGCCGGGCACCCGCGCGCACGGCTGCCGCATCGACAGTTCGATCGTGACGGAAGGCTGCTTTCTCGATGAGTGCGAGGTCACGGACTCGGTCGTCGGGATCCGGGCCTATATCGGCCGCGGGTCGCAGGTCCACCGGTCGGTGCTGCTCGGCGCCGACACCTACGACGAGCAGGACTCGACCGGCAGCGGCGCGCGCCTCGGCATCGGGCGAAATTGTGTGCTCGACCGCGTGATCGTCGACAAGAACGCGCGGATCGCCGACGGCGTCCGGCTGGTGAACGAGCAGGGCGTCCAGGAAGCAGACGGCGACGGCTACTACATCCGCGGCGGCATCATCATCGTCCCCAAGGGGGCGGTGGTGAAAGCCGGCACGACGGTCTGACCCGTCACCCGTCCCGCTGCGGAGGACGGGTGTCCGCTATTGCCAAAGTCGAACACCGTGCGAACACGTCACACTCTGGTCGCGGCCCGCAGCGGGCCGCCGCGCCCACGGTGATCGATCACGCGTTCGAGACGATCAACCCCCGTCCTGGCCGTAACGGTCACATCGATCAAACCTTCTTCGAACCTTCCCGTCTAACCCCTCAACGCGCTGCCGATTGATGGAGACGGCAGACGCGGACCCAACGCGAGCGAGATGAGAGTTGTGCTGGCCCGATTACCGGGAGGGTCACATGCTGTCACCTCGCATTCGCGTGTTCGCGCTCTGCCTTGCCCTCATCCCCCCCTGCACCGCCCTTGCGGCGTACGCCGAGCCGGCCGCCAAGCCCATCGATCCGATCGGCAAGCGGCTGCGCGGACTGTCACCACGAGCCAACGAAGTGATCAAGCGCGGGACGAAACGCTCGGCGACCTTCCGCACGCTCGTCGATACGATCAGCAAGTCCGATCTCGTCGTCTATCTCGAGACGACGAAGGCGCTGCCCTCCGGTCTCGACGGACGCCTGATGTTTCTCACCGCCGCGGGTGGCGTTCGCTACCTGCACGTGCAGGTGATGGGCGACCTCGATCTGGATCATCTCGTTGCGGTCGCCGCGCACGAGTTGCAGCACGCAGTCGAAGTGGCCACCCACCCGGAGGTCGTCGATGCCGCGAGTCTCGCGGCGCTCTATCAGCGGATCGGGATCCCGGGGATTGTGAAGAACAGGTACGACACGCTGGGTGCGCAGTCGACGGGCAAACGCGTGCGCGCGGAACTCGGCTGAGGACCGCTCAGCCGATCTTGCGGAGCATCTTCGGGGTGACGAACCAGCGGAGATGCCCGATACCCTTCGGGGGGAGCACATCGAAATCGATCCGGCAGATGCCCCCCTTCTTGAACTCGAGCGGCGTGCGGGATCCGATCAGCCGCGCCGCCAGCTCGCCCAGATTGGGCTCGTGGCCCACGAGGGCGATCCGCCCCTTGCGCGCCTGCTTCACGATGTCCTGGACGACGGCCGCGGGCGATCCGGCCGGTGCAAGCGCATCGCTGATCGAAAGGGACGGCTTGGTCTGGAGATGCTGCACGAACACGTCCGCAGTCTGCTTCGCACGCACGAGCGGGCTGGTGATGATGTGCTCGATCGCGACGCCAAGCTCATCGAGCGCGCGGGCCTCCTTGCGAAGCGAGGCGATCCCTTCGCTCGTCAGCGGACGTTTCGAGTCGTCCGGGAACTCCTCGCCGCGGTCGGCCGCGATGCCGTGACGAATCAGGTACAGCTCGAGCAGCGCCACGATCAGCGCCCCTCTCCGGACGCGCGGGCACTGGCCCTTCGCGCGAGCTGCATCTTGAGCGGCCGCAGGCGCGGCGCTCTCTCGATTTCCGGAATCACCCTCGTCCGCACCTGATCGATGATGGCCTGGATGGAGGCGGCCATCATCAGATAGCGCGCATGCAGATGCCGGCACTCCGCCTCGACGTACTGGGCGACGGCATCGAGCCGCGCGTGCATGCCCGGTTCGGACGCCGAAGGGGATGCCTGGACGGCCGCGATGTGCTCCTTCACGACCTGCAGATCGTGCAGCCGGCCGAGGAGGTCCTGCACGCGTTTGATGCGTCTGACCGCCGGCGACGCCGGTTTCACGCCGCTGTCGGCTGCGAGTTCCAGCCCGTAACGAAGCGTCTTCGCCGCAATCCGAACGCGATGCAGGCGTTCCGGATCGTACAGCTGTCCGGCCTTCAGCACGGCGCCGTCCAGGCGGGCCGCCCGCTTCGTCACGCGCGCCGACAGGGCCTCGCGCCAGCCCTCGGTGCGTGATTCGTCGAGAGCACCCGCAAGCGACTCGAGACGCCGGACGAGCTTCTGCGTGTTCACGGCCTCGAGTCGATCGAGCATGACCTCCCTGCGCCGGTCGCGTTCCTCGATGACATGGCGGCGCACGGCTTCGAGGGCCGGGCGCGGCAGGTGTTCGATCTGGATCAGCTCTTCGACGACGTGCAGCGTCACGTCGAGTTCGCGAACGGATCCCAGTGCCCGCGTCAGTTTGCGGATCTTCTTTCTCGCCTTGCCGGCCTTGCTTCCGTGGAGTCTGGCGGCCAGAACCGGCACGGCTTCCCGGAGCCGGCGCGTGGCCACCCTGGCCTGGTGCACGCCGGCATCCTCACCGGCGACGGCTGCCGGCAGATGCTTTCGGAGCGCCTCCGCGCGCCGCAGGAGGATCCGGGACGTGACACGGCCGTTACTGAGGGTCATGATAGGATCACGGCGTTGAACGGCATATCTGCCAGAGTCCCGAGTATAACCGCCGTGTAAGCGGGTCTCCGCCCTGCCGAACTGTCCCGCCCGATGCGCATTGCGGCCATTGACATAGGCACCAACTCCATCCACATGATCGTGGTCCAGGTGCGGCCGGACCAATCATTCGAAGTGATCGACCGCGAGAAGGATATGGTCCGCCTCGGCGCGGGCGGACTCGACGGCAGGAGCCTGACGCCGGCCGCGATCAGCGCCGGGATCCAGACGATGGCGAAGTTCCGCCGGCTGGCCGATTCGCATCACGTGGATGAGATTGTTGCGGCCGCCACGAGCGCGACGCGCGAAGCCGACAACGGAGGAGATTTCATCGCCGAAGTCGACCGTCAAACCGGCATCCGGATCCGCGTGATCAGCGGCACGGAAGAAGCACGGCTCATTCATCTCGCCGCCGGGTACGGAATCGACGTCGGCAACAGCACGGCGGTCGTCGTCGACATCGGCGGCGGCAGTGTCGAGGTGACGGTCGGACCTGCCACCGAGATGCAGCTGGGCAGGAGCTTCAAGGTCGGGGCGATCCGCCTGACCGAGCGCTTCGTCAAGACTGATCCGCTCTCGCGCGGAGACGAACGGAAGCTGGTCAAGCACCTCGGCAAGGAGATGGGTGAGTACCTGGACGGGATCGCGAAGCGAGGGTTCGACCGGGTGATCGGCACGTCCGGCACGATCCTCAGCCTCGGCACGCTCGCATCCACGGAGCGGGGCGGCAAGCCTCCAGAGGATCTTCGCAATCTCCGGGTTCCCGCGAAGAGCATCCGACGCGTGCGCAAGGACCTCGTGGGCGCCGACATCCAGAAGCGTCTCGCGATGCCTGGCATGGATCCCCGCCGTGCCGACCTGAACGTCGCCGGTTCGGTGCTGCTCGACACTATCCTCAAACGTCTCGGCGCCAGCGAGATCACGCTGTGCGACCTCGCGCTTCGCGAAGGGCTGGTGCTGGACTACGTCCAGCGGAACAGCGCGCGAATCCAGAAGATCGAGCGCTACCCCGACGTCCGGCGGCGCAGCGTCGTGGAACTGGGCGAGCGATGCGGCTACTGGTCCGCGCACGCGCAGCAGGTCGCGCGGCTCGCGCTCAGCCTCTTCGACCAGACCCGAAGCGTCCACGGCTACACGGACCGCGAACGGGAATGGCTGGAGTACGGCGCGCTCCTCCACGACATTGGGGTCCACATCTCGTACGAAAAGCATCACCGCCATTCGTACTACCTGATCAAGAACGGAGACCTGCGCGGCTTCGATCCGACGGAGATCGAGGTCATCGCGCTCATCGCGCGGTATCACCGGCAGAGCACGCCGAAGAAATCGCACCGCGGGTACGGCGATCTGCCGGGCCGGATGCGACGCACGGTCCGCACGCTCGCGTCGATGGTGCGGCTGGCCGAAGGGCTCGATCGCAGCCATGCGCAGGCGCTCGCCGGGCTCGATCTCTTCCCGCGCGGCGACGACTACCTGGTGCGGCTGCGCGCCACCGGAGACGCCGAGCTGGAACTCTGGGCCGCACACCGGCACGTGGCGCCGCTCGAGGAGGTGCTCGGCAAGCCGATCCGCTTCGAAGTGGCGTCGGCCGATTACAAGGACAAGGACAAACGGTTAGATGTTGGACAACCTCACGCGGCCCCACGAGTATCCGGGAAAGCTGTTCGTCGTGGAGGGCATCGACGGGTCCGGAAAGACGACGCAGCTCGGGCTCCTCGCGAAGTGGCTTAGCGCCGCCGGTCACCCGGTCGTGGTGACCGAATGGAACTCCTCGGCGCTGGTCAAAGCGGCGACGAAAACCGGTAAGAAGAAGAACGCGCTGACGCCGATGACGTTCAGCCTGCTTCACGCGACCGATTTCGCGGACCGTCTGCTCTACAACATCATTCCGCCGCTCAAGGCCGGCATGATCGTGCTCGCCGACCGCTACGCCTACACGGCGTTCGCACGGGACACCGCGCGCGGCGTCGATCGGCGCTGGGTGCGAGATCTCTACAGCTTTGCGGTGCAACCGGACCTCGCCGTCTACTTCCGCGTGCCGATCGAGATTTCGACCGAACGCCTGCTCGCCCGTCGCGTGAAGCTGAAGTTCTACGAAGCCGGCATGGACATGGGCTGGAGCACCAACATCGTCGAGAGCTTCCGGATCTTCCAGGGAAAGGTCCTCGACGAGTACGACCGCCTCGTCGACGAGTACGCCCTCAGCGTCGTCGACGCCACCGGCAGCATCACCGAGCAGCAGAAGATCTTCCGCAAGCTCGTGTCGCAGCACCTGGAGATCGAGGATGACCGCGAATACGCCGACGAAATCGCCTGACGAGATCCCGGACACCGTCCCCGCACAGCCCGGTCAGTACTACGGCCACCCGATCCCCTATCTGCCGATCGACAACTATCCCGGCAAGATCATCGCGCTCGAGGGGACCGACGGCGTCGGGCGCTCCACCCAGATCGAGCGCCTGCGCGAGTGGCTCGAAATCCAGGGGTACGGCGTCGTCGAAACCGGGTGGACGAGATCCGAGCTGATGCAGCCGACGATCGAGCTGGCGAAGTCGAGCAACACGCTCAACAAGCTCACGTTCCAGCTGCTCTACGCGACCGATTTCGCGGATCGTCTCGAGAAGGAAATCATCCCCGCGCTGAAGGCCGGCTTCATCGTCCTGTCGGACCGCTACATCTTCACCGCCATGGCGCGCGCCGGCGTCCGCGGCGTCGACAAGACCTGGATCCGCAATCTCTACGGCTTCGCGATCGTCCCCCACCTGGTCTTCTATCTCCGGATCGACGAGAAGACGCTCATCCGGAGGGTGCTGATGTCACGCGGCATGGACTACTGGGAGTCGGGCATGGACCTGAAGCTCGGTGACGACATCTACGAAAGCTTCCGCGCGTACCAGCGCTCGCTGCTGAAGGAGTACGCGTCGATGGCCGAGGAGTTCAACTTCCGCGTCCTCGACGCCCGCCGCAAGGTCGACGTGATCCAGGAGGAACTCCGCCGGCAGATCGGCGCGTTTCTGGCGGAGGCGGAGGGGGCGGCGACGTAGTCCGCGGTGCGCGGTCCGCGGTGCGCGGTCCGGCGTGCGGCGTGCGGCGTGCGGCGTGCGACGTGCGACGTGCGGAGGGCGCTGTTTACACCGAATTTACACTGACGAAATCGCGGGGAAATCGGTGATGCGTACGCTGGGGTTGCACCATGCGAGTCGCCGAGCAGCCCAGGTCCCAGGTCAGCATCCCGCCGCCGCCACCCGATGAGCGAATCGAGGCGCCGCGCAGCGCGATCATCGACGTCCACGACCTCGACTTCTATTACGGGCAGAAGAAGGCGCTCGAGGGGATCACGATGGCGGTCCGCCCGAACCTGGTGACCGCGTTCATCGGGCCCTCGGGCTGCGGCAAGAGCACGTTCCTCCGGACGCTGAATCGGATGAACGACATCATCCCCGGCACCCGCGTCGAGGGCAGAGTCCTGATCGCCGGCAACGATATCTACGCCCCCGGAACCGATGTCGTCGCGCTCCGGCGGCACGTGGGGATGGTCTTTCAGAAGTCGAATCCGTTCCCCAAGTCGATCTTCGACAACGTCGCCTACGGGCTGAAGATCAACGGCATGGCACGGGGACGCGCCGACCTCGAGGGACGCGTCGAGGAGAGCCTGCGGCAGGCGGCGATCTGGGACGAGGTCAAGGACCGCCTGCACGAATCCGCCCTCGCGCTGTCAGGCGGACAGCAGCAGCGCCTCTGCATCGCGCGCGCCCTGGCGGTCAAGCCCGGCATCCTGCTGATGGACGAACCCGCCTCGGCGCTCGACCCGATCGCCACGCAGCGGATCGAGGACCTCATCTATCAGCTCAAGTCGCACTACACGATCGTGATCGTGACCCACAACATGCAGCAGGCCGCGCGCGTGTCGGATCACACCGCGTTCTTCTGGCTCGGCAAGCTGGTCGAGTACGGGCCGACCGACCGCATCTTCACCAATCCGGCAGAAAAGCTGACCGAGGACTACGTGACGGGAAGGTTCGGATGAGCGAACGGGGCGTTCGTCATTTCCAGGGAGAGCTGGAACAGCTCCAGGCGCGGCTGCTGGCCATGGGGGGCCTGGCCGAGGACCGCGTCCGGGCGGCGATCGAGGGGCTCGTGTCGCGGGACAGGTCGATCGTCGACGCCGTCCTGAGCGGCGACGCCCCGATCAACCAGCTGCACATCGAGATCGACAACCGCTGCTTCACGCTGCTCGCCCTCCACCAGCCGATGGCGGTGGACCTGCGCGCGATCGTCTCGGCGGTCAAGATCAACACGGACCTCGAGCGCGTCGGCGACCTGGCCGTCAACATCGCGGAAGCCACGGTCCGGTACCTGAAGCACCCTCCCGTCAAGGAGCTGATCGACATCCCCCGCATGGCGCGCATCGCCCAGTCGATGCTGCGCGACGCGCTCGACGCCTTCGTCCGCCGCGACCTCGCCGCCGCGCACTACGTCCTCAACCGCGACGACGAGCTGGACGGGCTGAAGACGCAGGTGTTCCGCGAACTCCTCACCTACATGCTCCAGGATCCGCACACGATCCAGCCCGCCCTGGACCTGGTGCTCATCTCCCGCCATCTCGAACGGATCGGCGACCACGCCACCAACGTCGCCGAGGACGTCATTTTCATGGTCTCCGCAAAAGACGTCCGTCACCACGCGGCGGAGTAGGCGCGGCCGCTGTCGCTCGCGCGCCTGTCCGGCTTTCGGCTTTTGGCTCTGGGCTTTCGGCCGGCTGGGGGTGCCTCGCAGGCCGGAGCCATGGCGGCCTCCTGTGTAGATCGCTCGAGTCCACCCCGCACTCGATCGAACCCTGGAGGTCGGAAGCAGCAACAGACCAGGCCAAAAGCCGAGAGCCCAAAGCCGGAAGCCGGACACGCGACCAGCGCCCTTGCACTACAATTGGAGGGTTGTAGGACATGCGGCCAGAGCCTACGTGCGCGTACTGCCGTCGAAAACCGGTCGATCCGGCGTGGCGGCCCTTCTGCAGCGAGCGATGCAAGATGGCAGATCTCGGGCGCTGGCTGTCTGGCGATTATCGGATTCCGGGTGAGCCTGTGCCGTCACAGGACCCCGAAGGCGACAGCGACGACGAGTGATCACACCCATATGGCTGATACCCTGACGATTACGGACAACCGCACGGGCAAGACGTACGAGGTCCCGATCCAGGAAGGGACGATTCGCGCCACCGACCTCCGCAAGATCAAGGTGGCCGGCGACGACTTCGGGATGATGACCTACGACCCGGCGTTCATGAACACCGCATCCTGCCGGAGCGCGATCACGTTCATCGACGGTGACAAGGGGATCCTCGAATATCGCGGG
>DASWVN010000175.1:0-3790 GCA_036401215.1 Vicinamibacterales bacterium | reverse complement strand
AGTGCGAGCGAACCGGTGCGCAACATCCCCTCGCACCGGACGCTCGCGCTGCTCCGCGGACGCAAGGAAGGATTCCTTCGTCTCGACGTCGTGCTGCCCGAAGAGGAGAGCCCTGTCGGACCGACATTGCCGGAACGCCGGATTGCCGCGCGTGCGAGCATCGAGAACAAGGGACGCCCGGCGGACGCGTGGCTCGCGGACACCGTCCGCTGGACGTGGAAGGTCAAGCTGCTCCCTGCCCTCGAGTCCGACACGGAATCCCGCCTGCGCGACGCGGCGGAGGCGGAAGCGATCCGTGTGTTCGGTCGAAACCTGAGCGACCTCCTGCTGGCGGCGCCGGCGGGCGAGCGCGTCACCATGGGCCTCGATCCCGGGATCCGCACCGGTGTGAAGGTGGCGGTCGTCGACGGCACTGGCAAGCTTCTCGACGCCGCGACGGTCTATCCGCACGAACCGCGGAACGACTGGGAAGGATCGCTTCGGACACTGGGGCAGCTGGGCGCGAAGCACGGCGTCCAGTTGATCGCGATCGGCAACGGCACGGCGTCGCGCGAGACAGACACGCTTGCGGGCGATCTCATCGCCCGCCGTCCGGAACTGCGGCTGACGAAGGTGGTCGTGTCGGAAGCCGGAGCGTCGGTTTACTCGGCGTCCGAACTCGCGGCGAAGGAGTTTCCGCACCTGGATGTCTCGCTGCGAGGCGCGGTCTCGATCGCGCGCCGTCTGCAGGACCCGCTCGCCGAGCTCGTGCGCATCGAGCCGAAAGCCATCGGCGTTGGCCAGTACCAGCACGACGTGAACCAGGCGCAACTCGCGAAGAAGCTCGACGCCGTCGTCGAGGACTGCGTCAACGCGGTCGGCGCGGACGTCAACACCGCGTCGGCGCCGCTTCTCGCGCGCATCTCCGGACTCAGCGCGACGACGGCGAAGAACATCGTGACGTTTCGTGATGCGAACGGTGCGTTCCGCAGCCGTCAACAGATCCTGAAGGTGCCGCGGCTCGGCGAACGCACGTTCCAGCAGGCGGCTGGGTTCCTGCGGATCACGAACAGCGACAACCCGCTCGACGGGTCCGCCGTTCACCCGGAAGCGTATCCGGTGGTCGAGCGCATCGTCTCCAGCACGGGGCTGCCCGTCGCGAAGTTGATCGGCAACACGTCCGTGCTGCGCGGCCTGGTGCCCGCGTCCTTCGCGGACGATCGCTTCGGCGTCCCGACGGTGAAGGACATCCTTGCCGAACTCGAGAAGCCCGGCCGCGACCCGCGCCCGGAGTTCAAGACCGCAACCTTCAAGGAAGGCGTCAACGAGATCAGGGACCTTCAGCCCGGCATGATGCTCGAAGGCGTGGTCACGAACGTCGCCAACTTCGGCGCGTTCGTCGACATTGGCGTGCACCAGGACGGCCTCGTCCACGTGTCGCAGCTCGCGGACCGCTTCGTCAAGGATCCGCGTGAGGTCGTCAAGGCCGGCGACATCGTCAAGGTGAAAGTCCTCGAGGTAGACCTCAAACGTCGCCGCATCTCCCTGACGATGAAGCAGCAGGAGACGGCGGCTGGCACGCGCGCCAGATCGACCCGGGCGGACACCGGCCCATCAGGCGTCCACCGAAAAGAGGCCGCCCGCCCGGCGCCCTCGACGTCCATCGCCGCCGCCTTCGCGAAGTTGTCGCGCTCCTAGTTCAGCGCCGGCTCGAGGCTGGTTCCCCCTGGAGTTCCCGGGCGGTCTTCTCGTGCTTCTCCATGACGTACACGAGATCGTCGGCGTCGTGGAGTTCCCGCTCCGCTGCACGGCGCACGATCTCCGTCTGATCGCGCAGCAGCTGCCGGTCGCGCTCCGAGCGGACGGACCAACCGAGTTCCGCGAGCCCCTCGAGCAGCCGCACGTAGATGGCCGGATTGCCCCCCGCGAAGATCCGGATCGGATCGAAGGCGGCGCGGAGCAGCAGCGCAAACGGCTGCGACTGCACCCAGACCCGCACTCGCCCGGCTGTATCGTCATAGCGCTGCTGAGGCGATCGAGCCCCGGCGACGTACGACAATCCTTCGGTGAGGCGATCGATGGACGTGATCGCCGTGAACGGCTCGTTGACCCCCGGTGAGAGCGCCCGCAGCGCAATCTCGACGAGCTGCTTGACCGCGAACTCCGGGTCGTGCCACAGGGTGCGGTCCCGCCCGACGATGCAGGCGCGACGGACACCCGCTTCGAGGTCGTCGTCGCAGCCCTGCGGCGGATGAACGAGGGCCAGCGGTGCTCCAGCCACGACGAACGCTCCGGGCTCGCGGCGGATCCACACCACGACCTCACGAGCGCTCGCGAGGTTCACGATCGTGTCGTAATCGATCCGCTGCACATAGCCGCTCTCACGGGCGTCGATCAGCGCGGCACCGGCCGGGGCATCTGGAATGGACTCGTCGGACTCATCCGGTTCCCGGACATGAGCGTCCTCGCGGTGAACCGCCTCCTGCAGGTCCCGGACGATGGCGGCGGCGAGTTCGCCGATCTGGAGCGTGGTCGAGACGTGGTGCGCGTAGTAGATCAGTGCGCCGATGCTGAGGACGACCAGGATCACGGCGCCCGACACGGTGACCTCCGGCACGTCGGCGTCCGGGCCGGATCCGCGTATCGCTCCGAGCGAAAGGACCGAGTACGCGAAGGTCGCCATGAACGTCCCGAGGACGACTTGCGCCGACGTCTGGCGCACGAAGTTGTTGAGGACGCGCGGCCCGAAGTGCTGGGCCGCGACGGTGAGGGCGACGATCGTGACCGAGAAGGTCACGCTGATCGCGGTGATCATGGCGCCGATCACCGCCGACAGGAGGGCGCGCGCGCCATCGGCGGAACTGGGTCGAAGCACGGCGAGCGGGCCGTCCGGGTCGAGCTGGATCCGCGCGTCCACGAGGAGCAGGATCAGGGCGAGCGCGATCCCCGCAAGGGTCACCATCAAGGGGACGAACCAGTAGCTCGAGTTGAGCCTCGACGCAAGTTCAGAGAGGCTCAGGCGCACGAGCGACTCCTTTTTCGTCACGCCAGGACAGGGGCGCCTCCAGCGAATGCGGAGCAAACCATGGGCCATCACTCTTTTCTATGCAAAGGCGAAGTAATCGGGGTATCCTCCGGGCGCATGAAGAGTGAACGCCTCGGCGAGTTCGAAGAATTCACGCTCCTCGCGATTCGCGCGCTTGGAGACGACCCCTATGCGGTCCCGATTCAGCAGTATGTCGAGAGGGCCACGGCGCGGCCGGTGTCCATCGGCTCCGTCTACGCGGCCCTCGGCCGGCTCGAGGAGAAGGGATTCGTCCGCTCGACGCTGAGTGAAGCGGTGGCGCAGCGGGGCGGCAAGTCGAAACGGGTGTACACCGTGACTCCGGCCGGGCTACGGACGGCGCGCGAGCTGCACCGCGTCCGCGAAAGGATCTGGAACGCCATCGCCGAAGGCGGCCGCTCGTGACGCCCCGACGCCTCCCCCGCCTCGCGCGGTTCCTTCTCAGGCTGGCACCGGTTCCCCGCGAAACACGCGCGGACGTGCAAGCCGACATCCTCGAGCTGTTCGCGCATCGCCGGCAGGAACGCGGCGTCCTTCATGCGCAGTGGCGGCTCTATCACGACGTCGCAAGTCTCTGGTACGGACGCCGACAGACCGAACACCGCGCTCGTGCTCGAGGCGGGCCGCGCGTTGCTTCCGATGTGCTTCTCCGCGATGTCGGCGGCGACCTGCGGTACGCGATCCGCGTGTTCGGGCGACAGCCCGGGATTCTGCTGCTCACTGCCGGAGGGCTCTCGTTAGGATTGG
>DASWVN010000174.1:0-6539 GCA_036401215.1 Vicinamibacterales bacterium | reverse complement strand
CCGCGGACGGCGCACCGCGCACCGCGCACCGCGGACGGCGCACCGCGGACAGCGCACCGCGCAGCGCCCTTCAGCGCCGCCGTGCCTTGATCGCGGCGCGGGTTTCGCGCTCGGCTTCTCGGCGCTTGATCGTTTCGCGTTTGTCGTGCGCCTGCTTTCCTTTGGCGAGCGCGAGCGACACCTTGACGTGGCCGTTCTTGAAATAGAGCCGCGTAGGCACGAGCGTCATCCCGCGCTCGACGGTCTTGCCGATCAACTTGCGGATCTCCTGCCGGTGGAGCAGCAGCTTGCGCTTGCGCGTGACCTCGTGGTCGGAGTAGCCGCGGTGGCTGTAGGGATTGATGTGGACGTTGTACAGCCACACTTCCCCGTCCTCGACCCGCGCGAAGCTGTCGCGGAGATTCGCGCTCCCCTCCCGGATCGACTTCACCTCGGTGCCCACGAGCACGATCCCCGCCTCGAACGTCTCGAGGATGTGATAGTCGTGAAACGCCTTCCGGTTCTCGGCGATGTTCTTCTGCGCCGCTTCACGCGCCGTCTTAGCCATGCTGCTGTTGCCAACATAGCATGCGCGGTGCATTCGCCGGGCGACAGCCGCAGCCTGGAAAGATGGCAACCCGGCTGGTTCGCGACAGCCGTCTCAATGCGTCACCGCAGAGGACGCCGTGAACGCAGAGACTTCTGGGTTGGTGCGGGTGTAATCCACGCTCGGGTGGGCCCCATCGATGTCAGACCCCGTACCCACCCCAACGTCTCTGCGTCCCCTGCGCCCTTCGCGGTGAAGCATTGGGACAGCTGCCACAAGCCACCCGGTTGCCACGTATTCAGTGCTGTGCCTGCCCCTCAAACGCGCGCCAGCCGCGCGGCGAGCTTCACCGCTTCGATCATGCTCGACGGATCCGCGATCCCCTGGCCCGCGATGTCGAACGCGGTGCCGTGGTCGACGGACGTCCGGATGATCGGGAGACCGAGCGTCACGTTGACGGCCCGCCCGAAGGCCGCCATCTTCACCGGGATCAGGCCCTGGTCGTGATAGCAGGCGATCACCGCATCGAACTCGCCTCGCACCGCGCGGACGAAGACGGTATCGGCAGGGAACGGACCGCGCACATCGATGCCTCGCCCGGCGCAGCGCGCGATCGCGGGGCGGAGCACGCGTTCGTCCTCTTCACCCAGCAGGCCGCCCTCGCCCGCGTGCGGGTTCAACCCCGCCACCGCAAGCCGCGGACTCGGGATGCCGAACCTCGGCAGCTCCACCGCCGTCAGCGAGACAATGTCCTCGATCAGTGAAGAGGTGATCGCGGCAGGGACCGCTGCGAGCGGGATGTGAACGGTCGCCAGCACGACGCGCAGCGTGTCGGAGTGGAACATCATCACGCCGCGCGGGGAACCGGTGAGATGGGCGAGCAGATCGGTGTGCCCCTTCCAGGGCAACCCCGCGGCGGCAAACGCCGCCTTGTTGATGGGCGCGGTGGCGATGGCGGCGACGCGACCGGCGAGCGCATCCTCGACGACGCGGACGATCGCGTCATACGACGCGCGGCCGGCGTCGGCGCTGATCGTGCCGCGCGGAAAGGCTGCGACCTCCGATGGCGCCGATGGACCGTAGATGACCGGATCGCAGAGGGCGAGGACCTCCGGATCCTGCGCGGCGCGAACGGCGATCTCCGGACCGATCCCCGCCGGATCGCCAGCGGTGATCGCGACGCGCGGCTTCGCGCTCACCCCTTGCAGGTCCCGCACCCGCCGGATCCGCAGGAACCGCAACCCGGTCCGGTTGGATTGCTGCAGCCTCCCTCATCCGCGCAGCCGCCGTGTTTCACGCCCTTGCCGTTCGGCAGCTCATACCGCAGGCAGCACTTCAAACGGCCGCACATCCCCGACAGCTTCGACGGGTTGAGGCTGAGGTTCTGCTGCTTCGCCATCTTGATCGAGACCGGCTCGAAGGAGGTGAGCCAGGTCGTGCAGCACAGCGGACGTCCGCATGCGCCATACCCGCCGAGCATCCGCGCCTCGTCGCGCACGCCGATCTGGCGCATCTCGATCCGCGTCCTGAAGTGCGCCGCGAGATCGCGCACCAGCTCGCGAAAGTCGACGCGCCCTTCGGCGGTGTAGTAGAAGATCAGCCGCGAGCCGTCGAAGAGCTGTTCGACGCGCGTCAGCTTCATCGGGAGCTGCCGCTCGCGGATCTTCATCAGGCAGACGCGGTGCGCTTCGCGCTCGCGCGCTTCCTGTTTCAGCTTCGTCAGGATCTCCTGCGGCGTCGCCTTCCGGACCGTGCCCTCGACGGCCGCCGGCGCGCGCCGCTGCTGGATCGGCGGAATCGGCCGGCTGACGGTCCCCAGGGCGGGCCCCGTCCCGGTGGCGACGATCACCTTCTCTCCCGGCTCGAGAGAGCCGGCGGACGTCACCTCGCCCCCCGCGTCGGCTGGCCCGGCCGCGTCGAGATCGAGGTCGGGCAGCAGGAACGTGTGCGTCCGCCCGATCGGCGAGAACTTCACGCTGACGAGCGGGCGCGGGCGCATGGCCCGACAACTATAACTGGAAGGCGAGCCAGTCGGCGACGATCTTCGGGCTGGCGTTGCGGTCGAGCGCGGCCAGCGCCTTGTCGACCGCCGCGAAGGCGCTGAGGACCCGGCCGCCGTCGAACGCCCGCTCCAATCGCTGGAGGCGGACGCGGAGGTCGGCATTGGCAAGCGCACGCTCGTCGGCCTGCGCGCTCAGCATCCCCAGATCGCGCAGGAGCGTGCCCATCGATCGCAGGCTCTGGGCGAGCGCCTCGCGATCCGATCTCCCCTTGCTGCCGCCCCTGCCCGCGCCGGGCAGCCGCACCGAACCCGCGATCCGCCGGGCCGGCGGCGGATCAGTGGCGACGATCTCCAGTAACTGGAGCGCGGCGTCGCGCGCCTCGACGAACGCCTCGGAATTGCCTTCGAGCGCCTGGCCGATGCTGCCATCCGACATCGCGGCGGCCGTGTGCGCGTCGGCCTCGGAATACCCGTGCGACCGGATGAGCACGCCGGCGACCTCCGCCGGCGCAAGCCGTCCGAACCGCAGCCGCTGACAGCGCGACCGGATCGTGGACAGGAGCAGCTCCGGCGTCGCCGTCACCAGCACGATCGTGGTCGCGTTGGGCGGCTCCTCGAGCGTCTTCAGCAACGCGTCCTGCGCCGGCGGCACGATCTGCTCCGCGTCATCGATGATCACGACCCGCCGGCGTCCTTCGAACGGACGGTACGCGGCGCGGTCGATCGCATTGCGGATCTGATCGATCTTGATGGTGCCGGAGTCCTCCGGCTCGATCAGAAGGACGTCAGCATGCACGCCGCGGGCGATCCGCTTGCACGACGCGCACTCGCCGCACGCATCCTCGTCGACCGGCGCGAGACAGTTCACGAGCTGCGCGAGCGCGAGCGCCGCCATCCGCTTGCCGACGCCGGCCGGTCCCGCGAAGATGAGGCTGGGAGGCAGCGTCCCTTTCAGCGCGGCGCGTGCGATCCGGGCTTTGAGCTGTTCGTGTCCGGCGATGTCCCTGAACGGCATTCCTTCGAGGATGGTAGCAGGTGCTGACTCGTGGCGACAGCCACTGCCTGGAACTTGGAACGACAGCCACAGCCTGGAACTTGAAACGACAGCCACAGCCGGTTGGAACTCGCGGAGCTCGCGGAGGGCGCGGAGGCTTGTCGCGGGGCCGCGCTTCGCGCGGTGTGGGAGACGGAAAAACCGGCCCACAAGCAGCCGCAGCGATTGCGACGCTGCTTGCGGTCCGGTCTTTCCGTCTCCCACTACGCCGACCGATGGTCGGCGCCCCGCGGGCGCGTTTGCCGTCGTTGGTTGCCGGGGCTGGCGTTATCGGCCGCCGCCGCCGGGCTTCTTCTTCTGCTCCTGCTTCTTCTTCTCTTCTTCCTGTTTCTTCTTGTCGTCGTCCTTCTTCTTGTCGTCGTCGTTGCCACCGCGGCCGAAGAGGCGGGACCAGAAGCCGCGCTTCTTTTTGGGTTCCTCCGCCTTTTCCTCGGCCGGCTTTTTGGGGTCGGCCGATGCTTTGGCGGCGGCGGGGGACGGCGGAGCGGGGGCGCCGCTGGTTCTTGCCGGGACGGGGGCCGGCAGACCGACCTCCTCCGCCGAAACCGCACGGGCGTCGTCTCCGCCACCGAACACGCCGGCGAGGCGGTCGAGGAGCGAGCGCTGCGGGTGCAGCGGGCAGATCTCCGTCGGCTGCGTGCCGCGGACGAAGAAGTCGGTGTAGATCATCGACCGCCGCTCCGAGTAGCCGTCAGGCGCGATGACCTCGACATTGTCGCAGCCACCATTCGGGAGCTTGCCCGAGACCCGGCACACGTTGACGCCGATCACGTTGGCGGGACGATCGATCCACTCGCGCTTGTGCCCCTTCGTCGCCGTCTTCATGAAGTTGGCCCAGATCGGCACCGCCAGCTCGCCGCCGTAGCCGTTGGCGATGATCGTCTGGGGCCGATCGAATCCGATCCAGACGCCAGTGACGATCCGCGGCGTGAAGCCCACGAACCACGCATCGAGATAGTCGTTGGTCGTGCCGGTCTTGCCCGCGGCCGGCAGCGTGAAGCCCGCCTGCCGCGCGCGATACGCGGTGCCGTGATCGACCACGTCCGAGAGCATGTCGGCCATCAGGTAGGCCGTGGCTTCGCTGATGACTTGACGGCCTTCAGGATTCGCCTGCCAGAGGACGTTGCCGTCGCTGTCTTCGACCCGGCGGATCAGCGTTGGAGTCCGAACCGTCCCCTCGGCGGCAAACGCCCCGTAGGCCGCGGTGAGCGAGAGCAGGGTCACGTCGCTCGAGCCCAGCGCCAGGGAGGGCACGCTTGGCGGCGTGCCGACGTTCAACCGTTCCGCATAGCCGACCGCGTTCTGGATCCCCACGGCATTCAACAGTTGCACGGCGGCGCGGTTGCTGGACGTGCGCAGGCCCGTCCGCAGCGTCATCGACGTCGCGGTGGAATGCTCGTCCTCCGGCACCCACTTGCCCTGGAGCGTATCGATCGGCTGATTCAAGCCGGTGATGACGGTTGCGGGGCTGTAGCCGGCTTCGATCGCGGTGGCGTAGACGAACGGCTTGAAGGCCGAGCCCGACTGCCGTTTCGCCTGGGTCGCCCGGTTGAAACGGCTCTCGTTGAAGTCGCGTCCGCCGACCAGCGCGAGGACGTAGCCGTTCGTGGGATCGAGAGAGACGAGCGCGGCCTGGAGATACTCGGGCGCCTCGCCGTCGCCCGGCGGCTGCGACTTGCGGGTCGGATACTTGAACTCCCGGCGCGTTTCGATGTCGGTAACGCCGCGTTCCACGAGCGCTTCGGCGGCTCGCTGCAGCGCCGAATCCATGGTCGTGTAGACCCTCAGCCCGCCCTGGTAGACCCGCTGCCACCCGAAGCGATCCACGAGCTCCTTGCGGACCTGCTCCTTGAAGTAGAGGCCGAACGTCTCGCGGATCTCGAGCGCGTTCTCGAGTTCGACCTCCGATGCCTTTGCCCGCTCAGCCTCTTCCGCCTCGATCGCGCCCGTGGACGCCATCGCCGAGAGCACGACGTTCCGGCGCGCGACGGCCCGGTCCAGGTTGACGGTGGGGGCATAGCTCGACGGGGACTGGATGAGTCCGGCCAGAAGCGCCGCCTCGGCGACCGTCAGGTCGGAAGCCGGCTTCCCGAAATAGCCGCGCGAGGCTGCCTCAACTCCATACAGACCATCCCCGAAATACACTTTGTTGAGGTAGAGCGCGAGAATCTCCTCTTTGCTGTAGACGCTCTCGATCTGCGCGGCGAGGATGACCTCCTTGAGCTTGCGTCGATACGTCTTGTCGCGGCTGAGAAAGCTCTGGCGGGCCAGCTGCTGCGTGATGGTGCTGCCTCCCTCCGCCCGCCGGCCTTCCTGGAAATTGCGCAGGGCAGCGGCCGCCACGCGGATGGCGTCCACGCCGCTGTGCTCGTAAAACCGCTGGTCCTCGACCGAGATCACCGCTTTCAGGAAGTTCGGCGAGATCCTGTCGAGCGGCACCTCGATCCGCTGCTCCTTGAAAATCGTGAAGACCGGCTGATCCCTGGAATCGTAGAGGGTCGTCGACTGCGCCATGTCGCCGATCTCCCGAAGGGCGGTCGAGTCGGGCAGACCGGCTGTGACGTCGTAGCTGAACCAGGCGATGTACCCGGCCGAGAGAAAGAGTGCAAGGGCGACCGATGAAACCAGACTTCCCAGGAGCTTCGGGCGTCCGGAAAGCATTGATCTTGCGCGACTTACGACTGGGTAAAGGAATTTCATCACTGCTCGACTGACGCAAGATGCCTGCCGCGGTCGATTTTTCAGCGACCACGACGGGCAGCGCGCCGCGCGGATCCCGTAAATACTTGCAGATCTTCATTTTAACCGAGGACACCCTGCCCAAACGTGCTGCAGCTGCCAGCACGAAGGCCACCACGAACACGAAGAACACGACGAAAGAGCACTGCCCCTGTTTTTTAGTCCCTGGTTCGAACAGCCGTGATGGTCCCTGGCGCGTCGAGGCACGATCGCCGACT
>DASWVN010000173.1:0-52938 GCA_036401215.1 Vicinamibacterales bacterium | reverse complement strand
TCGAATTCACCCGTGCGTCGATCCCGACGTTCGTCGATGCCTGGACTGAAGTATTCGGTCGGGGCGAGGATGACCAGTACGACGCGCTCGTCGCGGAGAGTCGCGGCAGTGCAACCGACGACAGGTCGCCCCTATTCGAGCAGCTCGAGGCGGCGCTGCCGGTGGAGGGTCGCGCCACCCTTCGGGCGTTCGATGCGGCCTGGAGCCGGCACGCGGAAGCTCGAGAGGACGCCGCGTATTTGATCGGCGCTGCCATCGGGCAGTCGCGTCGGTGCCCAGCATGCGAAGCGGAGCGCGAGCGCTCCGTCGACGCCTTCGTCGGCATGCTGCGGGCGTGGGGGCGCGAAGAGGAGGCCTCGCGCTTCCTCGAACAACGGCGGGCTCGATGCGCATCCTGACGACAAAATCCGGCCGAACGATCGAGAGTCCCTGATTCACAGCTGAGGAGCCACCGCGTATCTCCGGATCGAGTCAGAGGACGGGTCGCTGCACGCCTTCTACTTGGCGTATGTGCGGATGGGGATCCCGGCCTATCGCTTCAGGGGCGGCCGGGAGCTCCGGTTCAAGCAGCAGGACGTCGACGCCGCTCTCACGGCGGCCCGCGTGACCGACGACGGCCGCGAAGAGCGGTTGCGCGGATTCTATCGAGTCCGTCCTGCCCGCGAGTCTCGACAAAAGGCGACAGATCCGGACACGAACCGACGGCCAAAGCAAGCGCGGATGCGGTCGACGCAACGGCGGGCTCCCGCCGGCCCTCCGCGGGCCCCACGGCGCGCTCCCGCACCCGCGGGCGACCCTGCTGGCGCCCCTCCCAGTCGAGTCGCCACGTGGCGATCCTGAGCCCTCTGTGAACCTCCGTGGCAATCTCGGTTGCAACCGTCCTCTTCAGTGACTCAACTCCGGGGAAGAAACCGGCGGTGACCCTCCGGCGCCGCCTCAGGTGACCTTTACGGGTGCGACGTTCACGGCGCATAATTGGCCGACCACAGCCAACTGAGTAGTAAATCGGGCCGTGCGGGTTCGATCCCGCCACCGGCACCACGTAGGTTCAACCGTTCGCGGCGATCGTCGGCGGAGGCGTTCGCCGCAAAACGCGTTTGACTGTGCCCGTAACTGGTGCCCATCCTCCGAGCGGAGAGCTGCGAATGGACGACGAGTTCCCGATCTTCACGCCCCAAGGTCCAGCCGAATCATTCTTGGAGGATCTCCAGGAGGAGCTTGAGCAGGAAAAGCGCTCAGCAAAGGCAGGAACAGCAACAAACCTCGCCGTGATCCTCCCTGGCGGCCGCGAAGTCTACCCAAACTGGTTTGGCGCCAGAGGTCAGATGCTTATCCTCCAGGGATTCGACGAGAAACAACGCGACTGCCGCGTCCTGGTGGCATACAGCGCCGTCACCATCGTCCTAACGAAAGTCCCGGCGACCGAGCCGCGGGCCGCACGTCCGATCGGCTTTCAGTCGCGGCGCGAGGCGACGCCCAAGGCCGAGTGACCGTTGCCGCACGTTTGCACCTGCGATTCATGCGGCTCGAGCAGCTTGAAGCCTGAGAGCTCTCGATCGTTGATCGGGGAGAGTGACTCGATGAAGGTCGAGCGGACGAGATGACATGGCGCGATGCTCTGGAGATCGGACTCGTCGTGATCGCGAGCCTCGGCGGAGGCGGTGCGATCGTACTCGGGTTGTCAAATTGGCTCGGCCGCGTATGGGCCGATAGTCTGGCGGAACGTCAACGCCTCGCGTCCGAGCGCGAGCTCGCGAACCAGCGCGGCCGGATCGATCAAGCGCTCGCGCGCTTCGACGCGGCGCTCGAGCATCGCAACCTGCTGCTTCAGCGCCTCGCGGATATCGAGCTCCAGGGGTTGCGGGAGTGCTGGCAACGAGCCCGAGAGTGCTACGTTCACGTGAACGGCCTCCGCCCGGTGGACAGCGGGACGGACGAGGACTTGTTCCGCGCGAGGTGGGTCGGGTTGGCCGATTCGCACAACGCGCTTCTGTCGAAGGTCGGGGAGTTCGAGCCATTCCTCGAAGATCCGATCACCGATTTGCTCCAGAAGATCCGGTACATCGTTGCGCTCGAGATGAACCAGTCTCAGCGCGAGCGGTTCACGAGCCGTTGGTGGGATCAGGGAACAGAGAACCAGCAGAAGTGCGAGCGGCTCGTCGAGGAGCTCCGCTTGGCAGTTCGGGCGCGTGTTGCGCAATTCCGAAAGATCGCGGAGGGTGAAGATGTTTGAACGGCAGAATCGAACTGCGCGGGTTTTCGTCCCCGGCGAGGGTCCGGATCCCGCGCGACTACAAGCCGCGCTCGTCTGGTTGCAGCACGAGACCTCGGCGCGCGGTACTAGCGGCGTTATCGTCGCCCCGCAGTTTAGCGCGGCGGAAGGATTGGCTGCGCTTATTGGCGACCGCGCTCTGAAGGATCTCCGCGCCGGTCGATCCGTCAAGTTCGGTTCCGCGTCAGTGACGCTCACCACATCTCGAAAGTTGACCGCTCATCTAACTGGTCAGGTCGTGCTCGCGCTCTACATGCCCGCGAAAGACCTCGCGCGACTCGATGATCTCCATGCCGCGGCCATCTGCGCGCTGCCCTGGATGGACGACGATGTGCGCGTCTGGCGACAAACCTGGAACTCGACAGATCTCACCGGCTCCGCGGCGCCGGCGCCGAGCACGGCCGCGTTGAGCCCGGTTGTAATTCAGGCCTTGCGGTCGGTCACGAACGGCGTAAACCTCAGCACCGGACTCTCGCATCCGCGCGATCACGACAAAGCGGTTTGGACGTTCCGCATCCTCCGCGACGCCGGAGAACCCTTCAACGGCCCGTCCGTTCGGGCGTGGGCTGCGAACAACGGATGGAGCGTACGCGGCGCCGATGACCTTTCAGAAGTCGCGGAGAAGATCCGAACGGGGAAACGCATTCAGGTCGGCGAGCGGCCGTGGAAGGATGACATCCTAGAGCAGTGGCGAGCTCGTGGGAGTGAGTGATATGCGACCCAAGGTGCTCGAATACGGTGTATCCGGGGAGCTTGTGGAACGGAACATCCGCACGCGCGCTGCCCGACTGCAACGATGTTGCGTGCTGAGTTGCAAACGATCCCTTCAGCGCCTCTAGATCGCCGATTTTCGATGCACCGAACCTTCGACCACGGGTCAGGAGGTCGACTGAGGGTTGACGGCCGATCGTCCTGAAATGTCGTCACCCGGCGACCGTCGTTGAGGACGCTGGCAGCAACCGAGAGCGCGTTTCGCGCTGATGCTAGGCAGGACCGGTTCTCGCACGATCTCTCGGCATCATGCGAGCGTTCGATCCTGAGGACCTGGACCTGATCGCGCCGGCGCGCGCCGACTGGCGCGACGCGGACGACTGCGGGTTCATCGCGGCCGCGCGTGAGCGCATGGCGCTCGTCCTGTTCATCGTGACGGGCCTCAGCCTCGCCGGTGTCGCGCTCCACCGCGCCTCGGCATACCTCCAGGCCATAGCGGCCGCACTGCCCTGATAGAATCACGCCGTTCTCGGCGGCTAGGCTGATCCCCGAACACCCGGCTCCGCACCGGGTCGCCGCCGAGTATTCCATGCTGCGGATGCTGACGCGGAGCAGCACAGTTGTCCCACGACCGGCCCCCTACTCTCGACGGCGCCGACTACTTCTTCCCGGACGAGGAGGAACGAGCCCGCGCCACCATCGAGAGGTTCCGCGAGCTCGGTGGCGATGAGGCTGCTCTCCGCCACTGGCTCCGTGCGAAAGTCTCCACGCTGCCCCTTGAGCGCGATTCCCAGTCCGTCGTTGATCGTCGCGCGCTGGCGAAGGAGCGCCGCGACGCTGCGGCGAGGCGCGGCAGCGGGGAACGGTTTCTCCATCTCCAGATTCCAGCCTATCGTCCTATCGGACCGCCGAGACTTTCGAAAGCGTCCAGAGAATCGATCGACGCGGCCTTCGAGGAGGCGCGCGAGCGGCAACGCGCACGCCCAAAGGAGAAGGAAGGCGCCGCGCTCGAGCGGCAGCGGCGCGCGTTGGCCTGGCCGAGATTCAAGGCCGCTGGTGATGCGGTCACCGGTGACCAGCAGTTGCGGCGCATTCGCTCACACCTGATGCCGTCCGTTATCCGCGTTGTCGTGAGATTCGTGTCTCCGCTCGAGAACGAGATCCGAAAAAGAGAGCGCTCACGTCTGCGCCGGGAGCTCCGCGCGGATCCCTCGAGGAAGGTCCTGAACGATGCCGTCGGCGTGGTCGTGAATGCGCTCGCCGCCGACCTCGTGCGCGCGCTGTTTCCGCTTTGGGGCGCCGTCGTCGGGCCGGCAGACATACGCGAGATCAAGAAGAACCGTAGGCGCGTAGCAACCCGCTGAGCGCTTCCCGCCTAGGAGGGGTATCGGGCAGCTCCCGTGTGACCCCGTCAGAACACCACCCCGTAGCCCGGCATGGCCCGCATCGGCCACCATGCGTCACATGCGAAGCGATGCCGCCGGCACACATCGGGTTCAGCTACGCCCTCTGCGTCAGCTCGCGCGCCTGCGCCAGGAGCGGGGTCTCTCGAAACGTGAGCTCGTGCGGCGCGTTCGCGAGCTCCTCGCCCCGATTGGCGGACGCGGCGCAAGCATTCGGCATTTCTATCGCCTCGAGCGCGGCGACCAGAGCCCTCGTTCGATCGATCTTGTGAACGCGATTGCGACCGTTCTCGAAGTCGACCCGGCAGACCTGAGCGCGATGGAGCTGCAGCTCGAGGCCGGCCCGATGGGAGTTTTCAGAATCGTGTCGAGGAGAGACTCATGAAAATCGATTTCACGCCAACGCACGCACCGCGGACCCAGCTCGCCGAAGCGCTAAAGCGGTGGGACGACTTCAGCTCCGAGCACAAGAAGCGCCTCGAGGACGAGGTGATTCAGGCAATGCAGGAGGCGGCACCTGGCCACGTCGTCGAAGGTCACACGATCGTTTCCGACGCGGAGGATCACCATGGGGCGCGGAAGTATCGGGTTTGCTCCGCTGGAAGTCAAATCTCCCCTCCGCCGCTGACCCCGCGCCTCGGAGGCGGAAGGTCGCGTGCTCGAATCGCGCCGGCTCGGCGAGCTGCTAGGCGGGGTTCGCAACCGGTCTGGCAACCGGGAGGCCAATTGGCGCTCTGAACGGCGAGTGTGGTAACGACAACGGACCCTCGATGCCGGCGAACGGCACCGAAGGCCCTGAGCTCGTCGACAGTTATCACCTGCCGACGCGCCTGCCGCGGATGATAGCAGCAGGCTCGCCGGCCTTCCACCGGGAGGCCTCGCCTTGAAGAAGCGACATCGAAACGACGGGATCCGAAAACTCTGCGACTGCGCCCGCCGCACCTGGCCGAAGTGCCCGCATCCCTGGCATTTCAACTTCAAGTGGAACGGCGAACATTTCCGCTTCACCCTCGAGAAGCGAATCGGCAAGATCGTCCGCGTCGCGCGCGCCATGCCAGACGGCAGCACGAAGGCCGAGTGGCGCCGCGATCGTGCCTCTCTCGGGCGTGCGATTTCCAGCAAGACGGAAGCGCAGCACGAGTCGGAGCGGTTGCGCATCGGGATCCGCGACGGCTCGCTCCTCGAGGGCGGGCCCGCCCGGCCGAGCCGCGAGACGCTCACGCTCGAGCAATTGATGGAGACCTACCGCCGGCGCTACCTCGACGTGCGGCGGCCGTTGAGCGCGAGGAGCCTGAAGTATCAAATCGAGACCATCCTGCGGACGTGCCTCGAGCGACCGGACGGCGGCAGTCGCCCATTCCGCGACTGGCTGGTCGTCGACATCACCGCAGACACCATCGAGCAGTTCCATCGAACCCGAACGAAGGCAGGGGCGCCGATCGCGGCGAACCGCGACCTGCAGCTCCTCCGCGCGATGTTCAACTGGGCTGTCGGGCGCGATCACATCGAGCGCACGCCCTTCAAGAGGGGAACCGAGACGATCGTGAAGGTCGCCCGCGAGACGAAGCGCCGGCGACGGCTACGCCCTGGCGAAGGCGAGCGCCTCCTCGCCGCTTGCGGCGTGCACCTCCGCGCCGTCGTCGAGGCCGCAATCGAGACTGGCATGCGGCGAGGGGAGATTCTGTCGCTCCAGTGGAACCAGGTCAGGTTCGAGCCGAAGGCGGAGATCTTCCTCCCTGCCGCGAAAACGAAAACGAAGGCGGATCGGACGATCCCGGTTTCGTCGAGGTTCAAGGCGATTCTCGAAATGCGCCGTAGTGATCCAGCCGGCGAGGAGCACCCGGGCACGGCGTACGTCTTCGGCAACGAGATCGGCCAGCAGGTGAAGAACGTGAAGCGTGCCTGGCAGCGCGCGCTCCTGAAGGCGAACGGCATCACGCCTAGGTACGTGACGCGGATCGTCCAAGAGGAAAGCACAAACGCAAGGTCCGGACGGCGATGCTCACGCCCGAATGCCTCGCGGAGCTCGAGCAGATCGACCTCCACTTCCACGACTTGCGGCGTGAGGTGGGTTCGCGCTGGCTCGATGGCGGCGTGCCGCTTCACCGGATCAAGCAGTGGCTCGGTCACGCGAACATCTCGCAGACGAGCACCTACCTCGAGGCGGAGGCGGCCGACAACGATGAAGCGATGCGCCGCTACGAGGAGCGATTGCAACGGATCGCAACCGGTTCCGAAACAGGGGTCCAAACAGGGCTCCCGGGCGCCACGGCGGAGAACACGACGCCCTCAGAATCCGCAGAAAGCCGCCACTAGCCACGATCCGCGCCCGCCTACGAACCAGGAGGTCGCACGTTCGAGTCGTGCAGGGCGCGCCATTTCTTCGGCTCGGTCTATTCCCGCGCAGCACACGATCGTCATCACTCGGTCGAATAGCCGAACGCGGCCGCGTTTGCGCGGACCCGGGAGTCCCGCGTCACGATCGCCATCAGCTGCGGAACTTCGCCCAACAATTCGGCCGTCGCAAGGTGGACTGCGTCGAGTGTGCGGATAGGTTCGACGGGGAACGGTCGCCTGACCCGGGCAAGCACGTCGTCGCTGACCGCGACGACATGACATCGCCGCTCGAATCGTTGAAGTGCCCGGAAGGCCGCTCGTTGCTGCCGGGCGTTCAGCCGCCCGCCGAGCCCAGCTCGAATGATCGCGCGGCCGGCCTCGGCGAACGTCAGCGCCGAGGTGATGCGCCGGCTCTAGCCCCGCAATGATCTCAGGGCGGCCTCGTCACGTTCGAGCAGGGCGGCGAAGAGCGCACTCGACTCTATGTACCGGACGGTCACGCCAGCGGCAGCGCTCCCGTGGCCGCCCGGCGAGCCGGGCGCGAAGCGCCAGAACGCCGGCTACGCTTCGCCACGGTCCGCGTCGATCAGGTCCGCAGCTGTGCCGGACGGGAGCCGGATGTCCGGCCAGTCTTCCGTAGGATCCCCGGCTTCGAGCGGCGGCCGAATCACGCCGGCCGCGACCAGTTCTTCGAACCGTGTGGACCCGGACCTCGCAGCAGCCGTGCCCGGGGGCCCGAGTTCGGCGACGACGCGGCCGTGCGCCGTGATGGCGATGCGCTCCCCGGCTTTGATTCGACGGATGTATCGACTCACGTTGTCCTTGAGTTCACGAATGCCGGTCGAAGTCATGACCCACTATAGCCACATGTGGCCACATCCAGGTGCCTGCCCTTCGCACCCTCAGCGCCATCTCTGATCAGGGCACCACTCTGAGGACGGACGAGTGCGGCACGTCGAGGATCCGAACGCCGGCCGCTTCCACCGCTGCGGCGGTCAGCGCGCGGCGCGTGCGTTCGTGTCCGGGGTCATCGCCCGCGCGGCCGAACCATGACACGCCGCCAGGCCGGGCACGCGGATCGTGACGCAGGATGTGACGAATGCCGGCGAAGCCGTGGGCGCGAAACGCCGCGGCCCACTCACGCGGCAGGTCGTAGGGCAGCATCGTCGTGAGCTCATTGGTGACGCCGTACGCGCCGGCGGCCTTGCGGGTGGTCGCGGCGAGCCGCGCCCGGGGGACCGGAGGCGTGACGTGGCGGAGCTCGCGGGCCGCGATCCACGCGGGCGTCACCGGCCCGAGCCGTGAGGCTTCCCGAATGGCGCCGAATGCATCTGTGGCGAAGTAGCAGGTGCCCTCCGGCGGCTTCAGGTCGAAGCGGCCGGAGCCATCGGAGGAGAACCACCACGTCCCGTTCACGCGCTGGCAGACGCGCACGAGTCGCCGGGGCGGAAGGGAATACGGAAAACCCGTGAGCGCGGCCGGCGAGCGGAGCGAGACGCGTCGACTCACCGCGCCAGGGCGGCGGCCGCGGCGCGAGCCGCCGACATGACCCTCGCCACGTCACCGCGGACGAGCGCGTCATACGGGCTCTCGCCGAGATCAGGATCGACCGTCCGGAGCCAGCCGGCGAGCGTCCAGCCGTCGACCGCGCCCTCCGGAAAGAGTGCCACCACCTCGGGCAGACCGCCCAGTTCCGTCCTGCCGTCGAACTGCCAGATCGGATACAGATGCTGGCCATCGGCCGTGATGACTCGAAGCAGACGGCGGCGCGCCGCCTTGGCGGCAACGGCCTGCCGCGTGATCCCGAGCCGGGCCTGGACGCCTTCGGTCTTCGTGAAGGGACCGATCAGCTCGTCCCACGGCGATGCGACGGGAGCCGTCGAGCGGACGGCCCGGGCGGCGAACTCACCCGGATCGCCGAGCACATCACGTGCGCTCAAATCGGCGCGCAGGAGTTCGTCGACGGCGCTCGCCAGCGTGTCGCGAAAATGCCGCGTCGCCGTTTCGATGAAGGCTTCCGCGTTCGCTCGAGACATGCCCCTCTCCCCGTCAATACCGTCAACAGCGTATCGCTTTTGTTCACAAGCGTCAAGCCCGTCAACAGGGGCACGTCGTGACGGCAGCGCCGGAGTCTGGAGAAGGGTCAGCGATCGCCGGCGATTTCACGACTGCCCATCGCCACCGCAATGCTGTGGATCCAGGATCTGAAAGTTTGAAGTTTGAAGTTTGGAGTTTGGAGTTTGCAGTTTGCAGTTTGCAGTTTGCAGTTGTGAGGCGAAGCCCATCTCAAGCCGCAGCCACCGCCGCATCCTGCCACTTCTGCGTCCACAGGAGCGCCGTGCGATAGGCGGTCGTGAAATCGCTGGCGGTGAGCGAGCCGTACTCCACGCGCGAGAACTCGCCGCGCTCGAAGGCGATCGCGGCGTTCAATGCGGTACCCAGGTCACCCGAGCGGTGCAGGAGGGCGTCGGTGACAGCCGGAGCGAGCGGCAGGTCGCGGAGCAGTTCGGGCAGCGGCGCGTCGAACAGTGCGTCGAGTGCGGAGAAGAGGCCCGCCATGAACCACGTGCCCGACGACGCGCCGGGACGCATGGTCGCGAGCGCTTCGCACATCCGCGCGCGCGAGAGCGCGAGCGAGAGCAGCGCCGGCGGCTTCCGCTCGAGCCCCGACAACGCCATGACGCTCAGCCAGGCGCGCAGCTGGTTCCGGCCAAGCCGCATGATGGCGGCCGGGAGCGAATCGATCGGTAAGGCCGCGGCGCTGCCGGCGGAGTTCACGGCGCGCATCACCTGGTACGACAGCTTGACGTCGGCCGCCACCGCCTCCGCCAGCGCGTCGAGCGGCGTCTCGTCGCCGGCCAGCAGCGCCAGCGCCCGCATCGCGGTCAGCCGCTCCACCGGCACGCGCCGGCCGCGCATCGTCGCCGGACGCGCGAAGAAGAACCCCTGGAAATACTGGAACCCCAGCTCGCGGCACAGTTCCAGCTGCTCGCGGGTTTCGACCCGCTCCGCCACGAGGTCGATCGGACGCTCGCGCAGCCGCTCCGCCTGCCGGCGCAGCGCCGGTTCGTCGAACCCCTCGATGTCCAGCTTCACGATCGAGGCGTGCGGCAGCAGCCTTTCCCGCTCGTCATCCTGGACGAAATCGTCGAGCGCGATCGAGTAGCCCTTCGCGGCAAGCGCCTCGATCTCGCCGACCACCTCGTCATCGCATTCTGTGTCCTCGAGGATCTCGAAGACGACGCGATCGGGTGGAAGCTCTGAGCAGAAGCCGGAGAGCAGCACCGTGCGCGTCAGGTTGATGAACGCGCGGCGGTCTGCCACGAGCGTGTCGAAGCCGAACTCGAGGAACGCGTCGAGCGCGATCTCGGCCGACGCGGAATCCCGATCGGTGAAAACGGCTTTGGTGGTGTCGCCCCGCCGATACAGCAGCTCGTACCCGTAGACGGCCAGCGACTCGTCGAAGATGGGTTGACGGCCGACGAACGCCGAACCGGCCGAACTATCCTGTGAAACCGTCCGCAGCCTGGCGGACCGTGGGAACGCGATCAATGGGGTATCGGGCACCCCAGAAAAATCGGCTCCTGGTGAGCTTTCTTGAGACATCGCCGGCTCGCGCGCACGCGCGGCGTGGGCCCGCGCTTCAGGCAGACGTGGCGAGCGCCGTTTCCCAGTGGCGCGTCCACTCGAGCGCGGCGCGGAACGCGGCGGTGAAATCGCCGGGCGTCAGCCGTCCGCTTCGAGCGCCGGTCCATTCTCCACGCTCGTAGGCGACGATGGCGTCGATCGAGGCGCCGAGGTCCCCGGAACGGTGCACGATCGCGCTGACGATCGTGGGCGAGAGCGGCAGCCCCTCGAGCAGCTTGTCGACGGGCGCGTTGAAGAGGATGTCGAGCGTGGAGAAGAGGCCGGCCATGAACCACGTCGACGGTGACGCGACGCCCGCGGTGCGGGCGAGCGCCTCGCACATCTGCGCCCGCGTGAGCGCGAGGGTCAGCACGGCGGCCGGCTTCCCTTCGAGTCCGGAGAGCGCCATGACGCTCAACCACGCTCGCAGCCGGTCGCGTCCGATGCGCATGATCGCCGCCGGTATCGAGTCGATTGCGCTCGCCGGAGCGCTGAAGGCGGAATTGGCGAACCGCAGGACCTGGTAGGACAGCTTCACGTCCGAGGCGACCGCCTGCCCGAGCACGTTCAATGGCGTCTCGGGATCGGCGAGGAGCGCCAGCACCTTCAACGCGGTCAGCCGTTCCACCGGCACACGCCGTCCGTGGACGATCGTCGGACGCGCGAAGAAGTAGCCCTGGAAGTAGCCGATCCCGAGGCCGCGGCACATCTCGAGCTGGTCGTGCGTCTCGATGCGCTCGGCGACGAGCGCGACCGGCGATTCGCCGATCCGCGCCACTTCCGCTCGCAACGTCTGCTCATCGAACGCCTCGATGTCAATTTTGACGATGGACGTGAACGGGAGGAGCGGCGCGCGCGGATCGTTCGGCACGTAATCGTCGAGCGCGATCCGGTATCCCGCCGCGGCGAGGGTTTCGACTTCTGCCGCGACCTGGGGATCGCAGGGCAGGTCCTCGAGCAGTTCGAGCACGACGCGGTCCGGCGGCAGGTGCCAGCAGACGCCGGAAAGGAGGACGTTGCGGGTCAGGTTGATGAACGCCTTCCGGTCGGCGACGAGCGTATCGAGGCCGAACTCGAGAAACGCGTCGAGCGCGATTTCGGCGGATGCGGAGTCTCCATCGGTGACGACCGCCGTCTCTTCGTCGCCGCGGCGATACAGCAGCTCGTAGCCATACACTTCGAGCGACCGGTCGAAGATCGGCTGCCGCCCGACGAAGGCGGAGTGTCCGACGAGACCGGGAGCCGCGCCGGGATGTGCAGGTGCATGCAGTCCTGGCGCCGGGCGCGAGCGGGCCGGATCGTGTTCCGCCACGTCGGTAGAGATCGGCCGGGCTGTGTCTGAGCTTGAGGGGCGCAGGCGTGAAACTCCGAACTACGAACGCTGAAACTCCGAACTACGAACTCCGAACTACGAACTCCGAACTACGAACTATGAACGATGCGCACGTGCGTCATTCGGCATTCGCAGGTCTTAGTTCATAGTTCGGCGTTCATAGTTCGGCGTTTCACGCCGCTCCCTCGATTGGCCGGCTCTCGAACTCCGGAACCGGCGCGGGACGATGGAACCGGATCGTCCCCGATCCGCGAAGCACGAGGACCGGGCATTCGGCCCTGCGAATGACGTCCTCCGCCACGCTTCCGGAAACCACGCGCGAGACCCCCGTCCGCCCGTGCGTCGCCATGACGACGAGATCGACACCGTAGCGCTCGGCCGCTTCGGCAATGCCCTCCGCCGGTTCGCCGGTCCGCACGTCGAGCGCCACCCGTCGCGTGCCGATCGCCAGCCGTGAGGCGAGCCTGGCGAGCCGCTCTCTGGCCTCGTGATAGCCTCCCGGATCCTTCAGCACGTTGACGAGGTACACCGCCGACCCCATGCGTCGGGCCAGCGCCGCGGCATAGACGATCGCCTTCTCCGATTCAGGACTGAAGTCGGTGGGGACTGCGATTCTGCGGATCTCTGAAGTCATGGCACCCTCTGTTCTCGAACAGAGGGAGGGCGAAAGGCGTGCCACGCGGCGCTGGGCCGCGGAATGGCGGATCTGGCGCGTGTCGACCGCAGGATCGGGGAATTTCCCCCGCCCGCGGGGATTATCGCCCGGCCAGGTAGTCGAGGATCAGGCGATCCTCCTCGTCCGACGACTTGCCGTGCTTCCGGAGAAACTCCTGCAGCTCGCGGTACCGTTCCTCGTTCAGTGGACCCCGCAGCGTCTCAACCGGATGGCATCGAGCGCAGAAGGTGTCGTACAGCGCAGCGCCACGATGTTCCGCGGCCGCTTGCGGCGCTTCCTCGATGGCGATCGAGATCTGCTCGTGCGAACCGCCTCGCCCGGCCATCCAGGCGAAGAGGCCTGCGAACAGGACGAATACCGTGGCCAGGATCAGCGCCGCTCGCCGCACTGCGACATGCCGCATCGTTACACCAGGTTGAAACGCTCGCTGTCGATCGAGGCGGCCGGCGCGCCGGCGTCGACCAGCGCCTCCTCGACGGCGTCCATCATGGCCGGCGGACCGCAGACGAAGAAATGGTACCTGCGGAACTGCCTCGGGAGATGCCGTTTCAACAGCTCTGCCGTCACGTATCCGCGCTCGCCGTTCCAGCCGGGCGGGGGCGCCTCCAGCACGTCGACGATGTCGAGCGCCATCGAGGTGCGAAGCCCTTCGAACTCATCGCGGAACGGCATCCGCGCGGGATCGTGCGCCGCGTAGATCAGCAGCACGTGCCGCCGGTCGTCCCGATCCCTCATCGTCAGCAGCATCGATCGCATCGGCACGATGCCGATGCCGCCGGCGATCATCACGAAGCCCTGCGCTGCCTTCCGTTCCGTCGTGAACGCGCCGAACGCACCGTCCACCCAGATGCGAGTGCCCGGTGCGAGGTTCGGGACGACGGTTCCGGACCAGTCGCCGAGTTCGCGGATCGCGAACTCGATCGCCCCGTCTTCCGGGCGCTCCGCCGAGGACGCGATCGAGAGCGGATGCTGCTGTGGGGAGAACGGGGAACGGCCGGTCGTCAGCCACGCGAACTGTCCCGGTTCGAAGGAGAACCCGCGATGCTGCACCGGCTGGACGACGAGGTGATGCGTCCCGGCGGCGATGGCTGCATTGCTGGTGACCGTCCACGCCCGCGACTGCATCCGCAGCGGACGGATGACGCGATACATCACCAGCGCCGCCCCGAACATCACCAGGTACGAAGCGAGCACCGCGCGCATCGTCCCCGTCGAGCTGTAGCGATTCACGGCCAGGACGTGAACCGCCATCGCCACCGTCGTTATCACCGACAAGGCCATGTGCAGCGCGCGCCACACTTCGTACGAGAGCGCGAGACGGCGTCGCAGAACTGTTGTTAACACGAGAGCGACCAGGGCCCAGGCGGCGAACGCTCCGCTCACGGCCACCAGCGAGCCGCCGAACGGAATCCAGGCGGCGAGTGGCAGCCCCTCGACGTTCAGGAGCAGAGGGTGGAGCAGGGCCAGGGCGAGCGCGAGAAAACCCATGTAGCCGTGGAACTGCACGAGGGCATCGGTTCCGAACGGGCGTGAACTGACCTTGACGCGCGAGACGAGCGCGAACTGGACGAGGATCAGGGGAAAGGCGAGCAGACCGAGGCCGGCGCTGAACTCGATGAGCAGCGATCTCGTCGTGGGCCCCGGGCCGGTGGCTGATCCGACGAGTACCGGAAGCACGATCAGGATCACGTAGAGGCCGAACCATCCGGCCGCGCGTGCGAAGAGCGTCACGGTTGCGCTCCAGTGTGGCACAAAGGACGGGCTCCCACTGAGCCGCGCGCGCGACTGGTTGAGGCGGGTGCACGGGCGCGTCGTTCTCCATGGGCTTCAGCGCAAACGTGATCAGAGGTAGACTCCTGAGCGCGGAGGTTGGCGGGAGAGAATGTCTTGACGAGGGCGCGACTCATCGTCATCGGTGCGCTACTGGTTGGGATCACGCTTGGTATCGGCGGGTACACGTTCGTGTACGCCAAGGGGTACTCCTATCTGTCGAACGATCCCGCGGCGTGCGCGAACTGTCACATCATGCGGGATCACTACCGGGCCTGGACGCGCGCGAGCCATCGGTCCGTGGCCGTGTGCAACGACTGTCACACGCCGCCCGGGCTCGTGCCGAAGTACGTCACCAAGGCGCAGAACGGCTTCTGGCATTCCTTCTACTTCACGACCGGGAACTATCCCGATCCGCTGCGGATCACACCGCGCAATCACGAGGTCACCGAGCTGACCTGCCGGAAATGTCATACCGAACTCACCGCGTCGATCGATCCGTTTCATACCGGCACCGGACGCGGAGGGTTGACCTGCACGAAGTGCCATAACGACGTGGGGCATATCGAATGAAGCGCAGACCGACAGTCCTCATCGCGCTCGTCGTGGTTACCGCGATTGCCGCGGTCGCGGTCACGGCGCTGCTGGTCAACATCTTCACGCGCCAGCAGGAAGCGCGGAATCCGTTCTACCGCGTCGTGGAGTTGGACGACGAGACGACCGATCCAGCGGTGTGGGGCAAGAACTTCCCCGTGCAGTACGACAGCTACCGGCAGACGGTGGACCAGGTGCGCACCCGCTATGGCGGGAGCGAAGCCGTGCCGCGCACGCCCACCGAATCGGATCCACGGTCCATCGTGTCGCAGTCGCGCCTCGAAGAGGATCCGCGGTTGAAGACGATGTGGGCCGGGTATGCGTTCGCGGTCGACTTTCGCGAAGAGCGCGGCCATGCCTACATGCTCGACGACCAGACGTTCACCGAGCGGCAGGACGTCGTGCAGCAGCCCGGCACCTGCATGCACTGTCATGCCTCGGTGTACGTGCCGTACAAGAAGCTGGGCGGCGGCGACCTGATCAAGGGCTTCGAGGCGATGAACCAGATGAAGTACCAGGAAGCTCGAACGCTCGTCGAGCATCCGGTGGCGTGCATCGATTGCCACGCGCCCGACACGATGCAGCTGCGCGTGACGCGGCCGGGCTTCCTCGAAGGGATCAGGAAGGTCAAGGCGGCGCAGGGCATCCAGGACTACGACGTCAATCGCGACGCGACACGTCAGGAGATGCGCGCCTACGTCTGCGGCCAGTGCCACGTCGAGTACTACTTCAAGGGGCCCGAGAAGCGGCTCACCTATCCGTGGGACAAGGGGCTGAAGGCCGACGAGATCCTGGCTTACTACGAAGAGAACGGATTCAAGGACTGGACGCACGCCGAATCCGGCGCGCCGGCGCTCAAGGCGCAGCATCCCGAGTTCGAGATGTGGAACCAGGGCGTGCACGCGCGTTCGGGCGTCGCCTGCGCCGACTGCCACATGCCGTATCAGCGTGTGGGCGCGATGAAGGTCAGCGACCATCACGTCCGCAGCCCGCTGCTGAACATCAACCGCGCCTGCCAGACCTGTCACCGCTGGTCGGAAGAGGAGCTGCGGATGCGCGTCCATACGATCCAGGACCGCACCTTCCAGATCCGCAACGTCGCCATGGATGCGCTGGTCGCCTTGATCGCCGACATCAAGCGGGCGAAGGAAGCCGGCGCGACCGATGCGGACCTCGAAACGCCCCGGCGGCACCAGCGGCGCGCGCAGTTCCTGCTCGACTTCATCGAGGCCGAAAACTCGATGGGATTCCATGCGGACCAGGAGGCCGTTCGCGTGCTCGCGCTGTCGCTCGACGAGACGCGCCGCGGCCAGGCGTCGCTCACCGGCGGACGCGCGACGCCGGGCGCCCAGACGAACCTCGCGCCATCGCCGCAGACCGTCTCGCCCGGAACGGCGCCAAAGGGATCGGGACAGCGATAGTGACGCCTGTAGGGCGCCCCTTTACGGGGCGCCGCGCACAACGCCCGTCCCGCGCCACAGCCCGGCTGTTTCGGCGGCGTCCGGTTTGCAGTTCCACAGTTCTCGATGACTCCTCGTCTCTCCAGGCTCAGCTCGGAGGCGCTCGACGATGAAGGGCGCGGGTATCCGCGTCCGCTGTTACGGCGTGAGTCGTGGTACTCGCTGAACGGACAGTGGGATTTCGCGCTCGATCCGGCAGGCGCGTTGCGGCGGCCCGAGCAGGTCGACTGGCGCGACGTCATCCGGGTTCCGTTCTCGCCTGAAACCGCGGCCAGCGGCATCGCCAACACCGGGTTCTATCGCTGCTGCTGGTACAGAAAGCGTTTCGGACCGCCCGAGCTCGGCGAAGGCGAGCGGCTGATCCTGCACTTCTGTGCGGTCGACTACTCGACGCGCGTCTGGGTGAATGGCGTCCTCGTGGGCCGTCACGAGGGAGGGTACACGCCCTTCTGTTTCGACATCACGGGCCTGCTCGGCGACGGCCGCGAGTGCGAGCTGGTCGTTCACGCAGAGGATGATCCTCACGACCTGGGGAAGCCGCGCGGCAAGCAGGACTGGCAGCTGGAGCCGCACTCGATCTGGTATCCGCGCACGACCGGCATCTGGCAGACGGTCTGGATGGAGGTGGTGCCGGCCACCGCGATCCAGCGGATGTCGTTCACCCCGAACCTCGCGCGCTGGGAGGTCGGCGTCGGATGCTGGATCGACGGGCTCGTCCGCGAGCCCCTGCGTCTCTGCGTCACGCTGACGAGCGGCGAAACGCTGCTCGCGTCCGATACCTACGCGGTCATCTCCGGCGAGGTGCATCGCCGCATCGCGCTCTCGGATCCGGGGATCGACGACTCGCGCAACGAACTGCTCTGGAGTCCGAACGCGCCGAACCTCATCGACGTCCAGCTCGAGCTGTGGGGCGAGCGAGGGGAGCTGTTCGACCGCGCCGTCTCGTACACGGCGCTCAGGGCGTCGGCTGCCCAGGGAGACCGCTTCGTCCTGAACAACCGTCCCTACCTGCTGCGGATGGTGCTCGATCAGGGGTACTGGCTCGAGACCGGGCTCACCGCACCCGACGATCAGGCGTTGAAGCGCGACATCGAGCTGGCCAAGGCGATGGGCTTCAACGGCGTCCGCAAGCACCAGAAGATCGAGGATCCGCGGTATCTCTACTGGGCCGACCGGCTCGGCCTGGCGGTCTGGGTCGAGATGCCCAGCTCGTATCGCTTCACGCCGATGTCGGTCGAGCGGCTGACCCGCGAGTGGACCGACGTAATCGCGCGCGACTACAGCCATCCCTGCGTCATCGCCTGGGTGCCGATCAACGAATCCTGGGGCGTGCCGAACCTCACCGAGATCGCCAGCGAACGCCACTTCGTCCAGACGCTGTATCACCTCACCAAGACGCTCGATGCGACCCGTCCCGTCATCGGCAACGACGGCTGGGAGAGCGTCGCCACCGACATCATCGGGATCCACGACTACGACGACCGTCCCGACCGGATGGCGAAGCGGTACCACGCCGAAGAAGTCCTGCCGCGGCTGTTCAAGCGCGAGCGGCCGGGAGGGCGGCTGCTCGTCCTCGAAGGGCAGGTCCATACCGACGTGCCGTTGATGCTGACCGAGTTCGGCGGGATCGCGCTCTCGCGCGACGAATCCGGCACGTGGGGCTACGCGCGGTCCCGCACCCCGCAGGACTTCGGCCGCCGCTTCCGCGAGCTGATGGATGTCGTCCGCGACCTGCAGCTGTTCTCAGGCTTCTGCTACACGCAGTTCGCCGATACGTATCAGGAGGCCAACGGCCTCCTCTACATGGACCGGACGCCGAAGATCCCGATCGACGAGATCGCCGCCGCGACCTCGGGCCGCGTGGCCGCCCGTGCCGATGGTCTCGAGCAGCTGACGCCGATCGAGGAAGGGCGCTGACATGGCGGGGCATAAAGGGCGCCCTGCGTACTGAAATGGCGGGGCATAAAGCCCCGCCCTACGTACGCGCCAAACCACACATGCACAAGCGTCGTTTGATCAAGCCGGACGGACGTGCGCTCCTGCTGTACGGACGGGAGCCCATCCCCGGCGACATCGTCGCGCCCAGCCCCGAGGCTGCCGGCAGCGTGAAGCCGAACGCGCACCTGCGCTGGCACCCCCTGCGCGGAGAGTGGGTGGCCTACGCGCACCACCGCCAGAATCGTACGTTCCTCCCGCCTCCCGAATACAATCCGCTTGCGCCAACCACGGACGAGGCGAACCCGACGGAGGTCCCCGCGGGAACGTGGGATGTTGCCGTGTTCGAAAACCTGTTTCCCACGCTGACACTGGCGGCGCACGATCCGCCCGAACTCGACGTGCCGACCGCGCCCGGCAAGGGTGTCTGCGAGGTAATCGTCTTCACGCAGGACGCCTCGTCCTCGCTCGGACGGCTGCCGCTGTGGCACATCGAGATGCTGATCGACGTGTGGGCGGACCGTTACGAGGAGCTGGGAGCACACCCGGAGATCCAGTACGTGTATCCGTTCGAGAATCGTGGCGTGGAGGTCGGGGTGACGCTGCACCATCCCCACGGTCAGCTGTATGCCTATCCATTCGTGCCGCCCGTTCCCGCGCGCGAACTCGAGCACCAGCGCGCATACCTGGAGCGTCACGGACGCGGCCTGATCGAGGATTTCGTCGCGCGCGAACTCGACGATGGTGTGCGGGTTCTGTATGCGGGTCCGCACGCGGCGGCGTTCATGCCGATCTGCGCGCGGTACTCGTACGAGGTGTGGGTGGCGCCGATCCGCGCGGCCGAGTCCTTTGCCGCGCTCGACCGTGACGAACGCCGCGATTTTGCGCGGGCCATGAAGACGGTGCTGATGAAGTTCGACGCGCTCTGGGATCGCCCCTTTCCGTACATCCTCGCGTTCCACCAGGCGCCAACCGACGGCGCCGGGCATCCTGAAGCGCACCTGCACGCCGAGTTCTATCCCGCCTATCGCATGCCCGGACGGTTGAAGTACCTGGCCGGAAGCGAAATCGGCGCCGGTGCGTTCACCGCCGATACGTTGCCCGAACAGAAGGTCGAGGAGCTGAAAGCCGTCAAGGTCGACATCGATGCGTGACGTTCATGCGGACGCGCCCGGACGTGTGAACCTCATCGGCGAGCACACCGACTATCACGATGGATTCGTGATGCCGTGCGCCGTCCCCCAACGGACCCGCGCCGTACTCCGGAGGCGTGACGACACCCGCGTCTTCGCGCGCAGCCGCGAGATGGAAGGCGCGCCGTTCGAGTACGAGCTGGGCCGCGAGCGTCAAACACAGACGTGGGGGGACTACATCCAGGGCGTGACCTGGGTCCTCGCCGGCGAAGGTTTTCGGATCGGCGGGTTCGAGCTGGACCTCGAGTCGGACGTTCCGGTCGGAAGCGGACTCTCGTCGAGCGCAGCGCTCGAGGTGTCGACGTTGCGCGCGATCCGCGCGGCGTTTCAGCTCGAGCTTTCCGACGTGGCGCTTGCTCGCGCGGCGCAGCGTGCGGAGGTGGAGTTCGTCGGTGCGCCAGTCGGGATCATGGATCAGATGGCATCGAGTCTGGCCGGAGAACGGGAGGCGTTGTTTCTCGATACGCGGACGCTGGCGTTCGAGCGGATCCCGCTGCCCGCGACGCTCGAGCTGGCTGTGATCGATTCCGGCGTGGCTCATCAGCACGCGGGAGGGGACTACGTCACGCGACGGCGGGAATCGGAGAAGGCCGCACACGCGCTCGGTGTGGAGCGGCTGCGCGATGTTGGTATCGAACGACTCCCGGAGGTCGAGGCGTTACCTCCGCTGCTGTCGAGACGTGCGCGGCATGTCGTCACCGAAAACGCAAGGGTGCTCGAGGCGAGAACCGCCCTGCTCGAGGGAGATCTGGTCCGGTTCGGACGGCTGCTGTCGGCGTCTCATGCCTCGCTGCGCGATGACTACGAGGTGTCGATCGAGCCGGTGGATCTGCTTGTCGCCCTTGCCGATGCGCAGCCGGGCGTGTTCGGGGCGCGCATGACCGGCGGCGGGTTCGGCGGCGCGATCGTGATTGCGACGGCTGCAGGGACCGCTTCGAGCGTCGCACTTTTCGTGTCCGAGGAATATGCACGGCGCAGCGGACGCACGCCGCAAGTCCTGATTCCCCAGTCGACCTGACCCGGGCACGATTCTTGGTGTTGTCAGGGGTATGCCCGAGGCCGCAATCCACAAGACCCATGCACCTGATCTGATCTGTCTGTCACACCTCCGCTGGGACTTCGTGTTCCAGCGGCCCCACCATCTGATGACGCGCTGCGCGGCGGACCACCGCGTGTTCTTCGTCGAGGAGCCGATCTACGGAGAAGGGCCGCCGGGCATGGACCTCCATCGCACCGGCCGCGTCACCGTGGCCGTGCCACACCTGCCCTTCGGGACCCACGCCGACGACGGCGTGCGGACCCTGTTGAACGAGTTGATACGCACAGAAGACATCCGGCGGTACGTGCTCTGGTACTACACGCCGATGGCGCTCGGGTTCACCGACCATCTCACGCCCGAAGCCATCGTCTACGACTGCATGGACGAGCTGAGTGCGTTCGCGCACGCGCCGGCGGAACTGAAACACCGCGAGGCCGAACTCCTCCGTCGCGCGCACGTGATGTTCACCGGAGGGCAGTCGTTGTACGAAGCGAAGCGCCATGCGCACGCGAACGTGCACCCGTTCCCGAGCAGCGTCGACGTCGCGCACTTCGCCCGCGCGCGTGCCATCCACGGCGATCCGCCGGACCAGGCAGGGATCGCGCGTCCACGGCTTGGCTTCTTCGGTGTAATCGACGAACGGATGGACATCGATCTCATCGCTGGCGTTGCAGAGGCGCGACCGGGCTGGCAGCTCGTGCTGCTCGGTCCTGTCGTCAAGATCGATCCGGCGTCACTGCCGCGGCGTTCCAACATTCACTATCTCGGTTCGAAGACTTACCAGGAACTGCCCGAGTACATCGCGGGCTGGGACGTCGCGCTCCTGCCGTTCGCGCGCAACGACGCGACGCGATTCATCAGTCCAACGAAGACGCCCGAGTATCTCGCGGCTGGACGGCCGGTGGTCTCCACGTCCATTCGGGACGTCGTGCGGCCCTACGCTCACCAGGGCCTCGTCAGGATCGCCGACACGGTAGAAGAGTTCGTTGCCGCCTGTCAGGCCGCGCTCGACGAGGACGCCGCCGAACGTCTCCGCAAGGCGGACGTGTTTCTGCGCCAGACCTCCTGGGATGGAACCTGGGCGCGGATGCGCAGTCTCGTGGACGCGGCGCTGGCCGGAACGACCGAGCCGGCCAGGGTGGCCGGCGCACTTTGATCCCAGGGGGCCACATGTTCGATTACCTGGTAGTGGGTGCCGGATTCGCCGGCGCAACGATCGCGGAGCGGCTTGCCGCCGATGCCGGAAAGAAGGTGCTGATCTGCGATCGGCGTCCGCATGTTGGCGGCAACGCCTACGATCACTATGACGAGAACGGGATCCTCGTCCATCGCTATGGTCCGCACATCTTCCACACGAACTCGCAGGAGGTCTACGAGTATCTGTCACGGTTCACGGACTGGCGTCCGTATCAGCACCGCGTGCTCGCCTGCGTGGACGGCCAGCTCGTGCCGATCCCGATCAACCTGAACACCGTGAATCGCCTGTATGGCACCGACTACACGTCGTTTCAACTCGACGAGTTCTTTCGTTCCGTCGCGGAGCCGCGGGCGCAGATCCGCACGTCGGAGGACGTGATCGTCAGCAAGGTCGGCCGCGAGCTGTATGAGAAGTTCTTCCGCAACTACACGCGGAAACAGTGGGGGCTCGACCCGTCGGAGCTGGACGCGACCGTCACGGCGCGCGTGCCGGTGCGCACGAACCGGGACGATCGCTACTTCACCGATACCTACCAGGTGATGCCGCGTCTCGGGTACACGCGGATGTTCGAGCGGATGCTCACGCACCCGAACATCAGGATCCTGCTCAACGCCGATTATCGGGAGGTGCGCGACATGATTCCGCACCGCGAGGTGGTCTTCACGGGGCCGATCGACGAGTTCTTCGAGTACCGCTTCGGCCGGCTCCCGTACCGGTCACTCGAGTTCAGGTTCGAGACGCACAACGTGCCGGTCCTGCAGGAGGCGCCGGTCGTCAACTATCCGAACGAGAACGCGTACACGCGGATCACCGAGTTCAAGTACCTGACCGGCCAGGAGCATGCGAAGACCACGGTCGTCTACGAGTTTCCGAAGGCGGAAGGGGATCCGTACTACCCGATCCCGCGTCCGGAGAACCAGCTGCTCTATCGCAAGTACCAGACGCTTGCGGACCAGACCAGGGGCGTGCACTTTCTCGGGCGCCTGGGGACGTACAAGTACTACAACATGGACCAGTGCGTCGCGCAGGCGCTCGCCTACTACCGGAAGGTGCTGACCGGGACCGAGACGCTCGCTCCGACAGCGTGAAAGGTGTCAATGCTGAATGTCGAATGCTGAATGCCGAATGAGCCGCCGCGTTTCAGCATTCCGCATTCGTCATTCAGCATTGACACGCGAACGCGGACCGTCAGCGCTCCCTTCGTACTTCCACCGGCACGCCGTGCGAGACGACGTCGAACACGGGCGAGCGTTTCTGCGCGAGCGTGATCAGTTCGTCGATGACGCTGTCGGGCGCGTCGGCGCTCACCTTGAACGTCACCTTGATCCGCTCGTACCCGTTGCGGACCGAGTCGTCGATCCCGAGCAGTCCGCGGACGTCGAGGTCCCCCTCGAAGCGCGTCTCGACGCTGTTCACCCGGATCCCCCGGGCCGCCGCGTGCAGCACCAGCGACGTCGTCAGGCATCCCGCCAGCGCGTGCAGCACGAACTCGACCGGGTTGGCGCCGCGGTTCTCGCCGAGCAGCACTGGCGGTTCGTCGTTGGCGAACACGAACGGCTCCGTTCGCGACGTGTCTTCCTGCCCGCCGCCGTAGAAATCCCGGATCGTCGAGCGATTGAGTCCGCCATCGATCCAGCGGTTGCGCGCGCGGAACTGGAAACGGGCGAGGCCCGGATCCCCCTTGATGGCCTCGAGCGTGCCGAACAACTGGTTCACGTCGAGTCCGTTCATCGTGGTGCGGGTTTCGACTGCCATGACGCTCTCCTTGTCTTCGTCCGCGACCCGTTCGCGGAGCATGCCCGACGAAGACGCAGACGCCGCGCCAGGTTGGTCGCTGCCCGTAAGTTGTTGTCAACATTGATGTTCGCGCCTCGCGTGGGGCATCGGAGAGGCGCGAAAGATCGATGAAACGCGAGATCTCGCGCGCTCCGGCGCGAAACTTCGTTTCGACTGCGGACCTTATGTCTTCGTGATTCCCAGCGCCTTCAGCCGCGAGGCGAGCGTCGAGGGGCTCAATCCCAGCAGACGGGCCGCGCCGTTGGCGCCGCCGATCCGCCCGGAGCAGCGCTCGAGCGCCCGAAGGAGATTCGCGCGTTCGAGCGCCTTCATCTCGCTCGCGGTCAGGATTACGGACGGTTCCGGAGCAACCGGAGCGCTGACGGCTCTCGTCTCGGGCAGCGCACGATCGAGATCGAGTTCTCCTTCTGGCGATGCGACCATCGCCCGCTCGATCACGTTCTGCAGTTCGCGGACGTTCCCCGGCCAGGTATGACGACGAAGCCGGGCGATCGTGGTGAGTGAGAGCGGTTCGTATGCGCGTCCCAGCTTGCGTGCGAACCGTCGTGCGAAGCTGTCGGCGAGCAGGCCGATGTCGTCGGGCCGCGCGCGCAGCGGCGGCACGTGGATCGGGTAGACGTTCAGCCGATAGTAGAGGTCCTCGCGGAACCGCCCGCTCCGCACTTCCTGCTCCAGATCCCGATTGGTGGCGGCAACCACTCGCACGTTGACTTTGTGCGTCCGCGTGCCGCCGACCATTTCGAACTCCCCCTCCTGCAGGGCGCGAAGCAGCTTCGGCTGCAGTTCCATCGGCAGCTCGCCGATCTCGTCGAGGAAGAGCGTCCCCTTGTCGGCGAGCGCAAACCGTCCCTCGCGTCTCGCGGTCGCGCCGGTGAACGCCCCGCGTTCGTGGCCGAAGAACTCACTTTCGACGAGGGAAGCAGGGATCGCCGCGCAGTTGACGCGAATGAACGGGTGTTGCCGCCGGTGGCTCTCGTTGTGCACCGCGCGAGCGACGAGTTCCTTGCCGGTGCCGGTTTCGCCGAGGATCAGCACGGTCGTGTCGGTCTTCGCAACCTGACGGATGTCGCGGTGCACGTTGACCAGTCCCGGGCTCCGGCCGAGAAGCGCATCCGGATCGTTGAGCGTCTGAAGCTCGTTCCGCAGATACTCCGCTTCGCCGGCAGCCGCCCGCCTCGCCGCGTCCGCGCGCATCCGCCGCAGTTCGGCTCCCGCGCGATCGGCAAACAGCTGAAACACTTCGAACAGCCGCGGGACCTCCGGCATCGGCCGCTGGTCGAGCACGGCGAGGTGCCCGATGATCTCGTCGCCGTCGCGCAGCGGAGTGCCCATGTAGCTGACGGCGCTGAAGGCCCGGAGATCGGGATCGGCGGGGAACTTCAGGATGACGTCCTCGGCGAAGTTCACGAGGCAGCCACGGGAGACGACCGGCTCGCACGGCGTTCCGGCCACGTCGTACTCGTAGTCGCTGACGAACCGGCCGTCGATCCAGAATGCGATCGCGCGCAGGCGGCGCTTGTCGGGCAGATACCGCGTCACCCACGCACCGTGGACGTCGAGTGCGCGGCACAGCCCCTGCACGAGCGCCTCGAAGAAGCGCTGCCCGGTCTCCGCGGCGGTCGTCTCGAAAAGCGTCCGCAGGACGACGTCGGCGTCGATGCTCCTGGAGTCGACCGTGCCCATTGCGCGGAAGTTTACCGCTTCGAGCGGGAGGTCGATGAAGCTCTTTCATGCCGTTGCTTGTCGCTTGACCGGGTTCCGGGGCTTCCATAGAGTTGCCCTTAGCTCACCGAAGCAGGAGAGGTGAGGATGGATCGTTCAAAACGACGGGCTTCGAAGCTGCTGATCGCCACGCTGGCTGTGCTGCTCGGCCTGGGGGCGCCAACGGACGGCGTCCACCAGGAGTCGATCATTTTTGCGACCACGACGAGCACGCAGGATACGGGCCTGCTCGACGTTCTGGTCCCACGTTTCGAGAAGGCGAACGGTATCGACGTGAAGGTCATCGCCGTCGGCACCGGCGCGGCGCTGCGCATGTCGGGCAGCGGCGACGCCGACGTCGTCCTCGTGCACGCGCCGGAAGCCGAGAAGGTGTACGTCGATTCGGGAGATCTCGTCGAAGGGCGCCGGGTCATGTACAACACGTTCGTCATCGCCGGTCCAGCTGCGGACCCGGCCGGTGTTCGCCAGGCGGCCTCGATCCTCGAGGTCATGAAGGCGGTGGCGGCCCGGGGTGTCTTCATCTCGCGCGGGGACGACTCGGGCACGCACAAGAAGGAACTCGAGCTGTGGACGCGCGCCGGCGTCGATCCGCGCAACGTCAAGCGCGAGGAGACCGGACAGGGGATGGGGGCCACGCTCAACGTCGCCGATCAGAAGCAGGCGTACGTGCTGACCGACAAGGCAACCTATCTGGCGTTGCGCAAGCGTTTGAAGCTCGCCATCCTGTTCGAAGGCGATCCCGACCTGAGGAACATCTACACGATCTACGTAGTCAACCCCGCGAAGCACCCGAAGGTGAAAGCGGCGGCGGCGCGTGCATTCGCCGCGTTCTGGGTATCGCCGGCCGTCCAGGCGATCATTGGCGAGTTCCGGCGCGCCGAATACGGAGAGCCGCTGTTCATTCCTGACGCGGCGAAGCAGTCGCCGTGAGTGAGCTGCTCGATGCGCTCGCACAGGCGTGGGGTCTGCTCACGGGAGCTGACGGGAGCGTCCGCGCCATCGCGCTCCGCACCATCCTCATCTCCGGGTCTGCGACCCTGCTGGCCGTCTTCGCCGGCGTTCCGATCGGCTATGGGATCGCACGCGGCGCGTTCCCGGGCCGGACGGTCGTCCTCGGATTCATCAACACCGCGATGGGCATGCCGCCTGTCGTCGTCGGGCTCGTCGTATGGCTGCTGCTGGTTCGCAGCGGTCCGTTCGGCGGCCTCGAGCTGATCTACACGCGCGAGGCGATGGTGATCGCCCAGTTCCTCATCTCGACGCCCGTCGTCGTGGGATTCACCGTGGCATCGATTCAATCGCTGCCGCCGCGTCTGCCCGACCTGCTCACGGTGCTCGGCGCTGGACGCGTGCGAACGATATGGCTGCTCGCGCGTGAAGCCAAGCTGGGACTGCTCGTGGCCGTGATGGCCGGCTTTGGCGCGATCATCTCCGAGGTCGGCGCCTCGATGACCGTCGGAGGGAACCTCGAACGGAGCACGCGCGTGCTGACGACCGCGATCGTGACCGAAACGAGCCGCGGCGAACTCGAGCGCGCGCTCGCCCTCGGGCTCCTGCTGCTTGCCCTCGCCTTCGTGGTGAACCTCACGCTGACGATCGTCCAGCAGCGTCATCGCGCCTGATGGACGTTCGCGTCGAAGGCCTCCGTTTCGAGCGCTCCGGCCGCGTCGTGCTCGACGTCCCCTCGCTCGTCATCCGAGCCGACCGCACGACCGTGATCCTGGGGCCGAACGGAGCGGGCAAGACGACGCTGCTGCGGCTGATCGCGGGCCTGGAGCGTCCGACGGCGGGACGCGTGGCCGTCGGTGGCGTCGATGTGGTTCCGGGCCGTCGCCAGGACATCGCGTTCGTGTTCCAGGAACTCGTCTTCCTGCGACAGTCCGTGCGCGAGAACCTGGAGCTTGGGTTGAAGCTTCGGGAGGTACCGAGAGAGGAGCGTGAAGACCGGATCGTCTCGGCGGCCCGCCTCGTCGGGATCGAACCGCTGCTGGATCGACGCGCGAACGAGTTGTCGGGCGGCGAAGCCAGACGCGTCAGCATCGCCCGCGCGTTGTGCCTGCGGTCATCGCTCGTGCTGCTCGACGAACCGCTGAGCGGCCTCGATCCGGGCACGTATGCGCGATTGCTGGATGAGTGGCCGCGGCTGCTGCACGCGTTTGGGGCGACGAGCATCCTCGTGACGCACAACCACACCGAAGCGATCCGCCTCGCCGAGGACATCGTCGTCATCGTCGAGGGTCGTGTTCGTGCCGCGGGCGATCGCAGGACCGTGTTCCTGGATCCCGGCGATGCCGCTGTCGCTCAACTCCTCGGATACACCGTCCTGACTGTTGGCGGACGTCGCCTCGCGGTCCGCCAGGAAGAGCTGAGGCGCGGCCCCGGGCAGATCGAGTTCCGGGGAGAGGTCGAGGACGTTCACGATCTCGTCGACCACGTCGAAGCGCTCTGCACGATTGCCGGAACCCGCGTCCGGGTGCGGATCCCGTCCGATGCCGCGCCGCCATCGCGCGGCGAGCGGATCCTGATTCATGCCCATCGCGTGTGTGAGTTGCGTACGTAGGGCGCACCTTCACGCCGCGCCTGGTCGCCCCGTAGGGCGGGGCTTTATGCCCCGCCCAGGGTGGCACCCCATAAAGAGGTGCCCTACTTCGGCGTGAACGCGCGCTTCATGTCGAGGCCGAAGTCAGGCTTCTGCGCGGTGCCGCGGACCGTGATCGGGATCACCGTCACGTCCTTGCGGCGGACGAGCGGATCGATCGCCTTCAGCAGGAACGACTTCACGCCTGTCGTCAGCTCCGAGAGCTTCGCATCGAGCCGGACCGTGCCGCGGAAATCGAGCGCTTCGGACCGCAGCGCATACGTGCCGGCGAGGTTCACCTTCGCTCCCGGAACACCAAACGTGAGCGACGAGAAATGGATCGCGCCGTTCTTCATGACGAAGCGGCCGTTGAAGTTGGAGACGACCTGCTCGGCGGGGTCGCCGGAGTTTCCCTCCCCGCGCGCCTTCTGACTCAACTCGTTCATCTTCGCCTGGACGCTGCCCTTGGCGAATCGTCCCGACGCCACCGTGAACGATCCATTCAGGTGCAGCTTCTCGATTGCGTCACGGTCTCCGGGCGGCAGCAGAAAGCTGGTCTTCAGCTCGAGCGCGCCGGTCATCGGCGGCTCCGCTCCCTTGACGGCAAGCCGCAGGACGTCTTCGATCCGCGCGTCCGACATGACGATGTCGAGCGTGATCGTGCGACCGTCCTCGCCGTCCTTTTCGACGACGCCGCCGTTGGCGAGGATCGGCGATTCGCCGAGGGTGGCGTTCACCGGCCGGAGCCACGTGTTGCCATTCGTGCCGTCGACGACCGCCGAAAACTTCGTCGCGAGGTGAATGGGTTGTCCGGCGGCGTCGAGCGCGAACTCCGGCACGTCGGCCGTGCCGTCCACTTCGATTCGTTCGAGCACACCATCGAAGGCGCCGTCCGACTGCAGGATCCCGCGGATCCCCTTGAACACGCCGAGGTCCGCGTCGCGGAACTCGTATTTCGCCGCGAGCGGAGTGTGCGACGGTTCTCCGGCGTTCCACGGTCCGAAGGTCCCCTGGACCGCAATCCGTCCCGGCGGCGTCGGATTCGTCAGTTCGGCCCGGAACGGCCAGGGATCGTTCGCGCCGACGTGCTGCATCGAGAGGTGTGCGATCTCGAAGATGCGTGGCGCCTTGTCGGGTTCGCGCCGGAGAATGTTCAGCACCGCGCGCTCGGAGAGCAGGTCCTCGACGATGAGCGGGGACTTCCCGGCTGTTGCATCGGTCTGTGGCGGATCGGGCGGCGGCGGGGCCTTCGGATCCGTCTTCTTCACAGGCTCGTCGTCCGGCTTCTCCTTGTCGTCGATGCTCATGCCGCCCGGCGGGATGTTGATCTCCAGTCCTTCGAGGTGGACGCGCGACAGCCGCAGCGGCTCGCCCAGCAGTCCCCAGAGCGTGGCTTCAGCAGAGAAGGACGGGATGGCGATGAGCGGCGGCACGTCGGTCCGTCCGCGATGGCGCAGCACCACCCCGGTGCCGGCCACGCGCAGGCGCGGGAGCATCGAGACACGCAGCGACTCCAGCTCGACGTCCGCGTCGAAGCGTTCCTCGAGCGCCGCCGTCAGCTTCGCGCGCAGCCCTGGCGTCAGCGCGATCGGAATCGTCAGGATTACGATCACGACGAGCGCCCCAAGCCCAGCCGCCGTCAGGATCCACTTTCGCCTGTTTGCCATCGCGGGACCTCGTCCGTGCAAGGCTGTGGCCACAGAGGTCACGCCGCGCTGTAGGGCGCGGCTCTGTGCCGTGCGTAGGGCGCGGCTTTATGCCCCGCCACGTCTTCCGCCGCACTGGCGCCCGGCGCCGGTTGCCGTGCCGTTTTTCGGCATGTTACGATTGATTTCTTGCTTTCAGCGGGTGCCGACGACGATTTCATGCGCGCCGCGCTCGAGCTCGGCCGTGAGGCGCGGCGGCAGGGAGAGGTTCCGGTCGGCGCCATCGTCGTGCTCGACGGCGTGGTGATCGGCGAAGGGTTCAACCAGCCGATCGGCACTCACGATCCGACCGCGCATGCCGAGATCGTGGCGTTGCGCGACGCGGCGAAGCGAATCGGAAATTACCGGCTGATCGGCGCGACCGTTTACGTGACGATCGAGCCGTGCCAGATGTGCGTGGGCGCGATGGTTCACGCCCGAATCGCGAGGGTGGTCTACGGCACGCGTGAGCCGAAGGCCGGTGCCATTGAGTCCGCGATGCGTGCGCACGAGCACCCGTCGCTGAACCATCGCCTGGAAGCCACCGGCGGCGTCCTCGAATCCGAGTGCCGCGCAGTGATCCAGGAGTTCTTCGCGGACCGCCGCGCCGCTACCGAATAAGCGCCGGCCGCGAGCGGAACGGAGCGAGCCGTCGCAGCGGCGAGCGAGTGCAGCGAGCCTAAGCGAGCGGCCGGAGGGCACCGGCGCGAAGCGCCGGCCGCGCGCGCCAATACGCAAGCGGAACGGAGCGAGCCGTCGCAGGGGCGAGCGAGTGCAGCGAGCCTAAGCGAGCGGCCGGAGGGCACCGGCGCGTAGCGCCGGCCGCGAGCGCCAATCTTGGAGAGGTACCGAAGTGGTCGTAACGGGGGCGCCTCGAAAGCGTCTTGCCGGGTAACCGGCACGGGGGTTCGAATCCCTCCCTCTCCGCCATCTCTTGAGCCCGCGCGAGCGGGCTCATTGTTTGTACGACCAGCAACCAGACGCGAGGCGCCGGAGGGGAGCGGCCGAAGGCCGCCGCCGAGCGTTTTGACAATGCGGTCGTAACGGGGGCCGCTCGAAAGCGTCTTGCCTGCCCTGAGCGCAGTCGAAGGGCCGGGTAACCGGCACGGGCGCCCCAGTCTTGCCTCTCTCGCTTATCCCAGAGAAGGATCGCCAAACGATTCGTGACGGGAGACGGATGGCGTTCTTCCCGGTCCCGGAGTTCCCGCTATATGGTCTCGATGAGAGCTATGTAGATCTGCGCCTCATTTGGCCTGTCAAACAGCAGGTGATCGCCGAGCGCGTGGTGGCCTTCGGCCCAACGGCGAGAGCCGCCCTGTTAGGCCACCTGTTCACGTTTCTCACAGCTCGCCGCGTTGTTTTGCCCGAGGCGTGTTCCGCCTGCGGTGCGCCGTTCCATCCATCGACGCTCCTTCAAGACGTTCGTGACGAGTAGCTAATCCGCCCAGTTCTTTTGTTGAGGACCCCGGATCGGTCGACGACGTGTACGGGCTGAATCACTATCGCAGCAAGCTCGCGGGGGGCACGTGGCGGCAGCCCGCCCGGATACTGATTCAGCGCACAAGCTGTCACTGCTGAAGGCGCGGCATAAAGCCGCGCCCTACGCGCGGCACAAAGTCGCGTCCTACACAGTGCGAGGTGAGGATCCCTTATCCCTGCTCTCCCGCCGATGATGCCGGTAAATGGCAGGAACCGGGCGCGTCGTTGATCCGACCCGCCGAACCGTGGCCCGGAACCATCGAAGACAGACCAGCGCCACGCCAGCCAGCAGCAACCAGTTCGTCGTCCAGATGCCGCTCACGTTGAGCAGGTAGCCGAAGAGGATCGGATACACGAAACCGCCGAGCGTGCCCAGCATCGCGACCGCACCGCTGACGACCCCGACGCCCTCGGGAAAGTAGCTCGGAATCAGCTTGAGGACGGCGCCGCCGCCCAGGCCCATCGCGATCCCCAGCACGAGGACGAGCGCGGTGAAGATCCATTGGTTCGCCTGGAAGTACACGTGCGTGACCCCCTGGACGAGGAGCTGACCTTTCGCGACCTGGTCGCCCCGCCGGACGACCGGGATCTGCCGGAAGGTCGCGGTCGGCAGCAGCAGGAAGCTCTCCTCGGCGTGATGGATGCTGAAGCTGACCGGTTTCGCCTCTGCCCCGGCCTGCTGCAACAGGTAACGGTCGTCGCCGACGACGACCTCGGTCGGCGAGACGAAGCTCACCGTGCCTTCACGCAAGGCGGCGATCCCCGGCCCGGGCGCCTGCAGGTCGACTCGTGGAGGAAGCAGGAGGACGAGGACGACGAGGCTCGAGGTCAGCGCCCAGGTGAGCACGCGCCGCGCGCCAACGCGGTCGGACAGCCATCCGCCAGGCGCACGCACGATCGCCGCCGAGAGCGCGAATGCCGCCGCGAGGACGCCCGCCGTGGCGACCGACGTCGAGTAGACGTTCACGTAATACGGAAGCAGCCACTGCGACAGAGCCACGAAGCCGCCGAACACGAACGAGTAGTACAGACCGAATCGCCAGACACGGGCGAGACGGAGAGGCGCCAGGCACGCGACGAGAGACTGCCCGTTCCCGTCGTCGATACGCCGGTCGGACGTGCTCAGCCAGAACACGGCGGCCGTCGCGATCAGGGCAACGCTGTAGTAGGCAGGCATCAGTCGCCAGAGATGCGGCGAGGTGCCGTCGCGGGTCAGCGCGTCGAGCAGCCGGGGCTCGATGAGATTGGTGAGCGCGGCCCCAACCAGGCCCACGCCGAACAGCCCGAGGACCAGGCCCTGCCGCTCGGGTCGAAACCAGAGCGAGACGTACCCCGCGCCGACCGCAAACGCCGCGCCGCTCATCCCGACGCCGAGGCCCGCCAGCAGTAGATGGGCGTAGCTTTCCGCCTGGCTGACGAAGAACACCGGGATGGACGTGGCGAGCAGCAGGATCGTCATGACGGTGCGGCCACCGAATCGGTCCGTGAGCACACCGGCCGGCAGGCTGAGAACCGCTCCCGACAGCACCGGTGTCCCGATCAGCCAGCCGATCTCCGCCCGATTCCATCGGTACACACCGGTGTCCACGAGAAACGTGATGAGCACGCCGTACATCATCCAGACGGCGACACACACCGTGAACGCCAGGGTCGTGGCGACCAGCACGATCACTGCCCGGGTCCGAGAGTACGTCTGCATGGTTTCTCCGCGGATCCAGCGGTCGTGCCGCGCCGGGTCCGCGCTACAGCGCCCGCACTGCCGCGGCGATCAGATCGGCCCCACCAGTCACGACGTAGTGGATGCGTCCGTCGGCGCCGATCACGTAGGTCATCGACGGATGTGAGATATCGCCCGTCCTGGTGTTCCGCACGCGAGGGATTCGCCACGCGTTCAACACGCGTTCGACGTCATCGGGTTCGCCCGAGAGCACGTGCGCGCCGGCATCGAGCTTCCAGCCTTTTGCGATCGCCGGCAGCCGGGCGGGGGTGTCGCGCCAGGGGTCGAGCGTCACGATCAGTACGCGCGGCGCGCCGGCGCCGAGCCGGTCTCGTGCCGTGAGCAGATCGTCGACGATCACCGGGCAGACGGTCTCGCAATGCGCAAACGCAAAGGAGACGAGGACGGGCGCTCCTTTCAACGAATCGAGCGATACCTCGGCGCCGGACTGATCGAGCAGCGCAAGCCGCGGCGCGACGTCGTTCACCCGCGTCAATTGCGCGGCGAGATGTTCGGTTCCGGGCTCGAACGGCTCCTGGCCGGCGGTCCGAACGCGAACCACGACGCCTGCGATTCCCGCGATCATCGCGGCCGACAACACGCCGGCTACGACCTGGCCGGCAACCCGCGCGAGGACGAGGCCGAGCCCCTGGCGCAACTCCCGTCCCCAGATGATGATGAGCAGGGCGACCATCCCGAGCGGCTGTCCGATCAGCAGCACCCATCCGCCGGCATTGGGCAGCCGGGTGACGTCCGACCCGAAGCACACCTGGCGCGTGCGCAGGAACCACTCGGGCGCGTCGCCACTTACGGGCCACAACGCGAGCGCCCACCACGACGCCGTGATGACGACGATCGCACCGAGAGCCGCGACCGCCGCCCGGCCACGAGCGGACGATGTCATCCGATCCTCCACAGGAACGACAGGATCTTCCAGTTCACGAAGAAGTACACGACGAACGCCGCGAGAAAGACGAAGACCAGGACGATCGTGCCTGGCGCCGGACCCATGACGCCGGGAGAATTGCGGTGCAGTTCTTCGTTGCGAGCGTCGACGTCCGGCGCGTGCACCGGTGGATGCGTGAGGCCAGCGGGCACTCCGGCCATCGCGACACCTCGTGTGATCGTGCCGAGCGGCTCCCCGAAGAACACGGACTTGACGGCGATCGCGACGAACAGGAAGGCGCCCGTGGCGGCAAGCAATCCGCCGAGCGCCACGACCGCGAGGATCAGATCGACGATCGGATTGAACTGGAGGTCGAACGGCGCCTGGCTGAACGTGATGTCCCAGTGACGTCGCGGCACGCCGAAGCTCCCCGCGAACGTCATCGACATCGTGAAGATCAGCATCCCGCCGGCGAACAGATAGGGCTGGATCCGCGCCGCTTTCCAGAAGGCGACCTTCTTCTGGAAGATCAGCGGGATCAGGTAATACGTCGCGCCCATGAACGCCATGGCGGTGCCGCTGACGACCGTCGCGTGGAAATGCCCCGGCACGCGCAGCGTGTTGTGCACGATGATGTTGATCTGTTCGGTGCCGATGGTGACGCCGGTGATCCCGCCGACGAAGCCGAACACGACCAGCGAGAACACCAGCGAGCTGAACCCGGGGTCGCCCCAGGGCGCGCGCCGGAGCCAGTCGAACATGCCGCTGGTGAATCCGCGCAGCCGCATGCCCAGCTCCATCCCCGCCGGCACCGTGAAGCCGTGGATCATCGAGGCGAGCACCGCCATGTACATGAAGTAGCTCGTGTTGACGACCTTCCACGCGGGTCCCATGCCGGGATCGACCAGCAGGTGGTGCGCCGAGGCCATCGAGATGAACAGGATGTAGAGCACGAACGCGGACCGGCTGATCTTCTCGTTGAGCACCACCGAGCCGATGGTGAGCGCCCCGAGCATGTACCAGATCGCGACCATCGCGGCGACGTTGATCTGCTGTGAGGAGTGTCCGAGGCCCCACCAGATCATGCGATAGACCTGCGGGTCCACCTCCATGTAGCCGAGCGACCAGAGATACGTCGGAATGTAGATCGCGGCGCCATGCAGCAGCGTGATCACGGCGATGATCGCGGCCGTCATGGCCCCGTACACCACGAGGGGCATCGATCCCTGGTAGGTCTGCTCCCGTTTGGCCACCACGAGATTCGCGAAGAAGACACCGACGGTGACCAACGCGCCGACCGCGAACAGGATGACGCCGAGATAGAAGTTCGGATCCGCGCGAAGCGGGACGTAGGACGTGAAGAGCACGTCGGCTCTCCCGGACCACATCATGTATTCGACGAGCACCGCGCCGCCGAGCATCAGCCCGAAGCCGGCCCACGATGTTTTTGGCGCGCAGTTTCGCGCGTTCAGCAGCACGGTCCCCGCGAAGAACAGCACCGCCATCTCGAAGAAGATGATGAAGAAGATCAGCATGCTCATGCCGTGCACGCCGAGGATGCGGTAGAACCAGACCGCCGGCAGCAGGTGCACGGCCTGCCATCGCGTGAGCACGAGCATGACGGCGGCAATCGCGCCGATCAGCAGCGACACGACGGATGCCACCGCGTGTACTTTGATCAGCCGCTGCGCCCCCAGATCGATGCGGCGTCCAGTGGAGGGGCAGGTCCGGAAGCGGGTGCCCGGATGCGGCTGGGGCACTCCGGCGGTGACGGCGGCATTCGAGGTCATCGGACGCCTCCTGACGCGGCAGCGATCGCCGGCGGATCTTCGACGATGACCCGGCCCAGCATGAGGTGATGGCCGATGCCGCAGAACTCGTTGCAGATGATCCGGAAATCGCCGGACGCGTTCGGCGTCACGCGCAGGCCGTAGTCATACCCCGGCACCACCTGGAAGTTGACGTTGATCGGGTAGAGCGAGAACCCGTGGTTCACGTCGAGCGACGAGAGGTGAAGCGTGTACTGGACGCCTTTCTGCAGCTTGACGATCGGATACCACTGGAACGACACCGCGGCGAGATAGACGTCGGCTCCCGGCGGCGGCGTCACGATCGGTATGCCGCGGTCATCGCCGGTCTGGTACTGCGTGACGAACTCGCCGAGGCGGGCGGCGTAGGCCTCCGGCGTCGTGCGTGTGCGGATACCGGAGGGGTTCTGCCCTCCTTTCCAGTGCCACAGCGGCATCATGGCGAAGAGCACCATGCACCAGACGAAGGCGATCGCGACCCAGGTCTTCTCGGATTTGTGTGCCGGCTTCCACCAGACGCCCTGGGGCGCGTCGAGCCCGGTATGCGTTTCGATGTACATGGCCGTTCCTCAGGGCAGCTCGCCGACTGGAAGACTCGTGATCTCCCAGAGGCCCCAGCCGGTGTAGAAGAGGAACATGATCAACAGGCCTGCTCCGAGCAGCAGGAACACGTTGTCGAAGAGGCGCTGACCGAGCGGCATCTGCTCGACGGAATGCGGAGCGCGAGGCGGCGTTTTCATGATGACTCCCTGCGCGGCAGAGTGAAGAGACGGGTTCGAGGCGGGAGCTTACGTCCGGCATCGCGAGGCCCGGTATGATCGGCGTCATATCGGCCGGCGGACCGTTCGACGAACATCGGCAGCACACCGATGGCTGTCGCCGCCTCCCGGCTCGAGCGATTGACACTCCGGCTGCTCACGGCAGCCGACGCCTTCTGCAACCGTCTGTACAGCCACCGGTTCAATCCTCTCTACCAGAGCGGCACGATCGTCGTCGCGCTCTATCTCGTGCTGCTCGTGACCGGTCTCTGGCTGACGCTCTTCTACCGGGTCGGCTCGCCGTGGGAATCGGTCGCCGGCGTCACCGCGAATCTCTGGATCGGCAACTGGATCCGCGGCCTCCACCGCTACTCGAGCGATCTTGCCGTGGTGGCGACCGCGGTCCACGCCGTCCGCATGTTCGCGCAGGGACGAAGCTGGGGGCCGCGCGTGCTGGCCTGGATCAGCGGATGCGTGCTCCTGCTCCTGCTGTTCATCTGCGGATGGACTGGATACGTGATGGTGTGGGACACCTTCGGCGGCCACCTTGCGCGCGAAGGGGCGCGGATGCTCGACGTGCTGCCGTTTCTCTCAGAACCCACCAGCCGCGCGTTCACCGGAGAGCAACCCGTCTCGACGGTCTTCTTCTTTCTGAACCTCTTCGCGCATATCGGCATCCCGCTCGTCATGGGCGTGGTCTTCTGGCTTCACGTCCGGCGCGTGCAGCGGCCGCTGCTGCTGCCACCGCGGCCGGTGATGTGGACCGTCATCGGCGTCCTTGCCGCGGTCTCGATCCTCTGGCCGCTCGAAATGGCGCCGCGTGCGGACCCGTTCGTGCTGCCAGCGGAGATCTCCGCCGATGTCTTCTTCGCCTTCTGGTTGCCCGTCGCTCGCCAACTGACCGGAGCACAGGCGCTGCTGCTGGCCATCGCCATCGGCGCCGGCCTGCTCGTCGTCCCCTGGTTCACGGCGCGCCGCGGCGAGGCGGCGCCGCCTCACTCAGTCGTCGACGAGGACCTGTGCGTGGGCTGCGTGCAGTGCTCGATCGACTGCCCGTACGGCGCCATCGAGATGGTCGAGCGCGTCGGCCGCGGATCGAAGCTCGTCGCGCGCGTCGACCCTGACCTGTGTGTCAGTTGCGGCATCTGTGCCGGGTCCTGTTCGCCGATGGGCGTCGGCCCGCCGGGCCGCGGCGGCCGCGACCAGCTGGCATCGCTGCGCGCGTTTCTCGCGCTCCCGTCTCGACGTCCGGGAGAGATCGTCGTCGTCTGCTGCGACCATGGCGCCGGGAAGTACGCGAACGAGTTGTCGGCTGCGGGAGGCGTGCCTTTTCCGGTCGACTGCGGCGGCAACCTGCACACGTCGGTCATCGAACTCCTGCTGCGTGGCGGCGCAGCGGGCGTCATGATCATGGCGTGTCCGCCTCGCGACTGTCTCCACCGCGAAGGGCCGCGCTGGCTCGCCGAGCGCGTCTACGAGGGACGCGAGGCGGAGCTGCAGGCACGGGTCGACCGGGAGCGGGTGAGAATCGTCCACGTCAACGCGCACGAACGCACTGCTGCGATCGACGCACTCCGCGCGTTCGCGTCGGATGTGGCCGCCCTGCCTGTTGCCGCCGATGCGCAGGCGATCGAGCCGGCCGTCGAGTGCGCGCCGGATTTCGCGGAGACGCGGTCGTGACGATCTATCGTGTGCCTGGCGCGGCACTGGCGGTTGCGGCCGCTCTCGCGCTCGCATCGGCCGCGCGTGCGCCGCTCACGGTGCAGCGATCATCGGATGCGCTGCTGCGGCTCGCCTGGAGCGCGCGTCCGGAGCGCATCGAGCAGTGCCGCCAGCAGAGCGAGGAGGAACTGGCGAACATCCCGAAACACATGCGGCAGCCGGTCGCGTGCGAGGGAGTCGCCGCGGAGTACCGCCTGCAGGTGCGGATCGACGGCACGCTCGTCACTGAACACGTGGTTCGTGGAGGAGGCCTTCGGCGCGACCGTCGTCTGTATGTCTTCGAGGAGCTGCCGGTTCAACCCGGCGAGTCCGAGATCGAGGTGCGGCTCGACCGGATCGAGATGGAGGATGTCAGGGATGCGGACGGCGTGAAGGATGGGCGCGAAGTGCCGCCGCACCTCGTGTTTGCGCAGCGCGTGCGCTTTCAGGCGCGCGAAGTGGTCCTCGTGACCTACGATCCGGGCGAGCGCGTGCTGCGGGCCAGGACACGCTAAGAGTTACGGAGTGGGCTGCGACAAGCCGAACGCATAAAGCGTGTTCCGCGTCCTGATGTACAGGCGGCCGTCTGCGATCGCCGGAGTCGAGTAGCACAGATCATCGAGACTGTTTGTGGACATGACCGTCAGGGCGCCGTCGGCCTTGACAACGGCCACTGTGCAGGTCTCGCTGACAACGAAGATCTTGCCGTCTGCGGCGACGGGTGAGGCGTAGTAGGCGTCCACCGCTCCGCGCAAGCGCGCCTGCGCGAGTGCCTTGCCGGTTTTCGGATCGAGCGCCGTCATGATGCCGCCGTCGTTGACCATGTACAGCACGTCTCGATAGAGCAGCGGCGAGGGAAGCTGTGGGACCGACCGGTCATAGTGCCAGACGGTGCTCTCGTCGGTCATGTTCCCTTTGCCGCCGAGGCGAAACGCCCACATGCCACCCTGCGACGCACGCGCGGCACGGTAGTACGCCCACTCATCCTCGTCGAGGTATCCGTCGCCGTTCAGATCCATCAACCTGAACCAGCGCTTGGCGAGCGGATCTGGGATCTCGTCAGGCGCGAAGCGGCCGTCGCCGTCCTTGTCGTGGTTGCGCACCTCGGCAAAGGGTGGGATCTTCCGGTCGTACCCATCCGTGACGGACGTCGCGCTGGTGCCGTGGATGTACACCATCCCGTCCTGCATGACCGGCGTCGCCTTCATCTCGAATGCGAGCCCCTGCACCCACCACAGCTTCTCGCCGGTTGCGAGCGCGTACGCCGTGAGATAGAACGAGCCGGGGACGAGCAGCTGCGCGGGCCCGCCCGCCGGCCGGTAGACAATGGGCGTCGAATGCCCCGTCCTGGCCTCCGGACGCTCCACGCGCCACCGCAGCCGCCCGGTGTCTTTCTCGACGGCGATCATGAATGACCCGTTGCTCTGATCGCACACGAGCACGACGAGGCCGTCGGCGACGATCGGCGAGGCCGCCATCCCGTAGGCGTTGTCGAACGGCCCGAGTTCCATCCGCCAGCGCTCCTTGCCCGCGGCGTCGTAGGACACCAGGCCGAAGTCCTGGAAGAAGGCGTAGACGTTCTCACCGTCCGACACGGGAGTGGGTGACGCGGGGTGATTGCGTTTGTCCACGCGGAGCGTGTGCCGCCGCGGGACGCTGCTCTTCCACACGATCCGGCCTGTTGCGCGATCGACGGCGATCGTCACCAGGGTCTCGTCCTCGAGGGCCGTCAGGAACACGCGGTCGGCGGACACGACCGGCGAGGAATGGCCGGGCGGGAGCGCCGTCTTCCAGACCACGTTGCGGGCCGGGCCGAACTCCGCGGGAAGCGGCCGGTCGTTGGCGACACCGGTTCCGTTCGGCCCGCGGAAGCGCGCCCACTCTGATTCCGCGGACGCAGCAGCGAAGGCGAGCAGCGCGAGAATGAGAAGGCAGGGCGTCATCGGCGGCACGGAGGTAGCAAGACGCATTCCCCGGCAGCAGCACGCCGGGCGGTTCGCTGCGTGTGAAACGCGAGACGGACCGCCGTTGCTGGAACAGTTCGTTGCAACGATTCGTTGCGCCGCGCGCAGTTCGCTCACTTTCATGACAGTCGCCGATACCATCGTTTCGCGGCTTGCCGCCGCCGGTGCCCGCGCCATCTTCGGCGTGCCTGGCGGCGGAACGAATCTCGACATCATCGACGCGTCGAATGCCGCCGGACTGCCATTCGTCCTCGCCCAGACCGAAACCGGCGGCGCGATCATGGCGGCGGCACAGGCGGAGATCACCCGTGCGCCTGGTGTCTGCCTGTCCACCCTCGGCCCGGGCGTGTCGTCACTGGTCAACGGCGTCGCGCACGCGTTTCTCGACCGCGTGCCGCTCGTCGTTCTCACCGATGCGATGGCCGAGGAGGCGCAGCGGTGCTTCGCTCACCAGAACCTCCCGCACGCGGCGCTGCTTGCGCCGGTGACTCGGTTCAGCGCGATGCTCGAGGCTGGCGGCGTGGATGCGTTGATGTGCGAGGCGCTGACGCGGGCGGCCGGTCCGCCACCAGGCCCGGTGCACATCGACTGCAGCCCTGCCGCGATTGGCGCTCTCGTCGACGCGCCGGTGCATCGGCCGCCGCCGCTCGTTCCGCCCCGTCCCACCACACTCCGGAAACGAACGGCGACGCTCCTCGCCGCGGCGCGGCGGCCCGTGGCGATCGTCGGCCTCGGCGCACGCGAACCTGACGCGGCAGCCGCCGTCCACGGGTTCTGCGAGCGCCGGGGCGTGCCGGCGCTCGTCACCTACAAGGGCAAGGGCGTCATCGACAGCGAGCATCCGTGCTACGCGGGGCTCTTCACACTCGGACAGATCGAGCAGCCGCTCATCGAAGCGGCCGACGTTCTCATCACTATCGGTCTGGATCCCGTGGAACTGCTGCCGCGGTCCTGGCCGAAGGCGCCTCCAACCGTGCACTGCGCCGGGTGGCCGGCGTCGCACGAGCAGATTCCGCGCGACGAAATCCTCGTCGGCGACATCCCGGATATGCTGCTTCAGATCGAAGGTTGCCTGAGCGAAGCGGCCGGCTGGGACCCGGAGCGGGTGGCGCGCCATCGCGAGCTGCAGCGCGCGGCCGTGATGGTCGAGACCCCGGGGCTTTCGCCCGGCCGTGCGCTCGCTGCCGCAGCCGCCGTTGCGCACGCGGCACGGCACGTCACGGTGGACGCCGGTGCGCACATGTTCCCGGCCATGGCCCTCGTACCGGCCGATGCACCGAACCGGATCCTGATCTCGAACGGGCTTTCGACGATGGGGTTCGCGCTTCCCGCCGCAGTTGGCGCGGCGCTGCTGTCACCCCGGGACCCGGTCATCGCGATCACCGGCGACGCGGGGCTGCTGATGTGTCTTGGAGAACTGCGCACCGCCGCGCGCGAGGGGCTCCGCGTGGTGGTGGTCGTCATGGCGGACGGCGAGCTGAGCCTCATCCGGATCAAGCAGGATCGCCGGGGGTTGCGTCCCGATGGCGTCCGGATCGGCGGCGTGGACTGGCGGCGTGCTGGCGAGGCACTCGGGCTCCACTCGGCGTCGGCGAGCGACGAAGAGGGGCTCCACCGTGCATTGGAGGCGGCGCTCGGCGCCGGCGGTCCGTCGCTCATTGAAGTCAGCATCGATCCGTCCGCCTACGGCCCCATGTTCCGAGCCCTGCGAGGTTGACGACACGATGAACAGCACCGGCGGTACCGACCTGCACGAGGATCTGCGGCATGCGGTGCGCGATCTGTGTTCGCGCTTTCCCGATGCGTACTGGCGTGAGCGCGACGCACGCCGCGAGTATCCGACCGAGTTCGTGCAGGCGCTCACCAGCGCCGGGTATCTCGCCGCGCTCATCCCGGAGGAATACGGCGGATCCGGGCTGGGGATCTCCGAAGCCTCGATCATTCTCGAGGAAGTCAACCGCAGCGGCGGCAATGCTGCCGCGTGCCACGCCCAGATGTACATCATGGGCACGCTGCTGCGGCACGGGTCGGAGTCGCAGAAACGTGAGTACCTGCCGAAGATTGCCAGCGGCGAACTGCGCCTGCAGGCCTTCGGGGTGAGCGAGCCGACCACGGGATCCGACACGACACAGATCACGACGACCGCGGTCCGGCACGGTGATCGCTACGTCATCAACGGGCAGAAGGTCTGGACGTCACGCGCCGAACAGTCGGACCTCATGCTCCTCCTCGTACGGACGACACCGGCTGCCGAGGTGAAAAAGAAAACCGAGGGGCTCTCGACGCTCCTCGTGGACATGCGGGGCGCGACGGCGAAGGGGCTGAGCATCCGCCCGATCCGGACGATGATGAACCATGCCACGACGGAGATCTTCTTCGACAACTTCGAAGTGCCGGTCGAGAACCTGGTCGGGCAGGAAGGCCAGGGCTTCCGGTACCTGCTCGACGGCTTGAACGCCGAGCGGATCCTCATCGCTGCCGAGTGCATCGGCGACGGGCGATGGCTGCTCGATCGCGCCTGCCGATACGCCCGCGAGCGCGTGGTGTTCGGACGACCGATCGGACAGAACCAGGGCATTCAGTTTCCAATCGCGCGCGCGCACGTGCACGTCGAGGCGGCCGACCTGATGCGCGTCCGTGCCGCCACGTTGTTCGACGACGGACAGCCGTGCGGAGCCGAGGCGAACATGGCGAAGCTGCTGGCCGCCGACGCCTCATGGGAGGCGGCCAACGTAGCGGTGCAGACCTTCGGCGGCTTCGGATTCGCCGAGGACTACGACATCGAACGCAAGTTTCGGGAGACCCGGCTTTATCTGGTGGCGCCGATCTCGACGAACCTGATCCTCGCCTTCATCGGCGAGAAGGTGCTCGGGTTGCCGCGGTCGTACTGAGGCGGAATGCACCAGAGCGCCCCTGCATCGGACCGCCCGCTGAACGGGCTCCTCGTCGTCGCGATCGAACAGGCGGTCGCGGCGCCCTTCGCGACGCGGCAGCTCGCGGATCTCGGCGCGCGCGTGATCAAGGTCGAGCGGCCGGACGCCGGCGATTTCGCGCGCGGATACGACAGGACCGTCCGCGGGCTCTCCAGCTACTTCGTCTGGCTGAACCGATCGAAAGAGTCGTTGACGCTCGACATCAAGCAGCCCCAGGCCCGCGAGGCGCTCGCCCGGCTCATCGAACGCGCCGACGTCGTCGTGCAGAACATGGGGCCGGGCGCCGCCGAACGTGCGGGACTCGACGCCGCGACGCTGCGGGCCCGTCACCCGCGACTCATCGTCTGCTCGGTCTCCGGCTATGGAGCGACCGGACCGTACGCGGCGAGGAAGGCGTACGACCTCCTCGTGCAGAGCGAGACCGGCGTGCTGTCGATCACGGGCACGCCGGATGCACCCGCCAAGGTGGCGTTCTCCGTCGCCGACATCGCCGCGGGGATGTACGCCTACACCGCCGTCCTGGCGGCACTGCTGCGGCGCAGCCAGACCGGCGAGGGCGCGACGGTGGAGGTCTCGCTCTTCGACGCGCTCGCCGAGTGGATGAGTCAGCCCGCGTACTTCACGAAGTACAGTGGTCGCGCGCCGGCTCGCAGCGGAGCGCGGCACGCGTCGATCGCACCGTACGGCCCGGTCGCGACCTCCGATGGAACGCCGATATTCATGGCGGTCCAGAACGAACGCGAGTGGGTCCGCTTCTGCCGCGACGTGCTGGCGCGGCCCGAATTGCTCGACGACCCCCGGTTCGCCTCGAACTCTGACAGGGTGCGCCACCGTGAGGCGCTCGAGGCCATTGTTGAGGCTCTTCTGCGCGAGTGGTCGGCCGATGCTCTCGTCGAACGGCTCGAACGCGCGGGAATCGCGTGCGCGAGGATGAACAGCGTGGAGCAGCTGCTCGCGCACCCGCAGCTCGAGGAGCGGCGCCGCTGGACGACGGTGGGGAGCCCCGCGGGGGCGCTCGAGGTGCTGCTGCCGCCCGTGACCATGGATGGTCTGGAGCCGCGCATGGATACCCTCCCTGCGCTGGGCGAGCACACCGCGTCGATCCTCGCCGAGCTGGGATTCGATCCCGCGACCGTCGCAGAATGGCGGACACGCGGCGTCGCGTGATGCAGGGATAGGACGATGACTGTGAAGCAGGGATGGACGGGTCGCGTGTTCGAGGACTTCGAGGTGGGAGACGTGTACGAGCATCCGCTCGGCCGGACGGTGCTCGCCGCCGACAATGCGTGGTTCACGCTCCTGACGCAGAACACCAACCCGATTCACTTCGACCGCGTGTATGCCGCCGGCACCGAATTCAACCAGCCGCTCGTGAACTCGTGCTTCACCTTGGCGCTCGTCACCGGCCAGTCGGTCACCGACATCTCGCAGAACGTGATGGCGAACCTGGGCTGGGACGAGATTCGGCTGCCGCACCCGGTGTTCGAGGGCGACACGATCTACTCGCGCAGCGAGGTGCTGCAGACGCGCGAATCGAAATCGCGGCCCAACGTCGGCATCGTCACCGTGCGCACGACCGGCTACAACCAGGACGGCAAGACCGTGATCGCGTTCACGCGGACGATGATGGTCTATCGCCGCGGCCACGTGCCGGTACGGCCCACCGTGGCCACCGGATGATGGCGGACCAGGTGCCGGGCCGCCGTTTCGACCGCAGGAGTTCATCGAGAGATTGACGGAGACGATCCATGACGACCGTGAAACAGGCGAGAGAGGAACTGATCATCGACGGCCGCCGCACCGCCGCGTCCGACGGCGGGACGGTGGACGTCTATAACCCGTCTACCGGGCAGGTGCTGGCGACGGTGCCGAACGCGACGGCGGCCGATGTGGACACCGCGGTTCAGGCGGCGCGCCGTGCGCTCGACGGGAAGGACTGGGGCGGCATTGCGCCCGCCGAGCGTGCGCGCATCCTGCACCGTATCGCGTCGCGGATCCGCGAGCGGGCCGAGGAACTGGCCCTGCTCGAGAGCCAGGACAACGGCAAGCCGCTCAGGCAGGCACGCACCGATGTGCAGGTCGCGGCGCGCTATTTCGAGTTCTACGCGGGGGTCGCCGACAAGATCATGGGCCACACCATCCCGCTCGCGCCGGGGCTGCTCGACTTCACCGTCCGCGAGCCGATCGGGATATCGGCGCAGATCGTTCCCTGGAATTACCCGATCCAGATCAGTGCGCGCGGCATCGCGCCCGCGCTCACCGCCGGCTGCGCCGTCGTGGTGAAGCCGTCGAGCGAGGCGCCGATGACGGCTATCCGGCTCGGCGAACTCGCACTCGAGTGCGGTCTGCCGGCCGGGGCTCTGAACGTGATCACCGGCACCGGCCGACAGACGGGCGCGGCGCTGGCGAGCCATCCTGACATCAACCAGCTGACCTTCACCGGGTCGGTCGAGGTCGGCGTTGACGTCGCGAAGAGGGCGGCCGAGAACGTCGTGCCGGTCGTGATGGAGCTGGGCGGCAAGTCGCCCAACGTGGTTTTCGCCGATGCCGACATGGACGCCACGGTCACGGCTGTGGCGAATGCGATCTTTCAGAATGCTGGGCAGACGTGCTCGGCCGGCTCGCGGCTTCTGGTGGACCGCAAGGTGCACGGTACGCTGGTGGATCGCCTCGCCGCGCACGCGGCGGAAATGCGCGTGGGACCCGGGCCCGACGATCCCGACATGGGTCCGATCATCTCGCAGCGGCAGCTCGAGACGATCGAGTCCTACGTGCGCATCGGCCGTGACGAAGGGGCCGAAGTGGTCGCGGGCGGCTCGCGCCCGCGGGAGCTTGCCGCGTCGGGCGGCTTCTATTTCCAGCCGACGCTCCTCGACCGCGTGCGTCCCGACATGCGCGTGGCGCAGGAGGAGATCTTCGGACCCGTGCTGTCGATCATCCCCTTCGACAATCTCGAGGAGGCGGCCGCGATTGCGAACCGTTCGCAGTACGGCCTGATCGCTGGCGTCTGGACGCGCGACATCAACAAAGCGCTCGCGCTCGCCACGCTCATCAAGGCCGGCCAGGTCTACGTCAACACCTACGGCGCGGGCGGGGGAGTGGAGCTGCCGTTCGGCGGCTACAAGAAGAGCGGCTACGGACGCGAGAAGGGGCTCGAGGCGCTCGCGAGCTACACCCAGGTGAAAAATGTCTGTATCCGCTATGCCTGAGCCCGACGCCGCGGCAGCTGCTTCGTTGGTGGCGCCCTGGGCGCGCGGCGTTTCGGCGGGAATCGTCGGTGCGGGGTGCCGATGGGTCGTGTACGTCCCTGACAACCCGCTCGCGGACGTCGTGCGCGCACTGGCCGGCGAGCCCGGCGTGCGCACAGTGCTGGCCACACGTGAGGAGGAAGCGTTCGGCGTCGCCGCCGGTCTGTACCTCGGCGGCGCCCCCGCGGCCGTGATGCTCCAGTCGAGCGGCCTCGGGAACTCCATCAACGCGCTCGGATCGTTGCTGGTGGCGTATCGCATCCCGGTCCTGATCGTGATGAGCATGCGCGGCGGTCCGGGCGAATGGAACGAAGCGCAGGTGCCCGTCGGCCGCGCGGTGCCGGGGATGCTCGCGGCGCTGGGGATCCAGCATACGAGCGCGGACACGGTGGAGACCGCTGAAGCGGCGGTGCGCCTGGCGGGAAGCCTGGCATTCGGTACCCGATCCCCGGCCGCGTGCCTGCTGCCGCGGGCCTTGACGGCGTCAAGCGCGCGCGTACCGCGCGAGCGTGGTTTCGACACCAGGCTCGCCGCGCTCAATGGGCCATCGACCGCACCGGATTTACCGGACGCCGTCGAGCCCAGTGGCGCCCAGACGATGAGCCGACTGGCGGCAACGCGTGTGCTGGTCGGCCGGCTGCGGGACGAAGCGGTCATCGCGTCGCTCGGGCACCCCGCGTACGACTTGTATGCCGCCGGCGATCGACCGGCGAACTTCTACACCTGGGGCAGTATGGGGCTCGCCTCCTCCATCGGCCTCGGTCTCGCGCTCGCACGCCCCGATCGTCGCGTGATCGTCTGCGATGGCGAGGGATCCCTTCTCATGAATCTTGGGTCACTGGCGACGATCGCCGTCATGCGTCCGCCGAACCTCACCGTCGTCGTGTGGGACAACGGCGAGTACGCCACGACCGGCGGACAACCATCGGCAACGGCGTACGGAGCTGACCTGGCGGGCGCGGCACGGGCGCTCGGTATTGCGGGCGCGGCCACCGTGCGGACGCCGGCCGGCCTGGAGAACGCCCTGATGCGCGCGTCCGCGCAAGCGGAACCGGCGGTAATCGTTGCAGAGGTCACCGAGTCGGAGCCCGTCGCGAAGCCGCCGCTCGACTGCGTGTTCCTCAAGCAGCGTTTCATGGCGGCGATCGGCACCCCAGACGCCTCGACGCGAGGAGCGCCCGCATGACCGAGGACTTCCCTGGCAGTCTGTTGTCGACCGAACGGCGTGCGGCGGAGGTATTTGGGGTCTTTGCCGCCGAGGCCGAGGTACCCGCGGCTGCTCGCCATATCGCACGCACCGCCTGGCTCGATACCATCGGTGTGACGCTCGCCGGCTCGGTCGAGCCGCCGGCCCGCATCGTGCAGCGCGTCTGCGCCGGCGGCGGCGGCCCGTGTCGCGTGCTTGGCACGAGCCTGACGACGACGGCGGAAGGCGCCGCACTCGCCAACGGCACCAGCGCGCACGCTCTCGACTACGACGACATGTGCTTCGTGTCGCTCGCCCACCCCAGTGCCCCCCTCGTCTCCGCTGCGCTCGCCGCCGGCGAGGTCAAAGGGGCATCCGGTGACGACCTCGTCGACGCTTACGTCGTCGGCTTCGAGATCGAGTGCGTGCTGGGTCGCTCCGTGAACCCGACCCACTACGCCCGGGGCTGGCACGCCACGTCCACCCTGGGAACCATCGGGTCGGCGGCGGCCGTCGCACGCCTGCTCGGGCTCGACGGCCGCCGGGCCACGCACGCGATCTCGATCGCGGCGTCAAGCGCGTCCGGCCTCAAGGAGAATTTCGGGACGATGGTGAAGCCGCTGCACGCAGGGCTGGCCGCGCGCGCCGGTGTGCTCGCGGGGCTGCTCGCGGAGGGCGGCTTCACGGCCTCCGATGCGGCCATCGACGGTCCGCAGGGCTTCGTCGCGGCGACGAGCGACAACGGATCCGACCTCGCGTCGGCCGCCTCCGGCCTCGGATCACGCTGGGAGATCCTCGAGACCGGCGTCACCGTGAAGCTGTATCCTTCGTGCGCCGCCACGCACCCGCCGCTCGACGCCATGCTCGCGCTCCGGCGCGAGCACGGATTCGAGGCGGACGACATCGAGGCGATCGACGTGTGGGTCGATTCCGTCACGCCGTCGGTGCTCATTTATCCGTCGCCAGGCACGGGCCTCGAAGCGAAGTTCAGCCTGCAGTTCTGCCTCGCCGCGGCGGCCGTGCACGGGCGCGTCGGCATCGACTCGTTCGACGAGAGCTGGCCGCGCGATCCGCGGATTGCCGGTCTCGCTCCCCGCGTCGTGATGCACGTCGACGAGGAGATCGGCCGCGGCGCGGCGCCGTTGACGCAGGCGCTCGTCTCCGTCCGGCTGCGGAGCGGCCGGGTGCTGTCGATGCGCGCGCACGGCGCCCGTGGATATCCGGAGCGGCCGGCTTCGGCGCAGGAGCTGCACGCGAAGTTCCGCGCGAATGCGGCGCGCGTGTGCGCGCCAGAGGCGGTCGAAGAGGCGCTTGCCGTGTTCGAGCAGTTCGGCGAGCTGCCCGACGTGCGCCGGCTCACGGAGCTGCTGGCGCACGCAGGCGGCATCAGGACGGCATCAGGCTAGGTCACGCCCCTTCGTTTCCGGAATCCACAGCCAGGTCACCCCCGCGAGCAGGAAGGCAGCCGCGGTGATCGAGAGCGCGACACGGAAGCCGTGCGTGGCTGCCAGCGACCCCACTGCGAATGGCGCGATCGCGCTTGCGACCCGCCCGATGTTGTAGGTGAAGCCTTGCGCCGTGGCCCGGATGCGCGTCGGATAGATCTCGGCCGTGATCGCGCCGAAGCCGCTGAAGTAGCCGGTCCCGAAGAACGCGACGAAGGGACCGAGCAGCAGGAGGATGATCGGGTTCTTCGTCGAGGCATACGCGAAGATCAGGGCCGCCGCGGCCGTGACGTAGACCACGTACGTCCGCTTGCGGCCGACGGTGTCGGAGATGAATCCGAAGGTCACGTAGCCGAACCACATCCCCACCTGCATCGCGATGACGAGGCCGGACATCGCGTAGGGGCTCAGCCCCACGCCACCGCTCTCCGGGTCGAGCGACAGGTACGCCGGAATCCACAGGTTGAAGCCCCACCATCCGAACATCGTGCACGCGTTCATCAACGTGATGGCGATCGTCAGCGGGAGCAGGCGACCGCGGAAGATGTCCATGAATCCCGCCGTCGGGCCCTCGTCGGGCATGCTTTGCGACTCGCGCCAGATCTCCGGCTCTTCCACTCTCCGGCGGACCCAGACGGTGATGAGCGCCGGCAGCACGCCGACGAAGAACACCGCGCGCCAGCCCCAGATCGGCAGCACCAGCGCGGTGACGGCGGCCGCCGCGGCATAGCCGACGGCCCAGCTGCTCTGCATCACGCCGAGCGCCTTCCCGCGGTTGTGTGCCGGCCACGTTTCCGACACCAGCGCCGCGCCGCTCGCCCACTCGCCGCCCATGCCGATACCGAGCAGTACACGGAAGACCGCGAGTTGCGTGACCGATTGCGCCAGGCCGCACGCCGCGGTGAACACCGAATAGATGATGATGCTCCCCATCAGCGCGCGCGTGCGCCCGAAGCGATCCGCGATCACCCCGAAGACCATGCCGCCCGCGGCCGACGAGAGCAGCGTCAGCGATCCGAGCAGGCCGGCCGTCGTCGTGGACATCGCCAGGTCCGACATCAGGTATGCCAGCACCAGCGAGTACAGCATCACGTCGAACGAGTCGAGCATCCAGCCGAGCGACGCGGCGACGAGCGCACGTTTCGCGGGCGGCGTCGCTTCGTGCCACCATCCGAGCAGGCCACCCGACGCGGGAACGGCGTGCGTCGACGGTATGGTCATCGATTGTTCCTCCACGAAGCGCCGGTTTCCGGCGCTTCCTTTTGTGCTGTCGTGTCCGGGGCCGTCTTCGGCGGCTTCCCGGGCCTCTCCCGGAAGACCGCGAGCGACACGCCGGCGGCGGTCATCTCCCGGCGCGTTTCGATCTCGAACTCCATGTCGTTGAGCAACCGCAGCACAGCGAGGTCCCACTGCAGCCCGGCCGACGCGACGATTTTCATCCAATCGCCGCGCGCCGTCTCGTCGGGCGCCTCGGTGCCCGAGTTGATGTACGTGATGCGCGGGTTGGCTTCGCCTCGTTCCTCCCGCGCGCCGGGTGCGTCGCGCCTGGTGCCCTTCGGCGGCATGTAGACGTTCACCCCCTTGTAGATGTTCAGCTTGAAGTTCTCAGGATCGAACGTGTAGCCGTAGCGCGTGTAGCGTGCGTAGTTGCGCTCGTTCATCGCCCGCACGGCCGGGTCGCTGTTGATCCCCTCGACGATGTATTCGCGCAGCGCTAGGGCGACCTCCTTGTGGCCTTCGAACTCCTCACCTGCCGGGTAGTTGATCGATGTGTACCATCCCCGATTGCAGCACCAGCCCCGGCCGCCGGGCTCGCGGGACCGCACCCAAGCCATGTACTCGGAAAAGACCTGCACCCACTCGTGCGACGGGTATCCGTGCGGGTTGAGGAACGCGTCCGGCAGCCACATGCGCCGCAGCATCGGACGGACCTTCGCTTCAGGGTAAATCGGATCCTCCTGGTTGCCGCCGGAGGTGGCATCCACCCCGAGCGCGCCGAGGTAGCCCGCGTGCAGCATGTGGTTTGGGGTGATTTTCTGCAAGTCGTAGGCGAGCTGCGCGCCGTCGGGGTTCGTGATCGGGTGGATGACGACGTTCACCTTCTGCAGGTACTTCTTGTACTCGGGGTCGGTCAGGAGCAGTTCGATGAGCCGCATTGTGTGGCTCGTCGAGGACACCTCGTTCGCGTGCTGCCGCGCCGAGTAGACGACGGTCGGCTTGAGCGTGGTGGCTTTCGCCTGTGACCAGTGCGAGGCCTTCATCGACGGCATGACGTCGGCGGCCCAGATGTCCTTGCCGAGGAACGATTCGCCGACCCGGTAAGGCGTCACCTCGGGGAAGGTGGACATTTTGGCGAGCATCTCATACGCCTCTGGCGGGCTGATCGGGTCGTCCCAGTGCACGATCCGCTGGCCATCGTACTTGTAGCCCCTTGCGAGCGTCCGCAAATCCTTCCAGGGTTCCGGCTTGCCGGTGCTCGCAATTGTTTCGACCGTCGAGCCGCCGGGCCACTCGATGCTGAACGCGATTTCGCCGAGGTCGTGATAGACGAGCGCGCCGGTGAAGACGCCGGCCTCGTGCAGCCGCCGCAGATTGTGCACGACCGCGACCGCCTGCGGACCGAACAGCACTGAGTCGTCGACCTGATCGTCGTCCGACTTGCGGACGAGATCCGCGCGTGTGTCCTCGGCGAAATCGGCTTCGATCTTCAGCTCGAGGCGTTCGATCCCGTCGCGCCCGTCACGCACCCAGGCCGCGACGGCGCTCGGCCGCTCGATCGCGATCTTCGGCAGCCGCAGGGTGCGCTCGACCGGCGGCCGGCCGCGCTCGCGATACTCCAGCGTCACTTTGGGACGGTCTGCCGCCTTGCCGGAGAAGGTGATCGACGCCCGCCCGGCCTTGCCGTCGGCCTTGGGGCGCATCACCGGGATGATGCGTCCCGGATAGTTGAGCGGCGATCCGTCGGTGTAGCGCCCGAACACGTCGAAGAAGTGCAGGGTAGTGAAGTAGACCTCTTCGTGGATCGATTCGAGCGACGCGACCTGCTCTTCGTCCAGGCCGAGGCGGAAGTCGGGTTCCGACAGCGAGAGGTCGACCGTCAGTTCGGCGAAGTACGGCGCTGCCGCCGGGTCTGGCTTCCCCTCGAACAGGTCCATCGTGTACGCGTAGATGCGTGGGAGCGTCTTCTGCTGGTAGTGATCCCAGAACTTCTCGATGTCGGTGACGATGCGCTCGTCGGCGACCGGCCGGCCACCCACCGTCGCACGGATCCAGCCGGTCGTGACGCGGACCACTTCGTAGTTCGGGAACTGATCGAAATACGTCCGATACACGAAGGTCGGCTCGAAGGTCGCGCGGTGGACCTCGCCTCCAGCGGCATCGTGCGCGATGACCTCGTAGGTCGTGGATCCCACCGGTGCCTTCTCGAACTTTACGGAATCGAGCGGCAGCCCGAGGTCGCGCGCGAGCAACTCGTCGGCCGGATAGGCTTCGAGGAGCCAGCGGATCGGGGAATACATCGCCTGCCAGCGGGCGGAACCTTCAGGGGCCGTCGCCGGCAATTTCATATCCTTCGGCCGACTCAGCTCCGCGAAGCGGATCGTGACGCTCTTTGCACCCTTCGCCTCGAGGGCCGGGCCGACGGCCTCGGTGAGCCAGCTCAGGCCCTGCTTGTACGCCGACAGGATGCTCACGCGCGCGTCCTTGACGCCGGCCTGCGCGAGCTGATCGCGGATCTCCTGCTCGAGTGCCCGACGCACTTCTGGCGGCTCGCTCACCCGCGCCTCGATCACCACCGGCGCGCCCGGCCGGCCGCGCTCTGTCGCTGCTGCCGGCAGGACCTTGGTGCGCACGATCGCCCGCAGGTCGTCCACCTCTGAGGGAACCTCGAAGTCGTCCTTGAAGACGGGGACCGGGCTGTGGATGTCGATATTCGCCACCGTCACGTCCACCGATTCGGCCTTGAACAGTCTGCCGACCTCGGCTCTGACGAACTCGGCGAAGCCGGCCGGCGCCTTTTCGACATAGATGCCGAAGCGCGCGGATTCCAGCTGCTTCCCGCTCACTTCACGCGACAGCCGTGTGAGCTGGTAGAGCGCGTGCGCGGCCTGGCCCTCTGGCGATCGGCCCGAAATCAGCCGGCGCGCATCGTCTTCGATGCTCTCGAGCGTCGTCCGATCCTTGCCGCGCTCCCAGACGTGTGGCAGCCGCTCGGCGAGCTGGGTCGTGGCGCGTGCGACGCCGCGCGCATCGCCGCCGGTCACGACGAGCGCGCTCGACGACCCAAATGCGCGCGGCACCATCCGCAGCAGTCCCTGCCCCGGGGACAGGGTGCCGAGATCGAGCTTCTTGTCATCGACGAGGCGCTGCACGTGCGGATGGGTACGGCCGATCAGAATTGAGGTCGGTTCGCCGGCCGGGTCTTCCACGCTCTCCGGCGTCTTTGCGAGCGGCACGCGAATACCCGTGGACTCGAGGCCGAGCC
>DASWVN010000172.1:0-1730 GCA_036401215.1 Vicinamibacterales bacterium | reverse complement strand
AGCGGTGTCGCGCGTTCACGGGCGCGGCGGATCCGCTCGCCCGCATCCGGCTCGTTCAGCAGCACGCTGACCTGAGCGCGCTTGAAGAGCGCCATCGGATAGTCGTGGCTCGACGCCGGCACCCTGTCGAGCGCGTCCCGGGCTTCGACGAGCCGGCGCTCGTCGAGATACAGCACGCCCAGTTCGATGTGGTTCTGGAACTCGGATCCCTGCAGCGCGCGCGCCCGCTCGAACGCCGCGATCGCCGCCGGCGTCTGCCCGGCTTCCATGGCCAGTTCTCCCAGTGCGATCAGTTCTGCGGGTGATGGCGTGCGCAACCCGTAGACCTGCTGCCGCAGCTGCACCGCATCCGCGAGCCGTCCCTGCTTCTCGCGCACGATTGCCAGCCCCTCGAGCGCGGCGACGCGCTGCGGCTGCTCCGCCACGATCCGCTCGAGGATCGGCGCCGCCTGCGGCCAGTCATGCGTCCGCGTGTAGTGCAGCGCCAGATACAACCGCACGTCGTCGGACTTCGGGGCGATCGCCGCCGCCTTCTTGAACGCCTCGAGCGCCGGACCGTTCTGCCCGAGCGACGAGTACGACGTCGCCAGCCTCAACGCCGCATCCAGGTTGTGCGCGTCGGCCGCGAGGATCTTCTGAAGCAGCGGGATCACCTCGCGGTAGCGCCCCTGGACGAACAGGTTCGATGCCTCGTCCATCACCGGGAACAGCGCCGTCATGTCGGCCGGTCGCGGCGCGTCCCTGCGGACGACCGGTGTGGCGGTGCCGCTCACGTAGCCGAGGCTCGCGAGGTTCCGGCGGGCTTCGTCGCTGAGCCCCTCGCGTGTGGGATCCGCGCCGAGCGAGGGGATCGGATAGTCGTCGAGCGCCTTGCGCATGTCGGCCGGAAGGCTCGTGCCCGCGCCGAGATTCTTCAGCTCACCCGGATCGGCCGCGAGGTCGTAGGTTTCGAGCTTGCCCGCGAAGATCGCTTTCTGTGTCCCCTGGACCGCCATGATCTGCGGCTGCCAGCCGTAGTTCAGATACGGCTTCATCGCCTCGCCGAGGACCGTTTCCGTCGCGGATCCGCGAAGGCTCTGTTCGGACCCGAGGCCGGCCAGGTCGAGCACCGTGTGATACACGCGCCGAATGCTGACCGGCGTGTCGTTCACGCCGGCGCTCACGCCGGAACCGGCGATCACGAGCGGCACGTGCATCGTGGACTGATACAGCAGGTTTCCATGCTGGTGCTCGCCATGATCGCCAAGCCCCTCGCCGTGATCACCGGCCGCGATGATCGCGGCATGCGCACCGTTCCGCGAAGCCGCCTCCTCGAAAGCCGTCACGAGCCGGCCCAGTTCCGCGTCCATGGCCTCGATCTCGCCGAGGTACGGCGTGTCGGGATGGCGCGACTTGAACGGTTCCGCCGGCGCGTACGGCGTGTGCGGATCGAAGTAGTGGACCCAGACGAACTGCGGTCCGGCCGCACCGCCCAGGTGCGCGATCGCACGGTCCGTGGTCGCCTTCGCACGTCGCTCCACGCCACGCTCGTCCAGCTCGTCGTCGTACACATCGAACCCGCGCGCGGTCCCGAAACGCCGCGCCAGGACGAACGACGAGACGAACGCGCCGGTGCGATAGCCGGCGTCCTTCAGCTTCCCGGCGAGGACCGGGTGGTCGTCGCCGAAGACGCGTCCGTTCTCGTGGATTCCGTGCCCGGCAGGGTAGAGCCCGGTCAGCATCGAGAGGTG
>DASWVN010000171.1:0-2997 GCA_036401215.1 Vicinamibacterales bacterium | reverse complement strand
TCATCAACACCGCAGTCTTGCCGGAGCCCGTGGGCATTGTGATAACTGCCGCATCGTCGTGAATGGTGAAGTGCGATGCGATCTGATGAATCGCGCCGATCTGGGCGTTGTACAGGCCGCCGATCTCGTCCGGAGGCGGGTAACCCAGATGCTTGTAGTTCGTCCGGAAATACACCATGGATGTTCTCGGAATGAACCCACCGACGCATGAAACGTCGCCCTATTCTACGGCTGGGCTTGGGGCGCGCCGCAATGTGGTCAAAGCGGAGAGCGCTAAGCAGCTGAAAGGGAAGGACTTCAGAAACTGGAAGCGGCTTTGGGGGCGCACTTGCGACTAGCACTACTTTGTCAGGTTGATTCGGGATTCGCGATGGCGGCGCGATCTTTGGACTTGTACTTTGTTCCGAGGTCCTGTACGCTGCGAGCGTGACGACGGGGCCCGCACGGGCACTGCTGCGGCGCTTGGGCCTGTTCCTCGATGGGTTCAGCGCGTGCTTCAGCCGACGGCCGCAGCGTGAGGCTGCGACACGGTACATCGACGGGCTGTTCAACGACAGCGAGCGGAAGTCGATGCAGGCCATGCACGGACGGCTGGGCGAGCCCGGCGAGTATCAGGCGCTGCAGCACTTCATCACGCATTCCCCGTGGGAGGCCTCCCGCGTCTGGACCCAGTTGCGCGCGGTCGTGCCGGTGCGCACGGGGATTCTGGCGCTCGACGACACCGGGTTTCCCAAGCAGGGGACGCAGTCACCCGGCGTGCAGCGCCAGTACTGTGGGGCGCTCGGGAAGATCGGCAACTGCCAGGTCGCGGTGTCCAGCGCGTTGATCGCGGATGGCCGCACCTGGCCCATGGCCTTCGATCTCTACCTGCCGACGTCGTGGACGGACGATCCGGAGCGGTGCGCGGCCGCCGGCATCCCGCCGACGGTCCGGTTTCGCGAGAAGTGGCGCATCGCCCTGGCCCAGGTACGGACCGTGCTGCAGGCGGGCTTCACGATCACCGGCGTCGTTGTCGACGCCGACTACGGCGCGAACGCCGCGTTCCGCGCTGGGCTCGAACGGCTCGGCCTCGCCTATGGCGTCGCCATCCGCGGCGAGGCGACCTTCACCGTCACGGAGGTGCCGAGCCCGCTGTCCGCCATCGAGATCGCCGACGCCGCGCCCGACGACGTGTGGGAGACCGTCACCTGGGGCACGGGCAGCGCGGGACCGCTCACGGCGGAATTCTGCGCGCTGCGCGTGCGGCCGTCGGCGGGCCGGGGGGATCGCTGGCTGCTCTGTGAGCGGGCGGCCGATGGCCGCAAGTACTATCTGGTCCATCTCCCGCCCACCGCGACACTACGCGAGCTGGTCGCGCTGGCGCGCAGCCGCTGGCCCATCGAACAACAGTACCGCGAGCTGAAGGACGAACTCGGGCTCGACCACTTCGAAGGCCGCACCTACCAAGGCTGGACGCATCACGTCGTGCTCACGGCCGTCGCGTTCACCTTCCTGCAGCTCGAGCGGGCCCGCGGCACCGACGATCCCCGCCCGACGCTCCCCATCGTGCGAGGCTGGGTCCGCGAGATCATGGGGCTGCTCTACGTCCTCCACAACCGACGACTCCTCGCCATGCTCGACAGCTTCCGCCGGAACCCCCCGCGCCGACGATGACATCGCCTGCCACCACCATCCCCGTCGACTCGGCGTGGATCGCGAGCGTGACCTACGCGGCCGATGCCACCCTCACGGTCCACTTCCGTCACGGAACGGTCTACCGTTACTTCACGGTGCCGCGCGCCATCGTCGAGGCGTTCGTCACCGCCCCGTCGAAGGGTGCCTACTTCGCGCGCCACATTCGAAACGCCTTCCCCTACACTCAGATCGTCGAACCCTCGCCGTAGTCCTGACGCTCTGCTGAGTGGCTGGGTGTCGCTGTGGATCTGACTCGCTGCGACGCGATAGTCGCATCACGAACCTGACAAAGTAGTGCTAGCCGCACGTGATACGGGCACTCCGGAGATGTCGGACGGTGTCGAGTCAGTGGGCGGTGGGAACAACTTTCGGGCTCTTTACGGCCACAGTCACTCCCAGCCGCCAGGCCCCACCGCCTCAAACGGTAAAGCGGCTCGGCTCCCTTAGGGCCGCGCGTGTCGAGCGATTCTCAGTCCTTACTTCATCACGCATGGTGTCTGCAGCTATCGATCCGCACGCTCTGGTCCGTTCTCAATTCGTTCGCGAACCCTGTTCACCCAATCGCCGTCGAGTTCAAACTCCACAACCCTCGCAGTGTCGCCATCGAAGAGGGTTGCCTGAAGTCTCGACAACATGTCCTCTTTCAGGTCGAGCGCTGCTCGCCTCGTAAGAACGCCGCCTGTTGCGTACTTGTCAAACAGCGTCTCCGGTAGATCAAACGAGAAGAGCGGCTGGTTGTTTACGCTATTGATGTACCAGGAGTTGTTGTCCCACGTGATACGTGCTTGCACCCGCTGAGGCAAGGTCGTGACGTCTACGCCTGGGGCGGGCACCAAGAACAACGGCAGCTGCTTCATTGCCATGGCCAAGACGCCGCGGCGGATACCGCGCGTCTCTTCCAGCAGCGCGCGCACCCTGGCACTGGCGTCTGGTACTGATTGGTCTGGTCGGAGATGAGAGCGTAAGGCTTCTCGAATTGTGCGGCGCATCTCACCGAGATCCAAGCCGATGTTGTTAGGGTCGATGGCGCCAAAATCCGCTGGAGTCAATGCGCGAAGTGAGGTGACAACCGGTCTCAGGTAGTTTGCCTTTCGCAATGGAAGCAAGTAGACGTCGTGTGCGAAGGCGTACTGTTGTGCGCGCTCCGAAAAATCGGTGTCTGAAAAAATCGCATATTGGTAGTCACTCTTGTCCAAATTAGCGTTTGGTGATTAATGAAGGGGTCGCTGGCTCCGACGTAAGATGTGGCGGACTTTCCACAGTTCACCGCATCAACGAGGAGGGCGACCCCGTGACGAGATTCTGCAGCATTTTCAGCCAGTT
>DASWVN010000170.1:0-16139 GCA_036401215.1 Vicinamibacterales bacterium | reverse complement strand
ACTCCGAACTATGAACTCCGAACTATGAACTAGCTCAGAGTTCGTCGTTCGGAGTTCATAGTTCGGAGTTTGTTTGATGTCCCGCAAATCCACCGACCAGTCGCGTTGCGCGCTCTGCGGCGCCAAGGAGATCTCGGAGCCTCGCGGCGACGAGCGCTACTGCCGCGACTGCTGGGACAAGAAGATCGCGGTCGAGGAGATCGTCTCCCGCGAGTTCGTGCTCAAGCGGTACATCCGCGCGCACAGCGCCGAGAAGTACCTCATCTACCACTCCACCCAGAAGCGCCCCTGCGGGCAGATCGTCGTCGTCGACGACGGCTACGACCTGTTCCTGACGATGGTGCTGTATCCGAGCTTCGGCTGGGATGAAGAGGCGTACCACCTCGAAGGGGATCCCGAAGGGCGGACGTTCGCCGAGATCCTCGTGGACGTCGTTGTCGGCGACGTGATCGAGCCGTGGGGCGGCGGCAAATGGCACCTGGAAATTTTCCGGTCGACGCAGCCCGAACCCGAAGATTGGAACGGAGAGATGTAGAATTCGAGCGTTCAAGGAGGGTCCCATGAGACGGTTCGTGCTCCTCTCGACGCTCGCGTCCGTTCTCCTCGTTCCGATTGTCGCCGCGCAGTCGACACCCCCCGCGCAACCTCCGGCGAAACCTGCCAAGTACATCCCCCCGGTCAAGGGTCTGGCCACCATCGAAGTGATGCAAAGCTCCAAGCCGGGCGCCAAGGAGTGGGTCACGACGGTGAAAGTGCGGAACACTTCGAAAGGCCCCATCAACCTGCTGAGGGCCAACGAGTACTGGTACGACGCGAACCTGAACATCGTTTCGGCAAGCGAGTACCGTCACCGGAAGGCGCCGATCCAGCCCGGCGAAATCGTCGAGTTCACGATGCACTCACCGGCCAAGCCGGGGATGCAGCGCAACCAGATCATGTTCACGCACGCCTACGGCAAGGTGGAGGCGAAGGCGGTCAAAGCCTTCAAGTGACGAACGGCGTGACCGGCACGGGATACCAATGATGCGGCGGCCCGTTTTCCATGCCCTGAAGCGGGCGTATCATCGGCCATGCCTGATCTGAGTTATCCCGTCGGGAAATTCGTGTTCGACAACGCCGTCACGCCGGGCAAGCGGACGGCGTGGATCCGTCAGATCGCCGAAACGCCTTCGGCGATGCGGAACGCGGTGAAGGGGCTCACCGACACGCAGCTCGATCTACCCTACCGTCCGGACGGATGGTCGGTGCGACAGCTCCTTCACCACGTACCCGACAGCCACCTGAACGCCTACATCCGCTTCAAGTGGACGCTCACCGAGGAGAACCCGACGATCAAGCCGTACGAGCAGGATCGCTGGGCCACTCTTGCGGACACGACATTGACGCCGGCCGGCGTCTCACTCGATCTGCTCGACGCCGTGCACACGCGATGGGTCACGCTGCTGGAGTCGTTGAAGGAAGAAGACTGGGCCCGGCCGCTCGTGCACCCCGAGAACGGTCCGATGACGCTCGACCACCTGCTGCAGATGTACGCCTGGCACGGCCGCCATCACGTCGCGCACATCACCGAACTCCGAAAGCGGGAGGGGATCTGACAACCCCCAACTGCCAACTACCAACTTCCAACTACCAACTCCCAAATTGATGTCTTGGACCTTGGGAATTGGAAATTGGAAATTGGAAGTTGGAAGTTGGAAGTTGGGAGTTGGGAGTCGGGCGTCAGCGAGAAGCCCAGCGTTCAGCCCACTTGCCGGCGAGCGGCATCCTCCAGGCGTCACCACGAAACGCTTTGAAGAGACAGAACGCCCAGACGAGGAGCCACAGAATGGCACTGACGAAGGCGGCGTAGAAGAGCGTCGTGAACACCCGCGGGGAGATGATGATCCCCACGGGCGCGGAGGCCAGAAGAAGCAGCGTCAATGCGCCGAGCCCTCCGAGGCCCAGAATGGCCTGCCAGGCGTGGAACCTGACGTAGCGGTTGGTCCGCTCGGCGAGCAGGACGAGGATCCCTGAGAAGGGACCGGCGAGATAGGCCAGCCCCCCGGCAATCTGCGGTTCGAACCCGGTCGTGGATGCGGCGCGAGCATCGAGCTCGATCTGTGTCATCGTCTGCTCATCGGACCGTGAACTCCAGTTCGCGTGAGGCATCCGCACCATCGGCTATCAACATTCGTGCCTCGACCCGCAGCACGTACCGGCCGGGCGCGAACTCCTTCAGCGGCACCTTGATCCGATGCACGAATCCTCCCGGACTCGTGCCAAGCTCCTCGCTCTGCCGCTCGCCGGACGCCTTGAACATCACCCGCCCATCGTCGCCGCTGATCGTCGCATCGATGGCGACGCGATGGGGCGTGGACACACGCGTGTCGTACACGTCCCAGAACAGCGTGAGCGTGTCATCGGTCGAGAACTCCCGCCGCGTGCTGGGCACATCCGGCACGACATCGACGAAGGCCTGCTCGGGCTTCGGAGTGGGAACGCGCGCGGCGGCCACAGACGTCAGCGTGATCCCGCTGATCGAGAGGGGCGCCTTCGTGAAATCAGGGACGTCGAGGTCGTAGCGGATTGCGCCCGTCGCCCGGGCGTTCGAGGCGCGCGCCGCGACGTGCAGCTGATACTGGCCCGGCGCCAGGTCGAGCCGCTGCGTCATCGCAAACCCGTTCGTCCGGACGAGATCGACCGACTGGTTCTGCAGCCGCATCGGGACGACGTTCCGGACGCCCTCGAGCGGTTTGCCGGACGCATCCACCGGCAGGATGACGAGTTCCAGCTCCTCGCTGTGCACGCCGTCCCGCTCGACGAACGAGAGCCCCCTGGGGTCGATCTCGACGACGACCGCAATCGATGACGTCTTCGATGGCCCCAGGAACGGGGCCGCGAACACGCGCATGGGCAGACCGCTGACGGGAACCGGGCTCTCGAGCGCCGACCTCACTTCCGGCGATGCGTTCGTCTTTGCCGCGATGTCCGGCGTCGTCGAGGCCTTGCCCTTCGGCGCCGTGTAGCCGTCGCGCCATCGGACGTTCAGGCCGGGACGCTTCACCCGGACCTGCACCCGCCGATACTTGCCGTCGCGCTTGTTGTTGGTCGGATAGTAGCCGAGCAGGTAGTAGCTGCTGTTGTCCTCGATGATTTTGGCGAACCCGGCGTTCAGGTCCGACTGGTTGATGATCGCGAAGCCGCCCGTCTCCGCCGAGATCGTCCGCAGAAAGTCCTGTGACCGCCTGACCTCCTCCAGCAAGGCACGGGGCCCGAAATCGACGGTCGGGTCGTTGGGCAACCCCTTGATGTCGATGATCTGATCGATCCCCGCGCCAACACCCCGCGCGTCGACGCCGTAGAAGCTCACCCCCGCCCGCGTCGCCGTGTCGATGGCCATCCGCATGTCTTCGCGGACCACGGTCGCGGACTTGTTGTCGAAGACCTGGTCGATGTCGTAGTCGATCCCCTCACCGAACCAGACGACGGCCTTGCGGCGGCCGCGGATGTTCGCCAGATATTCCGACACCGATTCGAGCACGCTCAGCGAGCTTCGGGCCTTGTGCGACCGCTCGGCTTCCATGGTGTCGCGAGCCGGCCCCGGCTTACGCGTGGGGTCCCCCGAGTAGTAGTCTTCGAGCTTGACGAGTGTCGCCGAAGGCAGCTTCTGCCCCTGGAATTTCGCGATCGCGGCGAGCAGGCGCGCCTGGTTGTTCGTGAACTCCTGTCCGGCTTTGGCGCCACTGCCGCTGTGAATGACCGCCACGAGATCGTTCTCGTTGACGAAGCGGCGAACGAACTGTGACGCCGCGGCGCGGACCGGCGCCGACCGCCGCGCTTCGGTCTGGAGATCGTCGAGCAGCAGGACGATCACGCGTCCGTCGAACTCCTGGAGGTTGGTGCTGACGTCAGGTTGGATCGGGGTCGCCCGCGACAGCGGTGGATCCGGCCTTCGTGCCGGAAGATCCACGAGGGTGAACGCCGCGATCGATTGCGGCTTTCCTTCCTCGAACAGCTCGAAGTCGTCCTTCGTCAGGCCGCGGACGAAGTTCCCCTGCCCGTCGGTCACCACGGCGTCGAGTTCGACGAAGTTCACCTCCACGCGGAACGTGACCCCCGGCTGGCCGGGCGGCGCCTGCTGAGCCGCCAGGACCGCGCCGATGGCACAAAACGGAAGGGCGAGCAGCAGTTTTCGGGCTGGATGCATGGCCAAGAAGCTTAACAACTGTCGCCTCCAAGTCTTCGTCTTAGTGATCAGGTGTGCTTCGCTATACTGAACCAATGGGATTGGCAATAGAAGCCGTCCAGCGGGCCCTCCGGGACGAGGGGTTCGACGGCTGGCTGCTCTACGACTTCCACGGTTCGAATCCTATCGCGACTCGGGTCGCGGGTCTCGACCGTTCCGGCAAGATGGCGACTCGCCGGTGGTACTACCTCGTGCCCGCAACCGGCTCGCCACGGGGACTCGTGCACGCCATCGAGCGTCACAATCTCGACGACCTTCCTGGCGAGAAACGCCCCTACGCCGGCCGGCAGCAACTCGACGCCGGCCTGCGTGACCTCTTGCGCGGGATGAAGCGGGTGGCGATGGAGTATTCGCCGGCGAACAACATTCCTTACCTGTCGCGGGTGGATGCCGGAACGATCGAGGCGATCCGGGACCTCGGCGTCGAGGTCGTCTCGTCGGGCGACCTGGTCCAGCGATTCGAGGCGGTCTGGAGCGACGAGACCTACAAGACACACGTGGCCGCCTCGGAACACCTCTATACCGTCAAGGACCGGGCCTTCGAGCTGATCCGGGAACGCACGCGCGCCGGGGTGCCGCTGAATGAATACGAAGTCCAGCAGCAGATGGTCGCGTGGTTCGACGAGCTGGGTCTCACTCACGAGCTGCCGAATGTCTCGGCACAGGAGAACGCGGGCAACCCGCACTACATGCCACCCGAGAACGGCAGCCGCGCGATCCGTCCCAACGAGCTGGTGCTGATCGACCTCTGGGGCAAGCTGCGGACGCCGGGCGCGGTCTTTGCTGATATCACCTGGGTCGGTTTCACCGGGGACTCGGTCCCGGATGAGTACCAGCGGGCGTTCGCGGCGGCGCGCGATGGGCGCGATGCGGCCATCGAACTGGTCCGCTCTTCGGCTGCCGGCGGACGCGACCTTCGTGGCTGGCAGGTCGATCGGGCCTGCCGCGACGTGATCGAACAGGCCGGGTTCGGCGAGCTGTTCATTCATCGCACCGGCCACAGCCTCGGCGAGGACGTTCATGGGAACGGCGTCCACATGGACGATTACGAAACTCACGATGATCGCCGCCTGATCCCTGGCACGGGCTTCACGATCGAGCCCGGCGTCTACACCGACCGCTACGGCGTGCGAACGGAGATCAACATGTTCGTCGCCGAGCGGGGCGCTCGGGTCACGGGGCCCCTGCAGCAGGAGATCGTCATTATCGGCTGATCGGTCATCGACGGCCGGTCGACCGAATGGGAGACCAGAAAGATGTCGACGCGAAAGACCACACTTTTCTATGCCGTGCTCATAGCTGTCGCGTCCCTCGCGGTCGGGATGGTGATTGCGTCGCGGCTCGACCTGGCGCCCTCGTCGAGCGCGCAGACGGTGAACGTCCCGGCGACGAACAGCGCGCCGCTCAACGGCCCGATCGATGCCTCGACGTTCCGTAACATCGCGAAAGCACAGATTCCGGCGGTCGTGAACATCCGCACCGAAGCGCGCGCGCGGACGCGCGAGTTGACCGAATTCTTCGGGGGCGACGATATCTTCGAGCGCTTCTTCGGCGCACCGTCGCCGCGAAATCGGACGCCGCGTCCCTCGCCCCGCGGAGAAGATCCGGGCGGTCCGGTCACGCAGGGAGCCGGCACCGGCTTCGTCATCGACAAGGCCGGCTTCATCCTGACCAACAACCACGTCGTCGAAGGCGCGGATCTCATTCGCGTGAGCCTGTTCAATGGTGGATTGAACGAGGACTACGCGGCGAAGGTCGTCGGGCGCGATCCGCTGACCGACAGCGCCCTCATTCAGTTGACCGAGATGCCGGCCACGCCGCTCCAGGAAGTGAAGTTCGGCGACTCCGACCAGCTGGAACAGGGCGACTGGGTGATGGCGATCGGCAACCCGTTCAGCCTCGGGCACACGGTGACGGTCGGCGTCATCTCGGCGAAGGGGCGTCCGTTCACGACGGTCGTCCGCGGCCGCGAGCAGGAGATGCTCCAGACCGACGCCGCCATCAACCCGGGCAACTCCGGCGGACCGCTGCTGAACATCCGCGGCGAGGTCGTCGGCATGGCGACCGCGATCTACACCGACGCCGCCCGGCAGGCGAACATCGGGATCGGCTTCGCCACGCCCATCAATACGCTCAAGGATCTCGTGCCACAGTTGCGCACCGGCAAGGTCACGCGAGGGGTCATCGGCGTCCAGGTCAGCACGACCTTCAATCGCGACGAGGCCGCAGCGCTCGGCGTGACCGACGGTCTCGGCGCACTCATCTCGAGCGTCGCTCCGGGTGGACCGGCGGCGCGTGCCGGGCTGCAGCCGGGCGACGTGGTCGTCGAGTTCAACGGCCGGCCGGTCGCAGACAACACGGAACTCGTCGCGATGGTGATCGCCACGCAGCCTGGAACCACCGTTCCTGTGACGGTCGTGCGCGACAAGAAGCGGCAGACGCTGAACATCACCGTCGACGAACTGGATCTCGAGGCGGAAGCCGGCGGACGCGCGGCAAACGAGCGGACACCGGAGGAGGTCGAGCAGACGGCGACCGACTTCGGCATGACGCTCGAACCGATTTCACCCGAGTTCGCCCGTCAGGTCGAACTCCCGCGCAATCGCGGCGGCGCCGTGATCGTGCGCATCGAGCGCAACAGCCCCGCGTTCTACGCCGGCCTGCAGCGTGGGGACATCATCCTCGAGGTGAACCGTCAGGCCGTCAACAGCGCCAGCCAGGTGACCAAGGCGCTCCAAAGCAGCCCCGAAGGCGCCCCGGTCTTCCTGCTCATCTGGCGCGGCGGCCAGGAGCAATTCGTCACGATGACCAAGCGCTGACGCTCAACGGGGCCCGGGTGGATGATTTGCAATCGTGACTAGCATTACCCTGGAACGAGAGATCAAACTCCGCTACGAGTCGGCTGAGGAAGCACGCGCCTCGGTGATCGCGGCGGGGGCGACACCGCTCCACGGGCGACGGCTTCAGGAGGACGCGCTGCTCGATACCGAGGACGAGCAGTTGCGGCGCCGCCGGTGCGTCCTGAGGATCCGCACCGAGGGCGGCAAGAGCCGGGTCACCTTCAAGGGTCCCGTCCAGCCGTCCTCCATGAAGGTGCGGGAGGAGGTCGAAACCCTCGTGGGGGACGGCGAAGCGCTGCTGCGTGTGTTCGAGGAACTCGGGCTGCACGTCTGGTTCCGGTATGAGAAGTTCCGCGAGGAGTTCTGCCGCGAAGACGTCATCATCGCTGTCGACGAGACCCCGGTTGGCGTCTTCGTCGAGATCGAAGGCAGCGAACAGGGCATCACCGACATGGCCCACGCCCTCGGCAAAAGTCCGGACGATTACGTCGTCGATTCCTACCGCGGCCTGTTTCTCGCGGACCGCGACCGCTTCGGGATCACCGGCCCTGACATGCTGTTCCAGCCCGATCAGGGATGACGCGGCGCCCGGCACTGGTCCTGACCGCAGGGCTCGGCACCCGGTTACGGCCGCTGACGTACATCCGCGCGAAAGCAGCCGTCCCGGTCAATGGCGAGCCGTTGGCCCGGCGCGTGTCGCGCTGGCTGGCGGGGCACGGCTTCCGCGACCAGGTGTTCAACCTCCATCATCATCCCGCCACCGTGGCAGCGTGTCTCGGCGACGGCTCGCCGCTCGGCGTTCGGATCCGTTACTCCTGGGAGCAGCCGGTGCTCGGGTCCGCCGGTGGTCCGCGGCGCGCGCTGCCGCTGTTGACCGACGGTGGAGCGGACCGCTTCCTGATCGTCAACGGCGACACACTGACAAACGTCGATCTCGACGCACTCACCCGGCATCACGACGCCTCCGGCGCGCTGGTGACGATGGCGCTGATCCCGAATCCCGCGCCCGACAAGTACGGCGGGGTCCTGGTGTCGGGTGACGGCTTCGTGACCGGGTTCACGCGGGCGGGACAGGCGCGGGACTCGTTCCATTTCATCGGCGTTCAGGTTGCCAGGGCAAAGACCTTCGAGGACCTGCCGGAGGGCGTTCCGCACGAGAGCGTGAACGCGTTGTATCCGGAGTTGATCCGCCGGGACCCGAGGGCCATCGCCGCGTTCGTCAGCGACGCGGAGTTTCGCGACATCGGCACGCCGGCCGACCTCCTCGCGACGAGCCTCGCGCTCGCCGAAACCGAAGGGCATCACATGATCGGCCGGAAGGCGGAGATCGCGCCCGACGCCCTCCTCGAACGCACGGCGGTGTGGGATGATGTGACAATCGAGCGGGGAGCCCGATTGACGGAGTGTATCGTGGCCGATGGCGTCCGCGTCCCGCGGGGGACGACATTCACGCGATGCGCCATCGTGCCTGCCGGCACGCTGCAGCCGGCCGCCGGGGAACGAATCGAAGGCAGCCTGCTGATCCGACCGTTCTGATAACGCGAACAGCAATAACCCGCGAGCGAGCCACGCGCCCGCCTTCGCGCCGAAGGCGCCTCGGCGCGTTCGCCGTAGCTCTAGCGGAGGCGGAAACGGGGCAAGCCGGCGTAGCGGCTCGCGAGAGAGCGTGTAAGGGGGTCCGGGGACGAAGTCCTCCGGTGTGATTTGATGTCCGACAAACGTCAGCCCGAGGGCGCCGACACGCGCGAACGCATCGACGGCTATCTCTCCCGCAGCGGACTGGCCGCGCGGTCTCCCCGTGTGGTTCCACTGACGGGGGATGCATCCGACCGCAAGTACTTCCGCATCCTGATCCCGGACTCGCCGTCGATCGTGCTGTCCCTGTATTCGAGCGCCTTCGAGTTCGAGAAGCTGCCGTTCGTCAACGTCGCGCGCCTGCTCGAGCAGATGCCGGTCCCGATTCCGACGGTCCTCGGCCACGCCGACGACCTCGGCGTCCTCGCGTTGCAGGACCTCGGCGACGTCACGCTCCAGGCGCACCTCGGGGCCGCCACTCCCGCCGAACACGCCGCGATGTACCGGGAGTCGGTCGAACTGATTGCGACGCTTCAACGCCGTGGAGCGGAGCTGGAATCCGCCGAGAACCTGCCCTACGGGATCGCCTTCGACGTCGAGAAGCTCACGTGGGAGATGGACTTCTTCATCAAGCACTTTCTCGAGGCGTACCGCGGCGTCGTGTTGTCCGAGGAGGCGAGGAGCGATCTGAGGCGCGAGTTCGGCCGCCTGGTGGAGACGCTCGCGGCCGAGCCGCGCGTGCTGTGCCATCGCGACTATCACAGCCGCAACCTGATGCTGCACGGCGACAAGCTTTACATCATCGATTTCCAGGACGCCCGCATGGGGCCCGACACCTACGACCTCGTGTCGCTGCTCCGGGACTCGTACGTCGACCTGCCCGAACAAACCGTGGAGGAGCTGATCGCCTATTTCCTGGCGCTCAAGGGCCAGACGGCCCAGGCGCACGAGTTCCGGCACCGGTTCGACCTGATGGCGCTCCAGCGCAACCTGAAGGCGCTCGGCACGTTCGGTTACCAGACGACCGCGCGGCGCAACCCGGTGTACATCCAGTACATCCCCCGCACCTTGCGCTACGTCCGCAACAACCTCGACAACCTGCCGCAGTTCCATGACCTCGCCGACATGCTCGCGACCCACGTGGAGGAGTTCAGGTAAGAAAAAAGGGGACAGTCACCTTTTTCGTAACCTGTTGATCCTGAACGACCAAACGATACCCAGGACGACCAGTTTCGGGAGAAGGTGACTGTCCCCTTTCCCTTATAATGGATGGTTCGCTGCGGCGCCTTCTAACCATCCAGAGATCATGCAGTTCGGCATTTCGACGCACCTCTATCACGACCAGCGGCTCGAGCGGGACCACCTGGCCCAGATCGCCGGCTACGGCTTCGAAGCCGTGGAGCTTTTCGCCACGCGTTCGCACTTCGACTACCACGATCCGTCAGCCATCGAGCAGCTGGCCGGCTGGCTGACCGACACGCGGCTGGAACTCCATTCGATTCACCTGCCGATCTTCGAGGCGTACGGTCCCGGCGGACCGGGCACGACCTATTCGATCGCCTCGGGCGACAGCGCGCGGCGTCAGGCCGCGGTGCGCGAAGCCGAAGCGGCCATCAGCGTGCTCAAACGGATCCCGGCGAAGTTCGTGGTGGTCCACCTCGGCTCCCCTGCGCAATACGCCGGCGCGAACGACAACCAGCGTCCGGCAGCGTCGCGCAGCGTCGAGGAGATCTGCCGGATCGCCGAACCGCTGGGCGCACAAGTCGCCATGGAAGTGATCCCGAACTCCCTCTCGTCGGCATCAACGCTCGTCGCGATGATCGAGCGGGACTTCGAGGGCTCGACGGTTGGTATCTGTCTCGATTTCGGGCACGCGCACCTCGCCGGCGACGTCGCCGACGAGATCGAGGCCTCCGCCGAACACCTCATCACCACCCACGTGCACGACAATCGCGGTCGCAACGACGACCACCTGGTGCCCTACCAGGGGACCATCAACTGGGGGGCGGCGTTGATGACGATGCAGAAGATCGGGTACGACGGCACGTATCTCATGGAGCTTGCCAACACCGGCAGCCCCGCGGCCGTTCTCGAGGAGGCGCGGCGCGCGCGGCAGCGCATCGAACGCGCACTGGCGGACTAACATCACCAATGCTCAATTTGCCGACCCGAGCGAGCACCGCGAGCGCGCCACGCGAACGGAGCGAGCCGGCGAAGCGGCGAGCGAGAGAGCGTGCAGGGGAGTCCGAGGGGCGAAGCCCCTCGGAGAAGGCGGACTGATGCTCGCATATATCGAAGAAATCGACAGATTCGAAGGACAAACCGTCACCATTCGCGGCTGGCTGTACAACCGGCGGTCGAGCGGCAAGATCCACTTCCTCAACGTTCGCGACGGCAGTGGCTTCATCCAGTGCGTGATGTCGAAGCAGGCGGTCGGCGACGACGTGTTCAAGCGCGCCGATCACCTCCCGCAGGAGAGCGCGGTGATCGTCCACGGGACCGTCCGCGCCGACTCGCGTGCGCCGGGCGGCTACGAGATCGACGTCACGGGATTCGAGGTGGTCTCGGTCGCGCAGGCCTACCCGATCACGCCGAAGGAACACGGTGTCGACTACCTGATGGACCGGCGGCATCTGTGGATCCGTGCGCCGCGGCAGCAGGCGATCCTCCGGATCCGGCACGAAGTGATCGACGCGGTGCGCGATTACTTCAACAGCCGCCACTTCGTGCTGGCCGACACGCCGATCTTCACGCCCGCCGCATGCGAAGGCACGACCACCCTCTTCCCGGTCCAGTACTTCGATGACGACACCGCCTACCTGACCCAGAGCGGCCAGCTGTACAACGAGGCCAACGCGATGGCGCTCGGCCGCGTGTATTGCTTCGGTCCGACGTTCCGGGCGGAGAAATCGAAGACGCGGCGGCATCTCACCGAGTTCTGGATGGTCGAACCGGAAGTCGCGTTTGCGACGCTCGACGACGCGATGGTCCTGGCCGAGGGGCTGGTCGTCTCGGTGGTGGAACGGGTCCTCGAGAAGCGCCGGCGCGAACTGGACGTGCTCGAACGCGATACCGCCAGGCTCGAAGCGATCAAGAGTCCATTCCCGCGCATCTCATATGACGATGCGGCGGAGCTGCTGAAGAAGAAGGGGCTGCCGTTCGAGTGGGGCGGCGATTTCGGCGCGCCGGACGAAACCGCGCTCTCGGCCGAGCACGATCGTCCGCTGTTCGTCCACGGATTCCCGTCGGCGATCAAGGCCTTTTACATGAAGCCGCATCCGGAGCGTCCCGAGGTGTCGTTGAGTGTCGACCTCCTCGCGCCCGAAGGCTACGGCGAGATCATCGGCGGCGGCGAGCGCATCGACGACCTCGACCTCCTGCTCCAGCGGATCAAGGAACACGACCTGCCGCAGGAGGCGTTCGAGTGGTACCTGGACCTCCGCCGCTACGGCACCGTCCCCCACTCCGGTTTCGGGATGGGGATCGAACGCGTCGTGACGTGGATCTGCGGGATCGAGCACCTGCGGGAGGCCATTCCGTACCCAAGAATGCTCTACCGGATGTACCCCTGAGATGGGTCAATGACGAAGACGAATGCTGAATGCTGAAACATTCCGTCACTTGAAATCGATATGAAGATCGGCCTCGTTTCACTCGGCTGTCCCAAGAACCTCGTCGATGGCGAGGTGATGCTCGGCATCGCGCAGAACGCGGGCCACGAACTCACGAACGACGCCTCCGACGCGGACGTGCTCGTGGTGAACACCTGCGCCTTCATCGATGCCGCGAAGCAGGAGTCGATCGACGCGATCCTCGAGATGGCGCAGCAGAAGGCGAACGGCCGCTGCTCGCGCCTCGTCGTGACCGGATGCCTCGGCGAGCGCTATCGCGAAGAACTGAAGAAGGAGATCCCTGAGATCGATGCCGTCCTCGGGACGGGCGAAGTCGACCAGATCCTGACCGCGTTCGACGCGCGACCCGCCGGTGCGGTGCCGCTGACGTTCCACAAGAACCTGTCGGCGAAGGAACTCCCGACCTACCTCTACGACGCGAATACGCCGCGTCTGCTGACGACGCCGAAGCATTTTGCTTACGTGAAGATCGCGGAAGGCTGCGACTACACGTGCGCGTTCTGCATCATCCCGACGCTGCGCGGCAAGTTCCGCAGCCGCGATGCCGCCTCGATCGTGCACGAAGCACGCAGCCTGGCGGAGCGCGGCGTCAAAGAGCTGCTCCTCATTTCGCAGGACACGACCTTCTACGGCATCGACAAGGGGGAACGCGGCGCGCTGGCCCGGCTGCTGCGCGAATTGAACACGATCGACGGTCTGGAATGGATCCGGCTGCTCTATCTCTATCCCACGACCATCACCGACGACGTGCTGGCGGCGATGGCGGACTGCGAGAAAGTCTGCCGGTACATCGACCTGCCGCTGCAGCATGCATCCGCGAGCGTGCTCAAGCGGATGCGGCGGCCGGGCAACCGGAGGACGTATGACAAGCTCCTCGCCCGGATCCGCGGCATGGTACCGGACGTCACGCTCCGCACCACGCTCATCGTCGGGTTCCCGGGTGAGACCGAGGAGGAGTTCGCCGAACTCGAGGCCTTCGTCGCCGATACTAATTTCGATCATGTCGGCGTCTTCACCTACTCGCACGAGGAGGGCACGCGCGCCTACGCGATGCCGGACGATGTGCCGGCGACGGTCAAACGGCGGCGCCGCAACGCATTGATGGCCAGGCAGAAGAAGATCGTCGCGGCCGCTCAGAAGGCGAAGATCGGGCACGAGGTCGAGGTCCTCGTCGACGGACCCTCACCCGAGCACGAATTGGTGCTTCAAGGGCGTCTCCGCGGCCAGGCGCCGGAGATCGACCCGGTCGTGTTCCTGACCGATTGCGACCCTGGTGTCGTTCGTCCCGGTAACCTCATCCGTGCGCAGATCGTAGGCGCCAGGGGTTACGACCTCGTTGCCAAACCCGTCAGCTGATTCCGGCATGTTATATTGGTGGGTGCCAGCTTCGAGGAAAGTCCCGAGTGGGCCCGTGCCCACTCTTTGTTTTTGAGGGCCCTTTTCAGCCGGATACGACTCGTGCGCCGTAGCTCGGGGGCCTCGGCGCGGCGAGCGAAGGTGCATGGCGAGAGATCACGAGAGGGTCGGGCGGATACGAGAGGCCGCCGAGCGCGTGGCGCACAGTTACGGGCTCGAGATCTTCGACGTGCAGCTGCGCCGTGAGTCGATCGGCAACGTTCTCCGGGTCATTATCGATCGTCCGGATCGCGGCGTCGTCGAAATGCCCGAAGACGCCGTGGGAATCGAGGACTGCCAGCGCGTCAGTCACGACTTGAGCGCTCTCCTCGATGTCGAGGAAGACGAGCTGGGTACCGTGGCGCTCAGGCAGCAGTATACGCTCGAGGTTTCGTCGCCGGGGATCGACCGGCCGCTGCGGCACGAGGCGGATTACCGCCGCTTTGCCGGACGGCTGGCCAAGGTGGTCACGACCGAGCCGCTCGACGGGCAGTCGGCCTTCTCGGGGCGGTTGCGCGGCGTCGAAGACGGCCGGGTCGTGCTGGAAGAAGGACGCAAAACGCATCGCGTGCCGATCGACCGCATCAAGCGGGCGCAGCTCGCGGTGGAATTTTGAGAGCAGGAGCCGGGAGCCAGGAGCCAGGGAGCGGCGCTCCGGGGCTTCGAGAAATATGGCTACAGTCAATCCGTTGTTGCAGCAGATCGATGCGATCGCCAAAGAGAAAGGCGTCGATCCCGAGATCATCATCAGTGCCGTGCAGGACGCTCTCGAGGCGGCCGCCCGCAAGCGCTACAAGAGCGAAGCGCTGCGCGCCCGCTTCAACCAGGAGAGCGGCCAACTCGAACTGTACGCGGTAAAGCGGATCGTCGACGAGGTGACCGATCCGTCGACGCAGATCTCGCTGGCCGACGCGCAGGCGCTGTACGGCGACGAGGCTGAAGTCGACATGGAGATCGAGTTCCCCCGTCCGACGGAGGACCTCGGCCGCATTGCGGCGCAGACCGCCAAGCAGGTCATCTTTCAGAAGGTCCGCGAGGCCGAACGCGAGAACGTGTACGCCGAGTTCAGCGAACGGATCGGCGAGGTGCTCAACGGGACCGTCAAGCGGTTCGAGAACGGCGACATCATTCTCGAGTTGAACAGCCGAACCGAGGCGCAGCTGCCGCGCAAGGAACAGTCGCGCGCCGAGAACTACAACGTCGGCGATCGCGTGCGCGCGGTCATCCGCGGGGTCAATCGGAGCGCCAAGGGACCGCAGATCATCATGTCCCGGACGGATCCGGCCCTGCTCATCAAGCTGTTCGAGCAGGAAGTCCCCGAGATCTACGACGGTACGGTGATGATCAGAGGCGCCGTTCGCGAAGCCGGGGATCGCGCCAAGGTGGCGGTCTACTCGCGCGAGCGCGATGTCGATCCGGTCGGCGCCTGCGTCGGCATGAAGGGCACGCGCGTGCAGTCGATCATCCGCGAACTGCGCGGCGAGAAGATCGACATCGTCGAATGGTCGGAAGACCCGATCGTCTTCGTCACCAACGCGATCAGCCCGGCGAAGGTCCAGCGGGTATCGATCGTCGACGAAGCCGAGAAGGTCATGGAAGTCATCGTCGAGGACAAGCAATTGTCGCTCGCGATCGGGAAGAAGGGACAGAATGTCCGCCTCGCCGCCAAGCTGACCGGCTGGAAGATCGACATCAAGAGCGAGGAAGACAAGCGCCGCGAAGTCGAGGCGCAGTTCGGCGAGCTCGAAGCGACGAGCGAGGCCGGGCTGGAAGCGCCGGCCGAGGGTGTTACGGGCGAAGAACCGATGGCTGGCCAGGAGGCAGCCGAGCCGGCGCAGCCAGAAGCCGAGGGGGTCGACCACGAGGAGCCCTCCGGCAACGACGAGATCACACGCACGGAATCCGCGGATGCTGCCGCGGAACCGGCGGCCGTTGCGGCGGCCGAGACGCCCGAGGGCGAGGCGTCCGGCGAACCGGAACGTTCGAATTCGTAAGAGAGTAGAGAGAGAACGAATTTCTTAATGGCAACAGTCCGGATCTACAAAATTGCGGAGCTGCTCAACACCACGAGTCAGGAAGTCATCGCGCTCTTGAAGCGCGATCACGACATCGAGGTCAAGAGCGCATCGAGCACGGTCGAGGAGGTCGTCGCGCGGGAGTTCGTCTCTCGCATCGCACGTCAGCGCAATCTGAACGTGCCGTCGAACGTCTCGTTCACCGACTCGCCTGCCCCGTCGAGGGGGAGGAAGCAGGGCGGCAAGCCGGTCGAACCGCCGAAGCCGCCAACCCCGCAGCTCAAGCCGCGACTCGTCAAGACGGCGAAGCCGGTGATGCCGACGCCGCCCGCCGACGAACAGCCGGAACCGCCGCCCGCGCCGGAGACGGTCCTCGTGCGTCCGCCGGCGCCCGCGCCGGAGCCGCCCGCTCCACCGGCGCCGGCTCCCGTTGCCGAGACGCCAGCCGTCCCCGAAG
>DASWVN010000169.1:0-13376 GCA_036401215.1 Vicinamibacterales bacterium | reverse complement strand
TACAGATACGTGGCCTGTGATGCGCGCTCACGCCCGAGCAGCCGGACGGCCGGAGGGGGATCGAAATGGCGCCAGAGCAATTCGTACACCTCGGCCTCTCGCTCGAACCCGGCGGGAAGTTGCTTGACGACGAACTGCGGTGGAATGCCGTGATGTCCTTCCGGTGGCGAGATGCGCACGCGCACGACTGCCGATTCGAGCCCTCCGTCGATCGGCTGAATGTCGATGCGGGCCGACTCGTGCGGGACACACCAGCGCCGCGAAATGAACGCCGCTACCCGGGAAACCATCCATCAATCGTACCGGGATCCAGAACAGCCGTGGGAAAATTCGAGAGCACATCGGGGGTCACCGGCTGGATTGCGTATACTAGATCCCTTCTAGGAGACAGAAGGGTGCAGCGGCCGTCCGCTGCAGGCAAGCGGATGGTCGGGCCGCCATCCTCATGGTCGTCGCGAGACAACGACGGCGTGAGTTGGCCGCGTGGTGTGGACCGTCCGGACGGGCACCGTTCAGGAATCCGCGCGAACCCGCCGGGTGAGATCGCCGCTTCACCGCTGCGGCACGCGTCTCACCATCGCGCCTCACGAAAGCTCGCACGAGTGTTTCTCAACATCGAAAGCACGCGCTCCGACCGCCGCCTGCGTGGTCCAACGTGTGCCCCGGGGTAGCCCTGAACGAATGGTTGAAAGCATCGAAGCGATAGCGATTCCGCGGCCGCTCGAGACATATCCCTCGGCCGCCGACCAGACCCTTGCGGCCGAACTCTCCACGCGGGTGCAGATCGAGCCATTCAACGCCGTGGCCACGGGCATCTTCCTGCTGGCCGTCCTGCACACGTTCGCGGCGGCCCGGTTCGCCGCACTGGCCCACCGCGTCCAGCATCGAGCCGACGCGCGGGCACGCGAGCGGGGCGAACCGACACGCCCGAACCTGCTCGCGGAACTGCTGCACTTCCTCGGAGAAGTGGAAGTCGTGTTCGGGCTGTGGGCGGCCGCGCTGCTCGCCGCCCTGACGGCATACGCAGGCTGGGACTCCGCCAAGCACTACTTCGACGGCACCGTCAACTTCACCGAACCGATGTTCGTCGTCGTCATCATGGCGCTCGCCGCGACGCGTCCGGTCATCACGTTCGCCGAATCCGCGCTTCGGCGCATCGCCGCCGCCGGCGGCGGAACGCCGGCCGCCTGGTGGATCACGATCCTGACCGTCGGGCCGCTCCTCGGATCGTTCATTACCGAGCCGGCGGCGATGACCATCTCGGCCCTGCTGCTGGCCCGCCAATTCTACGATCTCGGACCCTCGATGCGGCTTCGCTACGCCACGCTCGGCGTCCTGTTCGTGAACGTATCGATCGGAGGAACGCTGACGCAGTTCGCCGCTCCTCCAGTCCTGATGGTCGCACGGCCATGGGGGTGGGACATCCCGTTCATGCTCGCGCATTTCGGATGGCGCGCGTGCGTCGCGATCGCGGTGTCGACGGTGGTGTACTTCGCGATGTTCCGCGGCGAGTTTCTGGCCCTCGCCGCGCGGCCGGCGGCCCCCGATATCGAACCGCCGGACGATGCGGCCGGCAGCGCCGCGCTGCTGCCGGTGCCCGGCTGGCTGATCGCCGCACACCTGGCGTTCATGGCATGGACCGTCTTCAACGCCCACTACCCGGCCTTGTTCGTGGGCGGCTTCCTGTTCTTCCTGGGTTTCGCGCGAGCCACCGCGGCCTACCAGAGCCGGCTCGAGCTGAGAACGCCCCTGCTCGTGGGCTTCTTCCTCGCGGGTCTCGTGATACACGGCGGGCTGCAAGGATGGTGGATCGCGCCCGTTCTGGGACGCCTGCCGGAGACACCGCTGTTTGTCGGCGCAACGGCACTGACCGCGGTGAACGACAACGCGCTCATCACCTACCTGGCGACGCTCGTGCCGCACCTTGGCGAGGAACTGAAGCTCGCCGTCGTGCAAGGTGCCGTGGTCGGGGGCGGATTGACCGTCATCGCGAATGCCCCCAATCCCGCAGGACAGGCGCTGCTGGGACCATTCTTCGGCGGGCGCATCTCCCCGCTCGGGCTCCTGGCGGGCGCCATCCTGCCCACGCTGATCGCGGCCCTGGTGTTTCGTCTGCTGTGAACGTTCCGCTCGTCGGCGATCGGATGGCCGATCCCATCGACCGCGGACTCTCTTTCCTCCAGGAGTGCAATGAATCTCGACGCCTTGACTGAAAGTATCCTTGCGGTCGACTCGTTCGTCTGGCGGCCGTATGTCATGCCCCTCGTGCTGGTCCTGGTCGGCGGGCTGCTGACGCTGATGACCGGCGTCGTGCAGATCCGCCGCTTCGGCCGGGCGGCGCGCACCGTGTTTGGCAGCGCGTTCGGGAAACGAGAGGCCGGGTCGAAGACGATCACGCCGTTCCAGGCGCTTTCGACGGCGCTCGCCGCGACTGTCGGCAACGGCAACATCGGCGGCGTCGCAACAGCCATCCTGATCGGCGGTCCCGGCGCGGTCTTCTGGATGTGGGTCACGGCCACCCTCGGGATGGCGACCAAGTTCGCCGAAGCCGTGCTGGGCGTGCACTTCCGGGTCACACGCGAAAGCGGCGAACTCGCGAGCGGTCCCATGTACTACATCAGCCGCGGCGTGCCGAATGCCGCGCTTGGCAGGATCCTGGCGGTCGCCTTCGCGTTCTTCGGCACCGTCACCGCCCTCATCGGCACCGGCAACATGGCCCAGTCGAACACGGTGGCACGAACCGCCGTCGAGGCGACCCGCTCGATCGTGGGCATGGACATGCCCCACTGGATTCCCGGAATCGTGATCACGGTCCTCGTCGGACTGGTGCTCATCGGCGGTCTCAAGCGCATCGCCCACACCGCCGAAGCGATCGTTCCGACGATGATCGTCGTCTACATCGGCTCGGGATTGACGTACATCCTGCTCAACGTTTCGCACCTGCCAACTGTTTTCGGTTTGATTTTTCAGGAAGCGTTCACGCCGACCGCCGCGCTCGGCGGCTTCGTGGGCTCGACCGTGGCGCAGACGATTGCCGCGGGTGTGAGCCGCGGCGTGCTGTCGAACGAAGCGGGTCTGGGCAGCGCGCCCATCGCGCACGGCGTCGCCGACGTGAAGCACCCGGTCGAGCAGGGGCTCGTCGGCATCTTCGAAGTCTTCGTCGACACGATCGTCGTCTGCTCGATGACGGCGTTCATCATCCTGTCGTCGGGCATGTGGACCGATCCGGCGTATCAGCAGGCCAGCGGCGATCTCACGGCCGCGGCGATGTCGACGTCGATCCCGTTCGCCACGGGCATCGTCGCCCTCAGCTCCTTCCTCTTCGGGTTCTCGACGCTGATCGGCTGGTACTACTACGGCGAGAAGTGCTTCGAGTATCTCTTCGGATCGGGAGCCATCATGCTCTACAAGGTGACCTTCGTCGCGCTGATCTTCCTGGGCGCGGTCATCGAAGTCAGGCTGGCGTGGGCGATCGGCACGTTGCTGAACGGCTTCATGGCGCTGCCGAACCTGATCGGACTGGCGTTCCTGGTGCCGGTCGTGAGAAAGATCACGAGGGACTATTTCGATCGGGGCGGGCGGGAGTTCTCTGTTGCGCACTCGACCACTGGCGCACGAGTCGCGTGAGCGGAATCGACGCGGGAGGCGCTAACGCGGGACGTCGGAGTCAGGTTCGGGGTCGGGGTCGGGGCCGGGTCGGGGTCAGACTCAACTCAGACTCGACTCAGACTCCCGTCAGACCAAGGTCGGACTGCCGCCATCCCCCGTCGCAGATCTTGCAAGGTCGGCGAGCCTCCTCGAATTCAATATCCTCGATGAGAGACACGGCCTGATGTCGAAATCGGCGCTTTTTCGGCAGCTTCTCGGCGGCCCGAATCCTGAAATACGAGTTCGGCATGCCGCGCATCAAACGCATCCAGACCCCTGGGCTCATTCGCCACACCATGTCCCGCGGAAACGGCGGGATGCGCATCTATCTTGATGACCAGGATTATCGGGAGTGGATCCACCAGCTCGGCACGGTGTGCGAAGAATACGAGGTCGACTGCTGGACTTACTGTGCGATGCCCAATCACTACCATGCCGTCCTGGTGCCGACGAAGGAGAACTACTCGCGTGCCATGCAACACCTGAATGGCGAATACGGGAAATGGTGGAATGGGCGCCACCGGCGCGTGGGACACACCTTTCAAGGACGATTCAAGGGGCAAATCGTCGACACGGGGCAGTATTTGCGCACACTGCTCCGATACGTCGCCCGCAACCCGGTTCGTGCGAACCTGGTAGACGACCCAAGCAAGTGGAAGTGGAGCAGCTATGCCGCCATCGTCGGCCTGGAACCGGCACCCGCCTTCTTGAAGATCGAGCCAGTGCTGGCGGCCTTTGGACCGGGCAGCGAAGCCGAGTTGAGGGCGCGGTTTGCGGCCTTTGTATTGGGCACAGGTGAGGACCCGCTGGAGGAGCGCATCCGCTCGAACGAGCGGATTCTCGGGGAACATGCATTCAAGAAGGCCGTCCGGATGGCGGCTCAGTCGGAAAATGGGGCCGACGGTTCCAAAAACAGCGCCGATCCTGAATCAATCCTCGGCGAAACTGCGGACACTGCAACCCTTTGAAATGCCTGTTGCCGCGTCGCGTATGTCGAAGGTCGGTCTGACTGGAGTCTGACTGGAGTCTGAGTGGAGTCTGACCCGAGTCTGACCCCTCGCTCACGGCGGACCCGCTCATTTATGTGGCGGTCGCGACGATCCTGCTGCTGGTCGCCGAGTTCGCGTCGTGGCTGCCGGCGCGGAGTGAGAGCGCTCATCGCGCGGCGTTACGACGCTCCAATCGGTGATCCGATTTCGAGCGCATCGGTGCCGGACCGTCCGTCCGACAGTTCCTCAGCCGGGACCGGCTTCCAGAGGATCACCAGTCCAGCAACCGCGGCCGCCAGCGAGGCGAGAAAGATCGCGACCTTCGCCGCGGGGAAATCGGCCGCCGGGAGCGACTGGCCGGCAATGAACAACGACATCGTGAACCCGATGCCGGCCAGCGCACCGGCGCCGCCCAATTGCCGCCACGTGTAGGTCCTCGGTTTGACCGCGATCCCGGATGCGACCGCGATGCGGGCACCGAGGAACACACCCGAGAACTTCCCGAGCACCAGCGCCAGGACGATGGCGGCGACGAGACGCTCACGTCCGGTGAGCACGTCGGCGGACCAGACGAGGCCGGCGTTGGCGAGCGCGAAGATCGGGAGGGCGAAGTAACTCGACCACGGCTCGGCGGCCCGAAGCAGCTTGCTCGCCGGCGACTCGATCCGGTCGTGCACGTCGTCGAGCGTCCGCAGCGCCGGTTCGGACGGTCCCGTGTGCATCATCGCGTCCCCTCTGAAGCGGACCTCCGCATCGATGACGGCCTGCGCCTGCGCGAGCAGGGCGGCCAGGTTCGCCGGCGGACGCGTCGGCGTGGCCGCGGCCACCACGACCCCGGCGAGCGTCGCGTGAATGCCCGACTCGTGCAGCGCCAGCCACAACACCGCGCCGACGACCGCGTACGGAAGGGCGCGGTAGACGTGCGATCGATTCAGCAGGAAAAGCATCGCCGTCAATCCGACCGACGCAGCCAGCCACGTCAGCTGGAGCGCCCCCGAGTAGATCAGGGCCACGAGCACGATCGCGACGAGATCGTCGACGATGACGGCGGCGGTGAGGAACACGCGAAGATCGACAGGTATTCGGTCGCCAAGGACGACGAGCAGCGCCACCGCGAAGGCCGTGTCGGTCGTGATGGTCATGCCCCACGCGTGCCGGAATTCAGCGGGGACGAGCAGGAAGAAGATCAATGCGGGCGCGAGCATCCCGCCCGCCGCGGCTGCCAGCGGGAGCGCCGCCGCCCGCGGATTGGCCAGCCGGCCGACCGTCAGTTCGCGCTTGATCTCGAGTCCGACCACGAGGAAGAACACCGTCAGCAGTCCGTTGTCGACCCAGTCGAGCAGCGACATGGCCAGCTCCAGCTGGCCGAAGCTGATGGCGAAGGTCCGTTCCCAGAACGCGAGAAACGGCTCGGCCCAGGGGCTGTTGCTGATCACGACCGCGGCAATCGTCATGATCAGCAGCAGCAGACCGGTCGACGGCGCCCACCGCGCGAAATCGACACTCGCGGTGTGGATACGATGCCCGAGCGATCGGAACATCGCTTCCTTGAGCGAGACTTCATCCCAGGGACCTTCATAGCGCCGCCCGTTGATGAAGAAGGTCGGTGTCACCCGGGCGCCGCTGTTCAGGCCGCCGCGTGCGTCGGCCCGCACGCGCGCGACGATCGCTCGTGTGATGTCCGGGTCCCACGCCGTCCGGTCGGGGACCCCGAACTGCGCGGCAACCTCGTCGAGAGCGCCAGGCCCGAACACGGGACCGCGCCGCATCAGCGCGTCGTGGACGGGCCAGAACTGTCCGGTGGTCTGCGCGACGTACTCGGCCAGTTCGGCCGCGCGGACGGCGTCCATACGGTCGGTCAGCGGCAGGTGACGGTAGACGTAGCGCAACCGGTCGCCGAACTCGTCGGCGAGATGCCTGATGACCTCGTGCGCAGCGTGACAGTACTGGCAGAGATAACTGCCGTATTCGACGAGCGTGATCGCTGCCCCGTCCGCACCCGCGACGTGGTCCATCGCCCGGTCGACGGGCCGATCGAGTCTGACCGCACGGTTCGATACCATGACGCCTCGTCCTTCTGCGCGCCGCCGCCGCTGGACGGAAAGCGGCCCTGACATTCCATTGTGATGCCGTTGAGGGGGAACTCCGGCCAACCTCGCGGCTTCGACGGCTATTCTCGAGATGGAGGTGAGATGTGGCACCACTGATCGTGATGCTCGCGCTGTGGCTCCTCGTCCGCGGCCTGAGCGCAGCTGGGTGGGTCGCTCGCGCGGGCACGTGGAAGAACGCGCTCCGCTTCGCGTTGGCGGGGATGTTCGTCTTCACGGCCGCATCACACTTTCACCCGTCGACACGCCCGGATCTCGTGCGGATGGTTCCTCCTGTTCTCCCCGCGCCGGAACTCCTCGTGACGGTTACAGGCGTGTTCGAAGTGGCCGGGGCTGTCGGCCTGCTCTTTCGCCAAAGCGCCCCCGCCGCCGCCTGGGGCCTCATCGCGCTGCTCGCCGCGATGTTTCCCGCGAACGTCTACGCCGCGCGCGAGGGACTGTTCGTCGCCGGCCGTGAGGCCAGCCCACTGATCTGGCGCCTGCCGCTGCAGCTGTTCTGGATGTGGGCACTCTGGTGGGTCGCGCGGCCAGCGTCGGTGGCCGAGCGGACTCGGTCTGGACCGAGTCGGGTGCGATACACTGGCAAACCGTAACCCCCTCAGCATGAACAAGAAGCAGCTATCGGAGCGCGATATCTGTACGAAATTCATCACGCCAGCCCTCGCGCAGGCGGGATGGGACGTGCAGCTGCAGGTGCGCGAAGAGGTGAGCTTCACACGCGGGCGCGTGATCGTCCGCGGCAAGACCGTGTACCGCGGCAAGGCCAAGCGGGCCGGCTACATCCTCTATTACAAGCCGAACGTGCCGCTCGCGGTCATCGAGGCGAAGGACAACAACTCCGCCGTTGGTGACGGGCTCCAGCAGGCGCTCGAGTACGGCGATACCCTGCGGCTGCCGTTCGTGTTCTCGTCGAATGGGGATGGGTTCGTCTTCCACGATGCCACGCGCGACGAAGGCGAGATCGAGCAGACGCTTGCACTCGACCAGTTTCCTTCGCCCCAGACCTTGTGGACGCGATATCGCGAATGGAAAGGACTGCCGCCGGACGCTGACCCGCTGGTGCTGCAGGACTACTACAACACCGGCAAGGAGCCGCGGTACTACCAGGAGAGCGCCGTCAACGCCGCGATAGAAGCGGTCGCAAAGGGTACCCAGCGGCTGCTGCTCGTCATGGCAACCGGCACCGGCAAGACGTACACCGCGTTCCAGATCATCTGGCGGCTATGGAAAGCACGCCGCGCCAAGCGCGTGTTGTTCCTGGCGGACCGCAACGTGCTGATCAACCAGACGATGGTCAACGACTTCAAGCCGTTTGGCGCCGCGATGGCGAAGTTGAGCACTTCGTCGAAAGTCATCGAGCGCGAGGATGGCACTGAACTCGAACTGCCGATTGCCATCGACCGCCGACGGCGGATCGACACGTCCTACGAGATCTATCTGGCGCTGTATCAGGCCATCACCGGTCCCGAGGAACGCGAGAAGCTGTTCAAGGAACTTTCGCCGGACTTCTTCGACCTGATCGTGGTCGACGAGTGCCACCGCGGGAGCGCTGCGGGCGATGCGGCCTGGCGCGAGATCCTCGAATACTTCTCGTCAGCCGTTCAGATCGGCATGACGGCCACCCCGAAAGGACTTCGATCGCACGCTCGTGATCGACGAACGGACGCGGCTGGTGGCCAGGAAGGTGTCGGACCTGCTGCGTCAGAGCGAGGATCGCTTTCAGAAGACGATCGTCTTCTGCGTCGATACGGAGCACGCCCCCCTCGGGATCCGCCGCCCACGCACGCCACTGGAAACGCTTTGGGATCGGAGACCTGTACTTGCGGTCGACCAGTTCCAGCTCCTGATCCTGGTCGTCGATGATCTTCAGGAAGAACATCCAGCAGAGCTGCGAGATGCGCTGGGCGTCGCCGTCGACGCCCGTATCCTTGCGCATGATGTCCTGGATGGATTTGACGGTATTCCGAACCGACATGAGGTAGTTACGCGGCCCCTTCGTAAAGCGCAGACTGCAGCTCGTGAACGGCGCGCTCGAACCCGTCGCGTCCACCCGAACTGCTTCAGGAGTTGAACCGGTGTGCCCAGCGAATCGAAGGGACGGATCTGCAGGATCTTCGGGTCATCCAGGTTGATGACGCCGTCGTCCTCGTACTTTCGCAACAATGCTTCGAGAACCGCTCGCGCCTGCGGACCGTACTTCGTGAAGACGTCGCGCTTCCGCACGTTGTGCGCACGATCGCGTCTGGTGAGCGGCGGCTGATCGTAGGCGATGTGGCAGATCAGATCGAACGGATCCAGGAACACGTTGAACTCGGTCACCAGCGCTTCGACCGGGATCCCTTCGCTCTGCAGTTCGAACGTTTCGCCCTACGCAAGGGAGATATTCTGGTCGTCGAGGGCAATGGCAGTGCTAAGGAGATCGGGAGATGTGCGCTATGGAACAACGAGTTCCCGAACTGCGTGCATCAGAACCACATCATCCGATGCAGACCGACACTACCTGGAATCTCACGATTTGTTTTGCTTTACTTGAACGCACCCTTCGGCCAGGCGGTCATGAAGGAACTCGCCGTTACATCGAGCGGCCTTTTCAATCTGAGTGTGGGCAAGATAAAGCGCATTCCTGTTCCGTTGCCGCCGGAAGATGAGCAGGAAGCCATCCTCGCGGTCGTCGACCGCTTTCGAGACGAATTGGCGCGCTTGGCGACCGTGCTCAGTGTTCGAGAGCATGCACGTGACAGTGCGCTCCGATCGCTCTTGGCGTCAGTCGCGAGCTCGTTCCAGACCGAGTCAGCTCCCGAGAACGCCTGAGTCGAGCAACAGCACCGCTCCGGCAGGTCGTTCTCCTCATAACGGCTACCCGGCGGAGCAATCAGCGTTCAGATACGCGAAATTTTTTGGACCGGAACACGAAAGTGCTTGACAGGCTTTTGCCAACGCCCGCGCTGAGATCGCGGACGGCAACCAGGACCACCCTCTCGTGCGTTTACTGCCTCACCATCGAGTCAGCGCTGGCTCAGGAACCATCCACGATCCTCCAACGGAAGATCACGTCCCCTGCGCCATCCCCGCGTTGCAGATACTGCGATGCTACACAGGAGCATGACGACGATCGATCTGTTCACGCATTTCTCCGACGCCGAAATCATCGACGAAGTGGGCCGGCTCGCTCGAGCGGAACGCCAGGCGACCGCGCGGTTGATTGCGGCGCTCGCGGAGCTCGACGCGCGGCGACTCTATCTCGCTCAAGGCTGCTCATCCCTGTTCGTCTACTGCACGCGCGTGCTGCACCTGTCGGAGCACGCCGCGTATGGACGCATCGAAGCCGCGCGGGCCGCTCGCAAGTTCCCGATCCTGCTCGAGATGCTCGCCGCCGGCGATCTCACGCTCACCGCAGTCGGGCTGCTCGCACCGCATCTCACTGACGACAACTGCCGCGACGTTCTCGTTCGCGCGAAGCACCGCACCAAGCGCGAGGTCGAAGAGATGGTCGCTGCACTGCGGCCGCTCCCCGATGCGAAACCGCTCGTCAGGAAGTTGCCGGCTCCCGCTCCCGCGAAGCCATCGATCGAAGATCGCGTGGCGCCTGGCGGGGATCAGCCCACCGTCGCGACATCACCCGCGACTACCGCCGAGCAACCGCCAGTCACTCGAATCCCAACCCCCGCGCAGGAACGTCCGGTCGTGAAGCCTCTCGCCCCGGAGCGCTACAAGGTGCAGATGACCGTCTCGCGAGAGACCATCGACGTCCTCCGCCACGTGCAGGACCTCATGCGCCACGTCGTCCCCGACGGCGATCCGGCCGTGATCTTTCATCGGGCGTTGAAGCTCCTGGAGACCGACCTGGAGAAGCGGCGGTTTGCTGCCGTCGCGAAGCCACGGGCCTCTGAAGGCGTGGACGATGAAAGTCGTTACATCTCGGCCGCAGTGCGGCGTACCGTGTGGACGCGCGACGGCGGGCGCTGCACGTTCGTTGGCGTCCACGGACGATGCACCGAGACGGGGATGCTCGAGTTCCATCACAGACAACCGTTCTCGACTGGCGGGGAGTCCACCGTAGAGAATCTCGAGCTCCGCTGTCGCGCGCACAATCAGTACGAGGCCGACCTCTTCTCGGGTGTGCTGATCGCGCGCGAACGACGTGAAGGGTTCGGCGTTGATCCAGGCCCAGGCCGCAGCGGGCAGCTCGGTCTGGACCGAGCACCAGGTCGCTCTTCGGCGATCACCAGATAAGAGAGCGACGGCGCTCGGATCTCTCGCTCCCAGCCCTGCGGGCGCACTTAACGAGCCTCCACCGGTACACGGGTGCCACGATGCCCTTCGCGTTCCTCCACGAGCGGAAAACGATGTGAAGGCCAGTCTAGCGCCGCGAAGCTGCTACAATTCGCAGGCCAGCCTGCCATGAGCGAACGACCGGTCGGAAGGGCCGTTCGAGAAGGGATTCTCCGTGAAGACTCGCATGATCGCCGTGACGGCCGGTCTTGCCGCCACTCTCGGTGTGTCGGCGGGCCCGGCCGCGCAGTCGCCACAGCCGGTCTTCAGATCGTCGACGAGGCTCGTGCAGGTCTCGGTCGTCGTCCAGGATCGTGAGGGCCGCCCGGTTCCGGGACTGACCGCCGCGGACTTCGAGGTCGTCGAAGGCGGACGGCCGCACCCCGTCGCACATTTCGCCGTCCAGACGCGCGAGTCTCTCCGATCCGCATCCGCATCCTTGACCCCCGGCGCGTTCACCAACGTGCTGGACGGACGCGTCGGCACCGGCGCGACGATCCTGCTGTTCGATCGGCTCAATACCGCCGACTTCGACCAGATCTACGCCCGGCGGCACCTCGCCCGCTTTCTCTCGGAGTTGCGGCCGGAGGAGCGCCTCGGGTTTTACATGCTCGACGGACGCCACCTGCGAATCATTCACGACTTCACCAGTGATGCGTCCACGCTCCGCTCGATGATCGACGGCGTTTCGAAGACGACGTCGGCGGAGCTCGCCGGATCCGAGGACGAGCTGATGCGCCCGCCGGTGATGGCCGACGGCCTCGACGCGATGTTCGAGGCGATGATCGAGCGGGCAGAGCTGTCGGTGCAGGGATACTTCATCACCAACCGCGTGGACGCGACGGTCCAGACGCTGGAGATTCTTGCTGAGCGGCTTGCAGGCGTGCAGGGCCGCAAGAACGTGATCTGGATCTCCAGCGCGTTCCCGCTGTATTTCAACGATGGCATCTCGGCACAGCAGATGTCGTCGCGGGTGTACCGCGCGACCCGAGCCCTGAGCCATGCCGACATCAGCATTCATCCCGTCGATGCGCGCGGACTTCAGGGCGCCTTCAGCGGCCATCCCGCCGACCGTCAGAGGAGCTTCCTGACGATGCAGGAGCAGGCTCCGGGCTTCGACACGTCCAGCCTGATCGCGGAGCAGACCGGAGGACGGGTCTTCCGCAACACGAACGATCTTCGGGCGGCGATGAACCGCGCGGTTGAAGATGCCGACCTGACGTACGGGCTTGGCTACTATCCGCAGGATGAGCGCTTCGACGGACGGTTCCGGCGCATCGAGGTCAAGGTCAAGAAGGCAGATGTCACGGTTCGGCACCGCAGGGACTACTACGCGCATCCGCCGAAGGCGAGCGCAGGTCTCGAGAAGGATGCGCTGATCGCCGCGCTCCAGTACCCCGTGGAAGCCACGTCGCTGGGCATCACCGTGACCGCGTCACTGGCGGCAACCGACACCCTCACACTGGCGATGAGAGTCGATCCGGCTGGATTGAGCCTCGAGAAACGTGACGGCGGATGGAGGGGACAGCTCGAGGTGGCGATCGGGCAGCGCCTGCGCGACGAAGCGCTGCACAACTCCAAACACTTGACCGTCCCTCTGGATATCCCGGACGCGATGCACGAGCGCCTGCTGACGGAAGGGCTCACGCTGACGAGCACGATTCCCCTTCAACCGCAAACGCGCATGGTCATCGTTGGTGTGCGGGACCTGAGCTCGGGCGCGATAGGCACCGTGAGGATCGACCGCACACGCCTGCAGCCAGGCATCGCGCAGAACCACGAATGAACGCATGGATGTGGCTTGGCGGGCGGCGGTGGCGCTCAGCGCACCCGGCCTCCTGAACGGTCTCGTCTTCCGAATGCCCGGCCCGACGTTCGAGTGGGAATCATTGCCGGCATCCTCGCGCGCCACAATCGCGCCGAAGTTGTCAGGGCGCTCGGTCCAGACCAGACCGAGTACCCCAGCGGGTGGGCACCTCCGGGTTCATCGCCAGCTTCTGCCAACCCGGACCGGACTGCGGCCGTCTACTATCCGGTTCAAGGAGGCCGAACAAGATGCGGGCATTCGTCCTTACGATGTTGTGCGCGGCTACACTCGGGATGGGGACGGCAGGTCGAACGGCCGCGCAGCAACCAGCCGCCGGCTGCACGTTTGACATTGCGCCTGCCGTTCATGCGCCTGAAGTTGTCGGCAACAATGACGCCGCCAACCGGGCCCTGGTGATGACGCAGCCGGATTCTCCGCTGCGGATCCTGCGTGTCGACCTCAGTGGCATCGACGTCAAGGGTGGACCCGGATGGTTCACGAGATCCGGACGTCACGCTATCGACGTCCTGAATGTCAGTGAACAGGTCATCG